>JAUNIZ010000143.1 GCA_030523165.1 Prevotellaceae bacterium
TCAATGACATCAACGATACACACCTTATATATATTTATATACAAAAAAATTCCCGCTTCTTCATTATCACCATGTGTGATGACATTGAAGAAGCGGAAATATATAGATTTCAGGCTATAGAGCGAATTACTTCATTATTGCCTTGACAGTCTTTCTGCCTTTCTTTATGATATATATGCCTCTAGGAAGTTCATCTGATGTCATCTTTCTTCCAGACAGATCGTACACAGCTTCAATAGAGTCTTCAACTATAACGTTGTTTATTCCAGAAGCATTAGAATCAGACATGTCTACAAGAATTCGCTCTGACTGCAAGGTCTCGCCTTCAGCATTAGTGCCCTGTACGGTAAATCCGTAAATACCATTTTCAGTAAGACCATAGAATGTATATGAAAGAATATTGCCTACAGAGAGGTTTTCATAACCGTTAACGGACTCATACAAGATTGCATTGCATGTTGCTACAACGTCGTCAATTGTAAAATTGTAGTTTGTACGGGCAAAACGTATACGCACAGAATCACAAGCACTGAAAGTGAAAGACTTTGTAGAAGAAGATGTTTCAGGTACAAAAGAATCTGCCACTTCCCATGTCTCGTCATTACATGTCTCTATATATACAGTACCGGCATTGCTACCTGAAGCCTTGCACCAGAACTGAATACCTGTAATCTTTACATCAGGATATGCAACACGCAGATAGTCACCATCAGCACTGAAACGGACTGCTGGGGCAGATTTGCCATAGTTGCCAATGACAGAGACCCATGTAGGATTATTTGTTTCCCACAATTCAGGCATACCAGAAGCTCTATCAGAAAAATCGTAACCGTTTTCTGCAGTTGTCTCTGAAATGCCCTGGCGTGTAAGGTTTACGATATATCCTTCAGCATCATCTACGGCATCCCATGACGCTGTGAAACTGTTTGTCGTGATTTCATCAATCACAATGTTTCTTGGTCTACGTTTTACGAATTCCACCTGATTGGTCTGTACTTCTGCAACAACCGTCTCTGAGCGAACATTTCCTATTGCGGCAGCTACAGCTATTTCATACTGAGTGTCAGGTTCAAGGTTTTCTACAGTCAAGTTGGTATCTGTAACTACCAGGTCGTTGTAGCCGTTGACAGCCGTTCTTGTACCTTCGCTGTTTACAGCGCTTACAGTAACATAATATTGTGTAGCAATGTCTACAGCGCCCCACGTTGCCACGAAGCTGCTGTCGGCAACGTCAGAAACAGTCAATGAAGATGGAGTGCTTATTTCAATTGTAGATTCATCTGTCAGGAAACGTATCTCACCGTCAGATTCAACGACAGAAGAGAATCCGAATAGTTTAACGTCATCCCAGGTATTGAATTCAAATGTAGTTACGTTTGATGTTCCAGGGAACGGGTCTCCAGGATATGAATTTGAACCCGTTGTTCTGTCAGCCTCAACAATGTCAAGGCGCTGATGGTCTGCATCGTTGTTGACAGTATTGCCATACCATGCCGTTCTGTCCATATCTACATGCCACACCAGCATGCCATGTCCTGGCAGATACGCGTCCCAACCTGTCTGCTGGCGATTCTCTAGAATAAAATACTCATTTGAATCGTCAGGATTGGTTATTCTGTATGCCATGTTGGAAGCCTGCAGCTCAGGCACTGTAACAAAAGAGTCAACTGTAACGTCAAGGTCTGTATAATCAAGCCAACCGAGTTCCGCACGTTCAAAGGCAGAAAAGGCAGGAGGAGTGTTACTGTTATTATTGTATGAACCAGAAGCCATTGTATCCCATGTTCCTGGATCAACGTATTGTGCTTCACTATAATCTGTAGCATAATGGTCTGCAAGACCAAGTATATGACCAAACTCATGCACGAATGTACCGATACCACAAGGAACGTCACGTGAAGATATCAAGCCGTTTACCTCATTGCTACAAGTATAACGGCCAATTCTCACACCATCATCTGTAGTATATGACAGTCCCCAACCTGCCAATGTATAGGCATGAGGCCATATTGTATTGGCACCTCCACCATCGGCTTCGCCTCTACCAGCATATATTATATATATTGTCTACATATCCGTCACCGTCATTGTCATACTGAGAGAAGTCTAACTGGCTGTCCAAAGCCTCACAAGCCTCACGTATCATGTAACCTACATTATAGTCTGTAGTATACGAGTTGTTCGCTCCATAATAAGAATAAGATTGGGAAACCGTAACAGGACCAGCAACATCGAATGTTGGAAGATAATTACCGTTTGACGATGCCACATAGAAGTCTCTTACACTGCCGTTTGCACCGTTAGAATAGGTAAATCCCTCCTGGTTAAGCATATTGGTAAAAAATGTATTTGGGTCATCTACCGATGAGAATGACCTGTCACTAAACTGCACAAGTATTACAAGAGGGTGTTGCTCGCCTGTCGAAGGGTAATTTGTAGTCTTTACTTTATTAATAGACTGAGCTTTCTTTATATTACCCTCACGCAGTGTCTTTACAGAACTTATTATGGCTTCCTTGTCCTGCGACTGCAAAAAGGCTATTGCCTCATCGCTTCTTGAGCCATTGTCTTTTGCAATGATTCCGCTTCCAGATATAACGCCGGAAACCATTGTAGCATATTCATAATTGCCTGAGCTTACATTATAATACAAAGGATAGCCATCTTCTGTAAGCGTAAGATGTCCATGTTCGTCACCACGCAACAATATGGTTAAAGTCGTACCATCTGCCTGACGCACCGTGATTGGGCGTGGATATGCAGGTACGGCAAAGGCATTCTGACCTATACATAATGCCGCAAAAGCTGTAATAAAGAGTTTCTTTAAGTTTTTCATTTTCCTATATAATATTTTTATAAACTTTTTCTTATGTTTGTTTCCTGAATATCAAGTGTCAATAATTTAATGATGCCAAAACTATATCTATAGAATACTACTCCAGGAATAATATCTAACAATAGGGATATGTCTCTTTTTCGTTTGAAAGTTGACTGACAAGTGCCGTTAACAGCCTTGCCAGTCAACTTTATATAGTATAATTGTCGTCACAAGTATTGTTATAATACCTTATCTAACAACAAACTTACCTTTCACTGAGTGTCCTTCTGAATCTGTAGCAACAACAACATAAACACCACTGCCGATAGCTGATGTGCTTACGCTGTCACCGTTTGTAGAAGCTACTCTCATGCCATCTATAGAGTAAACTGAGATGCTTTCTGCTCCTGCTGCTGTAACATTGCCCTTATAAGCCTTTATTACAAGACTAGTTGCTGATGTTGAAGGCTTGTTGATAGCTGTAGCACCAATTACTGTTATGTTGCAATCAACAGAGAGGTCGCCAGCAGAGATTGTAAGAACAGTATTGCCTTCCTTCTTTCCTGTTATTGAAAGACAAGCATAGCTTCCTTCTTCAGCTACGGTTTCTACGTCAGCAACAGAAGAGTCTGATAACTTGATGCTGAGAGAGCTAGCGTCTACACCATATACATATACATCAAGTTTATAACCATCTTCGAGATTCATAGTAATAGCATCCTCACTTACAAAAAGAGCTGTAGCTATATCCTCAAAGAACAGTATTGGCTGTGCTGTTTCTCCCTTCCAAGGAGCTGATATGTCTTCTCCGTATGCATAGCCTAATGTCTCGCTGAAGAATGTATTTGTCAGGTTTGAAGCCTCGATAGAAGCTCCTTCTGTGCTTGTTGCATCGTCAGAAGTAACTGCATTATCGTTAACGAGTACTGTATTCAGAGCGTAATTGCTTGAGATTGCCTTTTCGGCAACAGGAGTTTCACCTTCGTACCACTCTTCATTGATGATACTTGAACCGATAATGCGATGAACAGTCTCGTCAACTTCAGGAACTGTAATGTTTGCCATAGCGACGCAGTTAGATACTACGCTTGCAAAATCTGTACCTGTCAACTGTTCCCAGTCTCTGTTAAGGTAACCGACAATGCCACCTACGCTGATACCGCTTGAACGGGATGTAGTTCCCTGGATGGTTCCTTCAACATAGCATTTGTCTATTAGAGCACGACCGTAGTCATATCCGACGATACCGCCAACAGTGTTGCTTGCTGTAAGCTCTACATTAGCATGGCTGTTAGTGATTGTTGAACCAGAACCAGTATAACCTGCTATACCGCCAAGATATCTGTAAGCCTCATAAGTACCGGATGCATAACATCCGTCAATAGTGGTTGATGTACGTACATCACCGGCAATACCACCAACGTTGCTGCTACCTGTCAAGCTGATGTTACCTTCAAAAGAAGAAGCCTTAAAGCTGCCGTAATATGTAGCCTGACCAACAAGACCACCTGCCATAACTGAAGCAGAACCGTCCTCGTCATAAACATTACCGCCATATACATGAACGTTCTCGATAGTAGAAGCACCTGCCTCACCAGCAAGAACACCTGCATAAGTGTTGTCTGCGTTTACTTTGATTTCAGGATTGATGAGTATGAGATTCTTCACAACAGAGTTTTCTCCAAGTGTAGAGAAAAGACCTGCGTCATAGCCGTCAGTGCTTACACTGAGTCCGCTGATGTAATGATTGTCACCGTCAAGCTGACCTGTAAATGTATTCAGTGGAGTCCAATAGCTGTTATAGCTGCTCATATCAAGGTCATTAGCCAGCTTATAGTAAGCAGAAACATTTGAGTTGATCTGCAGCAAGTCACCTACAGTAGAGATGATATAAGGGTTCTCTGCTGTTCCGTCGCCGCCCTGTTCAAATTTACTGAACGGCAGGTCATAGAATTCGTATGTATAGTTGTAGTCATCGTCCATATAGCAAACGCCAAGCTGGGCAACATCTACGTTTTCATCAAATATAGCTGCTGTGTAAAGAGCACCCTTTGTGTCGTCGGCAGTGAAAGAGCGGATAACGTCGCCATTTTCGTTTGCCACTACAAGCACGTCGTCAATAGTGCCGGTACTTGTGTTTCTGATTTTCGCGAAATACAGATATTCAAGCTCATCGTCTGTATTAAAGAGGTAAGGGTTGAGCATTTCGTCGAGAAGACCCGGTCGGAAGTTCTCGCCGCCTGTGCCGAGATTGAATGAAGTATAGTGGTCGAGCTCAAGCGCTGTGTTGTACCATCCGAGTCTTGCTATTACGTTTCCGTTCTCGTCGCTGGTAGCATATCCCATCTTGATGACGTAGTTATATCCTCCCTTACCGTCAGGATAACGGTTAAGGTCTGTAGATATTGTCTCGCCGTTTATTTCAGATGGAATAGAGAGAACCTTTTCACAAGAAGGAACATTGACTAGCTGTATTGTCTCAACGTCGTCAATTACCTGCATGAACATAATCTGCTCTTCCTCGCCCTTGATGTCTTTCAGGCTGTAGTATGTGTTATAAACATTGTCGCAGATAGTATTCAACAAGCTGCTGTTAGCATCGTATATATCAAACTTATATCTGTCTTCGTCTGTTGATGTAATATAGTCATCCCATGTAACAACGAAGTCGAAATCGCCTGTTGATGTGTAGTAGTTGTGGGAAAGGTCGTTGCCGTTAAGCATACCGAAACCAGCCATACGGCAATAAGCGTCTTCAGGAATCTCAATAGGAGCCTTCATCTGTGCTACCTGATTGTAGCTCTTGTCATAAACAGTTACAACAAAGCTGTTGTTTTCTGTAAACTCGAGTTCCCATGTTTGTGTATTATAACCTGAAGTGTAAGGCTTCTCATACTGTGAAAGCACATAATAAGGGTTACCGTCGATTACAAAGAAATTGATGTAAGAACCGTTCATGTAGTTAAGGTAATCATTATCAATCTTGAATGTATGCTCTACCTGTGGACCATCCTCACCCCATGAAGCAGGACGAAGAACGTCTACCTGTGAATAGCTCTTTGTTACGGTCTCACCGTCTTCCTCAACATCTTCAGTAACATCGTTTACAAGGAACACACGCTGATACGTTGTCCATTCATTCTGTGAAGCGTCAACAAGAATTGACGAACCTGAATAGGTGTACAGCAAAGTACCGTCAAGACGATAGACACGTGTAGTGTAGCTTGTAACACCGTTGAGCGCTGTATGATACCATACCATAAGTTCATTGCTGCTATCGCTTCTGTCAAACAATTTGTTTGTAACGTCACCTGACACAGCGATATAGTTAACGTTCTGTACGTCTGAAACATCTACAGTGAAACCGCCAACCTGTGTATGGTTTTCGTCATATACAGTGATTGTTGAACTCTTGTAGCTTCCGTCAGAGTTTGTCTCATAGCTCTGTGTGTAGCTCCACTGCTTTCCGTCTGGGCTCAACAAGAATCCCCAGCCTGGAGCAGTAAATGACGCAGAAGGGTCTGTTGCGCTTTCAACGAAAAGAGCCTGACGCTTTGTGTCTTTGTTTAGCTTTGCAGTCAACTGCTTAGCAACAGCATCAGAGGCTTTGTACTTGTTCTTTTCAACAAAAGCCTTCAATGCTTCTTTCTTGCTTTTTTGCGTATTGCCTGCGAATGCAGAACCAACACACATTGTTCCTCCTATCAATATAGACAGGCAACATAGTAAAACTTTTCTCATAAATACTTATATTAAATTAAATAGCATTATATAAATTGCGTTCCGTGTGAAGAAATCAAAATGTTATTCAGATTGCAAAGTTATACAAAATTATCTAATCGACATTACAAAATCATTATGAACTGTCAACAAGTTTTTCGATTTAACTCTTTTTATGCGAATAATAACAAATTAATCACAGAATATAAGCAAATAATGCAAAAGTCAAGAATATTGTAAGCAACATTGCTAATTGTTAAACGCTTTGAGAGCCGACGTAGGCTTGCCTGTATTGTCAAACGCGCCCTTTGTATATCCTTTCCATGAGCCATAGCACTCAGGTTCCCAATAGAACACTCCGAGGCAGCCGCTTATCGCCTTGCATCCGTTTACCATTGTTGTCATTACTGCTTCGGCATTGTCTGAGTCCCAGGGCATGCCTATCTCGCAGACCATAACATCCTTTCCGTAACGGCTAACGAGTGTCTTTATGTTTGAAAGACAAGCTGATGTCTGAGTCTGCCAGGTGCTTTCCTCAGGGTAAAGAGACATACCTATTATATCGTAACGGGCGTTGTTAGAGCGCAAACCGTCAAACATCCATGTGAAAAGTGACAGGTCGTAGCCATTGTTGATATGCACTATCACCTTGGAATCGGGATATACAGACTTTGCCGCGTCATAGCCTGAGTTTAGAAGCTGTACGAAATTGGCGAAGTCGTTGCCGTTTGCACGTCCCGTTTCCCACAGCATTCCACTGCTTGTCTCATTGCCTACCTGCACCCACTCAACGTCTATTCCCTTGTCTTTCAACGTCTGCAACACGTCTGTAGTATGTTCTGCAACCGCTTGTTTAAGCTCTGCGAGAGTGTAATCAGCCCATTCCGAGGGTACCGTCTGGCTTGCAGGATCTGCCCAAGTGTCCGAATAGTGGAAATCTATCATTATTCTCATGCCGAGACTATGCGCTCTTAAAGCCTTGACAAGCACGTCCTGCTTTCCGTTCCAGCCGTCTGACGGATTCACCCATACGCGCAACCTAATAGAGTTAACGCCCATTTCACGCAGCAACAGCATACATTCCTTCTCTGTGCCTGCGGCATCGTAGAACTTCACGCCACAGCTTTCCATCTCTGTGAGCCAGCTTACATCGGCACCTTTAGCGAATTCTATCGTTTCTTCTTCAGGCTCTGTCTGAGGCTCAGATTTATCTTCATCACCGCAACTAGCCAGACTTACAAGGCACAACAACAGAGTTATAATCTTTGTCTTTAGCTTTTCCATAGTTTCCATCATTGCCAGAATAACATTTATCAGTATTGGTTTATATGTCTTTTCACGCTGGCAAAATTAATAAAAAGGTATGATTATTCCAAATTAAACAAAGCCTATATATTAAAAACATTTGTTCAATCGGGTTTACCTTTAGCCTTTAATGGAATAGTTATTATAGATTACATATTGCGGTTTGTATGTTTTCACGATTGCTCCTTGCCCTTTGCGTCAGTATTTGCGAACCGTTTTCTATATTCTTTCGGCGATACTCCGAGGTGGTTTTTCACGAATTTGCCGAAGAAGGAGAGGTTCGGGAAGTTCAGATCATCGCATATTTCCTTTATTGTCTTGTCTGTATATTTAAGCTGTTGGGTAATTACTTCAATCGTATATTCATGAATCCAATCCAATGCAGTCTTGCCACTGGATGCCTTGCATACGGTTGACAAATATTTAGGTGTTATGCATAGCTTATCGGCAAAGTATGATACGGAACGCTCTTTGCCCTGACTCTCTGAGAGAAGGAAAATGAATTTCTTGACGATAAGGTCGCCCTGTTTCATGTTGCCGCTATCCGTATAATTCTTGTTTGTCATGAACGGCATGAGAATAGCACAGAAATCGTAGAAGATAGCCTGAAACAACGCATGCATAACTTCCTTGCGATACATGTCGTCAGCATGCTTTAATTTGAACGAAAGCAGCGTGTAATAGTTTTCCATAAGCTCCAATAGATAATCGTCAAGATGGAAAACAGGGTTCTTGACAAGGTGTAACATCATGTTCCAAATGTCCTTATTGACATTCAACATGCGCTGCAACGCACTGTAAGAAAGGCCGATTATCTTTGAATTAAAGTTCGGACTGATCATGTAATTGTCCAGAAACACATTTGGAGGGCATACAAGCATGTCATGGACATTTACCTTATACGTTTTGCCGTTGATGTCTACCTGCATTCGTCCTTCTACACATATAAGTATGAAAGTCATCTCCGTCTGAAACGAACCCTCAATCGGCAATTCCCGAAGATCATCTAATATAATAATGTCACCGTCTATATAGTCGGCTTCTGTGTAGTGACTCAAATCTTCAAGTCCTATTCTTGTGGAAAATTGGCTACTGTTCATATTTTCTTATTTTGACTGTGCAAAGGTGTGAAATAATTCTCGAAAAACAGTGATTTAAACATCTTTTAAAGTGGTCTAAATATCTTTATATGGGTATATCTAGGCTTATTTTTCCACTTTGCGGTATTTTTAGAACACTAATAATTACCGAATTATGCCCAAATTTGCACCCGAAATAAATCATTCATGCATCAGATACGATGACAACAATGAATGTCTGTAACAAAGAAAAGTATGGTTTACGACTCAGAAAAGTATGGTTTATGAC
>JAUNIZ010000144.1 GCA_030523165.1 Prevotellaceae bacterium
TAGTGAATAACGAATAGTGAATAGTGAATAGTTGGCGCAGACGCGACAATGTCAGTGAATAGTGATTACGGGTAGATGTTAAACTGATATCGGTTATTAAATCGAATTTATGCCTTATTCCATGTCTTAACTATTTGAAATATTTCCGTTTATAGCGACGTTTGCAGTACTATATTCACAGGAAAGCGAAAAGCTATCCAAATAATATGACAGATGATTCTCACTAAGAAATTGTGTTGCAATAGAATATATGTTTTTTCTGTTCAAACAAAACACAAAAAATCAGTCTATTTCTTGTTTATTGCAGGAATTAGTATTATTCAACAAGAGACCTAATATCATCTATTGTCAGCTTATCCGTTTGTCTTTCAAATATATCGGTTGTCTGTCTTTTTTGTTGATGCAATTGAAGAATCTTTTCTTCTACCGTATTCTTACAAACAAAACGAAGTACAAGAACATTGTGTATTTGACCTATCCGATGAGCCCGACCCATTGCTTGTTCTTCAACAGCCGGATTCCACCAGTCATCAAGAAGTATCACACGATCTGCTGCTGTCAGGTTAAGACCTACACCTCCTGCTTTAAGACTAATGAGAAAGGCATCTATTGTCTTGTCTTTCTGGAACTGTTGGATAGGAGTCTTTCTGTCTGTTGTGTCTCCATACAGTTTTCGAAAGTGTATATCGTTATTGGAAAGTATTATCTCTAACTCTTGAAGGGCTTTTACAAATTGAGAGAAAACAAGAACTTTTCGGCTTTCAGACTTGAACTGTCTAACATATTCTAAAACGAGATTCAATTTTGTACTTTCTATATATCCCGAGTGGGTCAGAGTCACTGGTAGCATATTCGCAGACACGCATGCTTGACGAAGACGGAGTATAGCCTCTAAAACGATGCTTGTTACTCTACCTGAAATTCCATTGCTTAGAGCAGCAAGAACTGCTTGATGGATGTTCTCGTATATTTGCGTTTCTTTATGAGACAATTCGACATATATATTCTTTTCAGTGCGAGAGGGAAGCTGTTTTAGCACTTCGTCTTTCGTCCTTCTTAAAATAAAGGGATGCAACAACTTGCCACTTAGAGTAACATACACTTCTTCTGTACTATTGGCGCATATTTTACGAAGTCTGTCATGTAAAGTACGTAATGAGGGATTGAGCAACATAAAGTGTGACCATATATCCTCAACAGAGTTTTCAATAGGTGTACCTGTGAGAATAATGCGATGACAGCACTTTAGCTGTACTATAGCCTTGTAGCGTTTTGTGTCTCTATTCTTGATTATCTGAGCCTCATCTATGATAATGGTATCATATACCCTATTAATATAATTGTCAAGGTGAATACGAAGCATATCATAGCTGACAAACTGGATACGTTCTAACAACTGAGGTGCAAATCGTGTTACTTCTTCTTGCCAATTGTATAATAAAGATACTGGAGCAATGACAAGATGTCTGGATTCCGACGGAAGACAACAGAGATGAGCTATCACTTGTATGGTCTTGCCAAGTCCCATTTCATCGGCCAACAGACAGCCACAATTATTTGCACGTTGCTGTTGAAGCCACTGGACACCATCAAGTTGATACGGACGAAGGGTAGCATGGAGCTTTTGTATCAGTTGTGCCTCAATATCAAACTTGAAACTATTCTTTAGACTAGAATACATCATTAAAACATCCTGAGAAGCCCCTACTTGTGATGCGAACTCATCATCTGCCTGCTGAAGTACATCTTTTCTATTGAAGATAGCAATCTGTCCATCCGATTCTATATAGTTGCGAGATTTCAGGAATGCATCAAGCATTTTAAACTGATATTTGTTATCTGTACTGTCGGTGGAGAACCATATTATACCACTACTGGTTGTATATTTATATAACGAAGAATGGCCCTTTTGTCGATTAGGAACATATAGCTTCCAACCTTTATCAACTAGGCCTGAAAGAATCGACGTATCAGAGCCTTTTATAGATAACGGCCTCTCTTGGGAGTAACCAAGAGGGAGATCTGTGAGTAATTTCGTCTCTGCCTTGTAATCTCGTAGAGCTAATGACCCATCAATCAATACAAATGGTATTTCATTGAAAGAAGGAAAGAAACTATTTATGGCACCCTCATATCTTATCATAACCCGAATACCTATATTCCAAGAATTGACAGAATCTATATATAACTCACCATGAAGTAGTTTTCCGACTGGTATTTGTAACAGAGGTTTCTTAATTTCTAAAGGACAGGAAACACGTGACAGACTTGTCCTTGGAGAGGATTGGGAATAAGAGAACGGTTGTTTCCGCAAGATGTCAACAACCGTATTATATGATAGTATAGACACATTATCAATCTCAAATGGAGACTGTTCCACAGTTCCGCCTTGACAAAGAAGGCTTATCAAATCATATTGAGTCTGATTGTCGGCAACATTCTGGAGGTAAGACAATGTAATTTTCCGCCTAAATGGCAAGAGAGATTTTCCTCCTGTATCCAATGCTACTTCAACACGCAATTTATAGTGTCCATCAGCGATCTTCTCGTATATGCAAAAATAACGATATGCCATATTCAATTCTCATGCTGACTAAAACGTATAGTAATAGAGGTAGGAGTCTATCATTCTGCGAATGAGTCGTTGTTTAAATCCTTCGTTGCATTTATTCTGAATGATATTCCCTTTCAAATCTTTGACTTTGCCATTACAACTACAATCGTCAATTCGACATCCTCCGAAGCAAATGTTCCGCAAATAGCAATTCTTGCATGGCATAAGATGGTCAACTGATGTACGCTGATGCAGTTCATGTCCAAGAGACATGAAGTATTTTACAGGAAGATTACGTATATTTCCATAGCTCTCGACCTCGGATATGCGGTTGCAATAGTAAACTTCACCATCAGCACCAATAGAGATTCCTCCAAAACCGCAGTTGCGAGTTACCAGATTCGGTGTGTGTCCTTCCATGAAATTCTCTAACTGCGCATTAGGATCTACGGTGCGCTCGATTTCCATAATCCGATTATAGAATGCTTTATTTTCTTCTTCGCTATAATGTGTATTCCTTCCTTGAAGAACTTTTTTACTCAACTTGAAGAATACAGGATTATCACACCTTGACTTAACATCCTCTACCATTTGCTTATATCTCTCATCTGCATTGTCGCAAAGATTAGCAAATGTGAATGTGGTTGCCACTGATGTTTGCACTCCTTCATTGGCAAATGCGACTACTGTGTTTATGAGTTTATCGAAATTACCCTCGCCCCGTATTTTTGCATTGCTCATTTCGTCAAATCCATCAATACTAACCTGTACCTCGGTTATATATGGGGACAACTGGTGTATCTGACTATCTGTCCAAAGTATACCATTGGTAAGTATTGTTGTGTTTAAATTTATATTGTGAGCATTCATGACTATCTGTTGAAGATCTGGGCGCATCATGGGCTCTCCTCCGGTAAATGTTACGCTTTCACCACCGCAATTTCTAAATTCAGAAAGTACCCGGTTCCACTCGTCGGTTGAAAGTTCATTCTTAAGTCTAACCCCTGAACGCATAAAGCAATGCTCGCACCTAAGATTGCATGCATTGGTAAGATAGCAATTGAGTAACTTATTGCCTTCCATTTGATGCAATTTTGGCGTCTTGTCTGTCCGGGCAAACTCGCGGACAGTTATCGCTGCCAATAACTTTTGCAACTGAATGATTTCTTCAGAAGATAAGTATTCAAGGACATGGCCTATCGTACTCCCTTTTGTCAAATCTTCTAATATCCGACGTTGCAAATCTGAGGTAAGTACTATCCAATTAGCTGACTCTATACATATGGCTAACCATCCCTCATCGCATTTATGATAGATGACTTCACCCGGAAAAAAGAAGCGGTCATCACTATTTACACTTCCACTTTGTCTCATTAACTTCTAAAACTGATTTAGTAGGATTGAGTTCCGAAGTTTTAACTTCAGAACTCAATCCAAAGGGATCCCAATATATACGGAATTAATCCTTGATCAGGGGATTAGTTCTGGTTTACATCGCAGCGTTTGAAGCAATACATGGCACCAACGCGCTCTGCATTGCGGGCTTTCTTGGTTTCCCAATTGAAAGAAATAGTTACTTTCTTCTTCATTTTGAAAATCATTAAAATTAGACATTATATTAATTAACTCTGTATAAATATTCTACTAATAGACGAATACAAGCATCGGCATCTTCCAGTGACACAACCTCATTAGGTGTATGCATATATCGACAAGGAATACTTAGAAGTACTGTCTTTACACCCGTTCCTGAAACTTGTATCATTCTCGCATCGGTGCTTGTCGGCCGTGCGATTGCCTCCATTTGGTATGGAATCGTTGCTTCTTTTGCAGTCTTCTCTATCTTTGCCGTCAATGTCTTGTCCAGATTAGGACCATTGGGGATTACAACACCTTTGCCTAATTGAATGTATCCATCATGTACGGCATTGGATGTCGGATAATCTGTCGCATGCGTTACATCAATAACTATTCCTATGGAAGGTTTAATAGCTTCAGCAACAACCTGTGCGCCACGTGCTCCAAGCTCTTCTTGTACGGTAGCAACCAAATAGACATCTGCCTTCATATCATTCAACTGACGGGCGATTTCTGTCAAAACAAAAATGCCAATTCTGTCATCAAGTGATTTACTGGCAACAACGGTATCACTTAAATATGTGACATCAGATATTACAGTAGCTATAGAGCCAATAGAGACTTTAGATCTTGCATCACTGCCATCCCGAGCAGCAATATCAATCCATAAATCCTCCGGATTAATTTCCTGTGATGGGCTCTTTGTGTCTTGAAGGTGAAAAGGCTTCTTACCAATAATGCCTATAACCGAACCATTCTCGCCGTGTATGATAACACGTCTCCCCATCAAAAGAGCCGTATCCACACCTCCGATTTCTTTGAAATAGAGGAAACCCTTTTCATCAATATAATGAACTATAAGACCTATCTCATCTGCATGAGCTGCAATCATTACCTTAGGGCCATCTCCTTTCTTGTGAGCAATGCAGTTTCCCATAGCATCTATCGTTATCTCATCAACATAAGATGAAACGGTATTACGGAACAAGTTTATTACCTGTTCTTCTGATCCCGACGGACAAGAGGCCGTCAATAGCCTGCTGAGAAATTGTTTCTGATCTTCGTGTATCATACACACATATATTTATTTGCAAAAGTAAACCTTTTCTTCGAATTTTAGCAAAAATCGACTACAAAAAATTAGTAATTGGGCTTTATTCTTTATTTTGTGCTATACCGTTACCGTCCACAGCTTTATTTTCCTTTGTTTTATTTTGACTACAACTTTCAGGCGTTTGTTCTCATCTGCAGTTTCGTCTGATTTAAAACTAACAATTCCATAAAACATGCAATCGTCCTCTTCATATCCTGTTTCGATGATATTGTATATAAATTTAGCATCATCACTTAGTTTTCCAATAATTTGCTTTTTATGCTTATTATGCATATCATACTTATAAACTACTTTATCTTCATCTTTACCTTTATCCAAATAAAGTTTGCTTGTGATTGGTAATACTTGTCATGATCTTTGTTTTCCTTTATTTTGATCACAACTTTCAGACGTTTGTTCTCATCTGCAGTTTCGTCTGATTTAAAACTGACAATTCCATAAAACATGCAATCGTCCTCTTCATATCCTGCATCGATGATATCGTATATAAATTTAGCATCATCATCGCTTAGTTTTCCAATGATATACTTTTTTTGCTCATCTTCCTTATAAACTACTACTTTATCTTCATCTTTATCATTACCAAAAGAAAGTTTATCACCAACATTTATTCCTTTCCAAACTTCCAATGCATCATAATGATAGATGTTTTGTAAAAAACACTCTTTAAAGAATTTACCTGCCATAATTTATATTTATAATTGTTTTACATTAATTTGGTCGAATCTTTGTTCCATAGACATCTGACGGATTCTGTCAAGCCAATCTATGACTGCTCTTGGAGAATTTTTATATCCTGGAATCTCATTACGTTCCATTGCAAGAGCCATCAGTGAATATTCTCTCTCCAACGATGTCGAGAACACTCCTTGGTCATCAGTGTTGATTGAAACAGAAACATCATGAGACGGGTATGGCGTCTTAATACCATAATTAAAAAAACGGACAATCGGATGCTTATCGTACCTTTCTATCTCTCCAATCTTGTAGTTGGATGAGGGATTGCACTCAATTGCAATATGACGTTTCTCTATCTTTCTTAATAAATCTTGCTGTAATGCTTCAAGAAGAGTGTAATAGTCTTCCCGGTACTTTTGTGGAATCATAAATGAGTCTACTTCGTCACTATTCTTTGCAGTTTGGCGAGAATGATATAAGTCAAACAATTCCCGAGCTTTTTCGTTTCTACATGCCAACTCAATTGTTTTATGATGGTTTATTGCTTCATTAGCCCACTTCCTTTCAAGGCTATCTTTCGGAAGTATATTGTAATTCTCCGGTGAAAGATCCGTTCCAAAAGTAGGAGAATTTCCACGTAACAACCACGACAAATAATAAGTCTCAATATCGTCCAAATGTCTTAAACTGTCAGAGGAATTGAAGATATATTCTATAATATTGGTCGATTCTGACCGTTCAGGGTTATATAAATCCCTGAAATATCTATGAAACATCATCTCAAGAAAGCCGCAAATTGGTTTATTGCCAAGAAGTCTTAAACATTTATGATATAGCCAAGCTACATTATCCAGTATAACTTGTTTCGATTCACAAATGGTATCATACCTCTTTTGATAATAGGAACGTACATCTGTGCCAAGCACAAGTGCATGTCCCAAACGGTCTCCATTATGTAATCCGAGGAAAAGCAAAGCTTCTTCTACTGCCCGTAATCCATCGCTTATATCAAGGAAATCTTCACCCACATGATAAGTGATATTCAAATCATTAGGACGATCCAACTCAGAGGAATAAACATCATGACCGCGCAAGAAACGGAATGCTTGAGCGAAGACCTCCGGACGGGCATAAATCTCTGAATTAGCAGCGTCAATGCCAACAACTTTTCCAACCAGATTTCCATACTCATTTGATTGTTGTCTAAATCTATAAATTGCAAATGCCTGATTCTTTACATCCTTGCGAAGTTGATTATGGCGAATGGCATTCTCGTTAGTGAAAGATTCGTCACGTTTCTTAATGAAATGAAAGATTATACTGCATCTATCTTGTTTTGATTTATCTATACTATTATATATTTTTTCGAGTGAAGACAATATTCCTTCAGGTGTTGACTTTGGGACTATTCGTGCCTCAATATATCTGTCTTTGTCGTTCCCTAGGAAGCCTTCTATCGCTGCTTTATAGACCAAATTGTCATAAAGAGGAATTATATAGGATGTTTTCAGTTCTTCAAAATTTGCGAAATTAGCGAAGCCTACTCGCTTGTTGAGTTGGAGTATGGTATGTCGGAAGTAGTCCTTGTAGACCAGGTAAGCATAGAACAAGGTTGCTGTATCTGCATCAAGATTTGTATCATTTGAGAAAATCTTCTTGAACATGAGATACATAAATTTTCTCTCAGATGACATTACCAAATTTGCAACTCGTTCTTTATTATAATGGTTAACTGGGATGTAATCAAGTACATATTCTTCAGATATGCCATCTTTACATGCATCATTGACATTCTTCTTGTGAGCTTCTGTTAATAACTCCTGAAGGCAAGGTTTTATATACTGTGAAGTTTCTGATTCTAGTTTTTTATCTGCTTCTGTATAGTTGATGAGATCACCAAGGTGGCTTTTTGTGATGGAATTGCTAACACAGCCAACTATTCCTGCAAGATAATAACGTATGGCGGCAGCGCGTCTTACCTTTTCATAGAGTTGGTTGTCCCAATCTGTGTTTTTTCTATTTTCCTTTACCTTATCAAAATAGTCAGGCATATTTTCGACATTGTTCATAAGGCATAACCAACTAATATCCACATTGTAAGATGAGCCCTTGAGATGCATATGCAATTCCGCCATTGGACGATCAAACAAAGTATTCAGTTCCTTACTGTCATGACGCAAAAATGCATCCCAGTCAAAATATGTACGGTTATAACCCGTCTTCATATTACATGCTGCCAATAAAGCTGTGGTAAACAAATCCTCACCTAACTGTGTGGTCAAGGTATGCCATCTCAACAAGTGACTATATCTGCATACAGGGTCACCATCCTTAATGATAAGTGTGGATGCAGCAAAATGAAGTAACATATTGAAGATTGAATCCTGCTTAGAAAACTGCACAGGGAGACAGTTTGTGTCAGGCATCATCCACTTTCTTGTTACCATTTGACTTGTCATTGTAAGTTGGTCTATAGAGTATGTCGTCTCATCAGCCTTTTGCAGAAGTAGGTTGATTGCCGACTCGTTTATACTACTATCATAGTGAATGATATCCGTTATATAAATATTCTTTTTGTGAAGAAGCCCTGCATGCAAAAGGATTTCATCACCTGAAATCTTGCTATAGAGAGCGCGCAATGCTATAGTTAGTTGTTGCATATCACAATTGTCCAATAACTTAATTGTTAAATCATTTAATAATCTTTTCCGTCAACTTTGCATACATACAATGATACGATAATATTATGCAAATAGGTTATGTATTAATCATAAACGTCCAATTTAACTTCTCACACATTTTTCAGTAGAGACCATCAATCTAAAAACTGTGAACGCCATTTTCATAAAACATTTTCAATTAAATCTGTTCATAATAAATTATATATTTGTACGTTTTAATTTAAAGGGAACAAGTTCTTGTTTGCAAAGATACATTATTTTTTGTGATATACTTGCACTTACAATCGTTTTTTTCATAATAACTATAATTCTTTCTCCAAACGTTTATGCCAAAGAGGCATTTTAACCTTTTCTGATGATTAATAATTTGTACGAACAAAACACATTTCAAAAAGAGGTAAAAGAGGCTGTGTAAGAATTGGCGTAACTCTACTCGTAGGCTTTCATTTAT
>JAUNIZ010000145.1 GCA_030523165.1 Prevotellaceae bacterium
GACAACCAATCTTTATTAACCTTAATAATCTAATACCATGAAAAACACAATGCAAAAGTATTGATTAATTTTCATTGCTCAAAATATTCTTGAGTAAAAGTTTTATTTTCTAACATTCTTTAAAACTTCCATTGATCCATTTAAAAGATTTTTGCTTTATAATGTCTTTTACAGCCTTTGTGTCTTCTTTATTCAACATAGGCATACTCACGGTAAAAGTTATTGTATTTTCATCTTTATCACTGAAACAGGCACTTACTGCAACCGGTTCAATATATTTTTTCAGTTCGTTATATCTGCTTAAAGTCATCGTATCAGGCTTTTGCGTAAATGCAGACAATACGGCTTCAGCATCTGTCATATCAGGAAGGCCGAGAGAAGATTCAACGCTTCTCCACTCCGTTGAATAGAATTTTATAATGCTTTCCATTACTGGAGAGTTATAGCTCTTTATCATGCATATCACTTTCGTTGAATCGTTGAGAGGAAGAAGCTTCAATTCTATTTCAGAAACGTCATTAAGATGAACCTTCATAAAGCTGTCGCTAATAGAATCAACGTATGTGTTGCCATTAAGAACGTTCTTCACCTTCATTGAATCTCTTAGATTGGCAAACTTGCACAATTCCGTAATTTGGGCATAATCAAGATATGGAATCATTTTCTCAGGTATTTTTTCCATAACGCTTTTAACAGATAAAGTATCCTGTCCGAAAGCAGACAGCATGCCAAGCGAGAATAATACAGAAAGAAGCAATGCTCTCATATATGTTATATTTTATTTGTCTTGTTATTAATCAGAATCATTTTCATATGCAAACATACTCAAAATGGGCATAATAAAAGAATTTATTCAAAGAATAATATCAACATATAGCCAATTTTCTTCTTGCAGAACAAGAGCATATTGCACATATAACAAAAAAGTTCTGAAGAAACATTCTCCAGAACTTTCGTTTGCATTGTAGTGGATAGGGGAATCGAACCCCTATGCCAAGATTGAGAATCTTGTATCCTAACCATTAGATGAATCCACCGTTATGTCAGCCTAAACTTTTTAAAGATAAAGGCTGCGGAAGCTGGGGGATTCGAACCCCCGGTACGATAAACTCGTACGGCAGTTTAGCAAACTGCTGGTTTCAGCCACTCACCCAAACTTCCCTTCCGGTCATTACCGAAGCATTATCGCTCAAATGCGGTTGCAAAGGTAAGCATTTCTTTTATTCCTTGCAAATTTTTTCTTTGTTTTTTTTGATTCAAATACAAAAAGCATGCTAAGCCTATAAGCAAAACACCGTTTGCACATTATTAATATGTATATAAGAAAGCATAGTTATCGAATGAAGAAAGCATAGTTTTCTATAATACAAAGCAATGCTTTATGCAATACAAGAAATAAAGTTGTATTGCAACGCAAATTATTCAACGATAGAAAATATAATATATGGTATGTGTTGAACATAAAAAAGAGGAAAGAAACATCTTATATTTCCTTCCTCTCTAATATTTAGATAATTGTTATTCTATTGTAAAAACAATATTATTCAATCCATTTTACATAGCAGAAGTCCTGACGGTGAGGCAAGTTAGCGTTCTTAGGGTACATTCTGATAGCAGTCTTGTATGTACCTGCGCTTGAAGCTTCTATCTTTCCTTCGAATGTATAGAGGTTGCCTTCGTTGCCAGTAACCTTGAGAGGGAATATGTTAGATATAACTTCTTCACCATTCTCGTTAGTCTTAACTGATACGAGTTCAAGACCGATAGCATCGTTAAGACCTTGCTCGTCAACAACTACCTTCAAGTTGTATTCTACACCTGTCTCTGCACCTGTTGAAGGAATGTCGTTCTCTCTTGACACTATGCGGATAGAATCCCAACGCTCTGCAACTGTTTCCTTCCACTGAGCAATTTCCTTAGCAAGGCTGTTATCGTTAGCAGAAAGTTTCTTGAAACGAGCTGATTCCTTGTTGTAGAACTTGTCATAGTAGTCGTCGAGCTGACGCTTCATTGTGTAATGAGGTGCTATCTGAGCGATTGAGTTCTTGATAACCTTAATCCAGCTTTCGCTATATCCCTTCTCGTTCTTGTTGTAGTAGAGAGGAAGAATCTCGTTTTCGAGCAAACCGTAGATTGTAGCAGCGTCGAGCTGATCCTGATAACCCTGGTTCTTGTATGTGCGCTTTTCTGTCAAAGCCCAGCCAGCACCTTCACGATAGCCTTCAAGCCACCATCCGTCAAGTACAGAAAGGTTAACGACACCGTTCATTTCTGCCTTTTCGCCTGATGTTCCAGATGCTTCAAGAGGGCGTGTAGGAGTGTTCATCCAAATATCAACACCAGAAACAAGACGACGAGCAAGCTGCATGTCATAGTCTTCAAGGAAGATAATCTTGCCGAGGAACTCTGGACGCTGGCTTATTTCGAAGATTTTCTTAATAAGTCCCTGACCTGCACCGTCAGCTGGGTGTGCCTTACCTGAGAACAGGAACTGTACTGGGCGCTCTGGATTGTTGACAATCTTTGCAAGACGGTCAAGGTCTGTGAACAGAAGATGAGCACGCTTGTATGTAGCGAAACGACGGCAGAAGCCAATCATAAGCGCGTTAGGATTGATTCTTTCAAGCAGAGAAACCACACGTGAAGGATCACCCTGATTCTTCAGCCATGTCTCAGTAAACTTGGTGCGTATATAGTCTGTAAGCTTCTTCTTAAGAGCCATACGTGTTTCCCAGATTTCATCGTCTGGAACATTATATATAGCCTCCCATATCTTCTCATTGCTCTGGTCGCCCATGAATGATTCGTCAAAGTATTTAGCATATAGCTTGCGCCATTCTGTAGCTGTCCATGTCGGGAAGTGTACACCGTTTGTAACATAGCCAACATGGTTTTCTTCTGGATAGTATCCCTTCCAAATGTCAGCGAACATCTTCTGGCTAACCCATCCGTGAAGCTTACTAACACCGTTTACTTCCTGGCATGTGTTACAAGCGAATGTTGACATACAGAATTTCTCTCCGTGGTCTTCTGGATTGATACGGCCCATGCCTATGAATTCATCCCATGTAATGCCGAGTTTTGCAGGGTAGCCACCCATATACTTGCCAAAGAGACCTTCGTCGAAATAGTCGTGACCAGCAGGTACTGGTGTGTGAACTGTATATAAAGAAGAAGCGCGAACAAGCTCAAGAGCCTGGTTGAATGTGAGGCCTTCTTCTACATAGTCGCAAAGACGCTGAAGGTTGCAAAGGGCAGCATGGCCTTCGTTGCAATGGTAGATCTGCTTCTTGATACCGAGTTTCTTCAGTGTAAGCATACCGCCGATACCGAGAAGAATCTCCTGTTTCAGACGATTTTCCCAGTCACCGCCATATAGAGAGTGTGTGATAGGCTTGTCGAAGTCAGAGTTCATTTCGTTGTCAGTGTCAAGCAAATAAAGAGTAACACGACCAACATTAACCTTCCATACAAGCGCATGAACCTGATAGTTTACGTAAGGAACGTCAACAACAACCTGATTGCCGTTCTCATCGAGCACGCGCTCGATAGGCAGAGAGTTGAAGTTCTGTGCGTCATAGTTTGCAATCTGCTGACCGTCCATGCTCAATGACTGCTTGAAATAGCCAAAGCGATAAAGGAAACCGATAGCACACATATCAACGTTGCTGTCTGAAGCTTCCTTAATATAGTCGCCAGCGAGCATTCCGAGACCACCAGAATAAATCTTAAGAACCTGGTTCAAGCCGTATTCCATACAGAAGTATGCTACTGAAGGGCGCTTCTTGTTTGGCTTTACGCTCATGTAATCACGGAACAAAGCATAAACATCTTTTACGCGCTTCATGATAGCCTTATCCTTTACAATCTCTTCCTTTCTATCGTAAGTGAGACGCTCCAAAAGCATCACTGGGTTATGGCCTACTTCTTCATAAAGTTTTTCATCCAAGCTTTTCCAAAGTTCTCTTGCCTCATAATTCCAAGCCCACCACATGTTGTGTGAAAGCTCATCAAGACATTTCAACTGCTCTGGTAATCTGGATTTAACGGTCAATTCTTTCCACTGAGGTTGATTGACATAGTCAGCTTTAATTTTCATAATGTATCAAGTTAAATTTGAATTATCTAATTTTTATGTTTTCTCTCTTCTGCGCGCTTCAACGCAAAGTCGTAAGCTTCATAATAGTATTTTATGAATTCGCTCCAAAGCGCTTTCGTTGAAATCTTGCTTGCATTTTCACGTGCTTTCTTGATTTGGGCAGGCGTGAAGTTTGAATATTCTGTTATAGTATCCTTTATTCTATCTGCCACTTCAGAATAATTATAGTCAGTGCGATGAATAACCTTTACACCGTCTGATATTTCGCCATAATGGCCAAGTTCAGAGTTTACCCAAAGGCCAAAACCTGACAGATCAGATGTGATACAAGGCACCTTGAACGCAACGGCTTCAAGCGGAGTATAGCCCCATGGCTCATAATATGAAGGATATACGCACAGGTCATTGCCAAGCACAAGGTCATAATAAGTCATATTGAAGATACCATCATTACCATTCAGATAGCAAGGTATGAATATCAGCTTCACATTGTCATTCACATTGTTGTGCATGTCTAGATATTTCAACATGCTCAACACATTGTCATGACTCATGTCTCTAAGCCAATGTGTTACCATAGGAACATAAAGCGGAGTGTCGTATTTCTTGCCCGACTTAAGACGTTCTATCAAGTCTTGACGTGGCTCTCCTACCCAACCAGGAACCTCAATAAATGCAAGTATTTTCTTGTTCAGTCTATTGTCTCTAAGTAATCGGTTCATTGCTTCGATGTAGACGTCTACTCCTTTGTTTCTGAACTCATAGCGACCGCTTGTAGAAACAATCAGTGTATCGTCGCCAAGGTCTGTTCCTAACAAAGCATTGGCAACATCAAGCGTATGTTTGCGTGCCAATTTACGCTTGCGTGTAAATGCAGCAGCCTTAGGAACAAAATCGTTCTCAAATCCATTTGGAAGAATCACGTCAACAGGCTTGTCAAGCAACTCCTTGCATTCGTTAGCAGTAATCTCGCTTACGGTAGTGAAGCAGTCAACATGCTTTGCCGTCTGCTTTTCTATAGAATGCTTGCTTTGCATGTTAAGTTCGCCTGCCATCTGGTCACCATTGTATGCAAACAGATAGTCATATAGTGGTTTGTTGTTGCCAGCAATGCTTCTTCCGATGCTTGTAGCATGAGTTGTGAATATAGTTGCGATTTGCGGAAGCTTGGCATTGATGTAAAGCACACCAAGACCAGTCATCCATTCGTTACCTTGATAAACCACCTTCTTTGATTCGTCAAGATAGAAATTGTAGAAGCTTTCAACTACCTTTGCGGCAGCGTATGAAAACATAGAAGCTTCATCATAATCGCCATAGGCATGAAGACTATCAACCTGGTAATTCTCCCACAACCATGTATAGATTTCATTCTTGTGAGCATAATATTGATTGAAGTCAACCAATATTGTTATCGGCTTCTCTGGGACATCCCATCTGCCTGTCTTTATAACTAACCCTTCGTTTGCAGCCTTTTTCTTCCAGTCGGCAAACAAAGATTCATCCTCAATAAAATATGGATTCTTCTCCTTGAATACATCAGGACCAATAAATATAATTCTGTCTGTAAACGCTTTCTGTAATGTTTTTGCTCTTGTTGACAGAACGGTGTAAATACCTCCTACCTTATTGCATACCTCCCAACTGGATTCAAAAATGTAATCTGGTAATAAATTCGTTGCCATATATTTTTTGAATTGTCGGCGCAAAGGTAATAAAAAGAAAACACAAAAACAAACATAACTTCATTGTTTTTTATAAATAGGTCAGATTTCTTGATTATGATTAAGTTTTTCCAATGGTTAATGTCATAAATGACATTTAGCAATAATTGTAACAACATAAACTTTTACATAATAGTAAAGGCATTTCCTTGTGTGTCGTTCATGCATAGACTAGCAGAATCGGTTTGTGACCGAAATGACAATAATCAAGAAAATCATGCAATAATTAATAAATAACATTATTAATGCTTGCATTTATAATAATGTTATGTATATTTGCAAATGATAGTTGCATTTCTGCATAACGTTCAAGCAAGTTTGGCGATTCTGCTCTCGATTTGCATTATCTTTGTAAGAGGTAATCTATTAATCAAATTAATCTGTGTTAGTCTTTGTTGGCACAATATTTGTATGGCTAGACTAAAACAATGAACAGAGAGGATAAAATATGACCAGTCAATTTTCACCAAAAGTATCTCAGATACTGGCATTCAGCCGCGAAGAAGCTGCCCGTCTTGCCAGTCGTTCAGTAGGTCCAGAGCATCTGTTGCTCGGCTTGCTGCGTGATAAGACAGGCCCCGTATATGAATTATTGCAAAAATCAGATATAAATTTCCAGTCTATTAAAAGCGAACTTGAAAGAAAGGTTCGTGAAGATGATTTCATGCAGCCTATTAGCACAAGCGAACTTGTGTTGAACGAAAAAGCAAGCAATATTCTGAAACTTGCTGTTCTAGAGGCGCGGATTCAGGCAAAGCAGACTGTTGACGAACAACATCTTCTGCTTGCTATATTGCACGATCATGTTAACAACGGTGCGAAGGAAGTGCTTGAGTTCAACAACATGAACTATGAAGATACTCTTGCATATTTCCAGCAAGATAAAGAATATCCGCAAGACGGTATAGATATGTCTGGCGATGAAGACTTTGAAGAGGAAGACATGCTGAATCAGAACGGCAGCAATTCGCAAAAGGCAAAGCAAGGTGGAAGCACAACAACCCATGTGAACCGTCCGAAGACAAAGACACCTGTATTAGACAATTTCGGTACAGATCTGACAAAGGCAGCCGCTGAAGGAAAACTTGACCCTGTTGTAGGTAGAGAGCGTGAGATTCAGAGGGTTACAGAGATTCTTTGTCGTAGAAAAAAGAACAATCCTATATTAATTGGTGAACCAGGTGTAGGCAAGAGTGCGATAGTTGAAGGTCTTGCTCAGATGATATACAAGCATCATACTTCGCCTGTGCTTTTCAATAAGCGTCTGATTAATCTTGACATGACAGCCATTGTTGCTGGCACAAAATATAGAGGTCAGTTTGAAGAGCGTGTCCGTGCGCTTATCAAAGAGATTGAACAGAACCCAGATGTGATAATCTTCATAGACGAAATACATACTCTTGTTGGCGCAGGTTCAACACCTGGCTCTATGGATGCAGCCAATATACTTAAGCCAGCTTTGGCAAGAGGTACGATACAGTGTATCGGAGCAACAACGCTCAACGAGTATCGCAACTCTATAGAGAAAGACGGGGCATTGGAACGCAGATTCCAGAAAGTTATGGTTGAACCTACAAGTGCAGAAGAAACAATAACTATTCTGAACAATATAAAGGAACGTTATGAACATCACCATAACGTTACATATTCTGACGATGCCATTTTGGCGTGCGTCAAATTGACAGAAAGATATGTTACTGACCGTTATTTCCCTGACAAGGCTATTGATGCGCTCGATGAGGTTGGCTCTAAGGTTCATCTGAAACATGCAGAGGTACCACCAGAGATTACAGCGAAAGAAAAAGAAATAGGCTTTATAAAAGAAAAGAAGCATGCTGCTGTAGTAAAGCAGAACTTTGAACTTGCAGCAGGTTATCGTGACAGACAGACTGAACTTGAAACAGAACTGGTTGAACTTCAAGACAAATGGTCGAAGAACGAAATGGGCAAGCCCGATACAGTTTCTGACATGGATGTGGCAGATGTTGTTTCTATGATTACAGGCGTGCCTGTTCAGAAGATGGCAGAAGCAGAAGGAATACGCTTGAAGAATATGTCTAACGAACTGAAAAGCGCTGTCATTGCACAAGATACGGCAATAGAAAAGATGGTAAAGGCTATACAACGCAACCGTATCGGTCTGAAAGACGCAAACCATCCGATAGGCGCATTCATGTTTCTTGGCCCTACAGGTGTTGGCAAGACATATCTCGCGAAGAAACTGGCAGAGTTCATGTTCGGTAGTTCTGATTCATTGATACGTATCGACATGAGCGAATATAGCGAGAGCTTTAACACTTCACGTCTTGTAGGTGCGCCTCCAGGATATGTTGGATATGAAGAAGGCGGACAGCTTACTGAAAAAGTAAGGCGTCACCCCTACTCTATCATTCTGCTCGATGAAATAGAGAAGGCACACGGCAATGTCTTCAACATGCTTCTTCAGGTTCTTGATGAAGGAAGGCTCACTGACGGCAATGGTAGACTGATTGACTTCCGCAACACGGTAATCATCATGACGAGCAACGCTGGAACACGTCAACTGAAAGACTTCGGCAGAGGTGTTGGCTTTAATGCAAAAGGCTTTGGAACGAACATAAACGATAGCGACAAAGAGTTTGCACGCAGCATCATACAGAAAAGTCTAAGCAAGCAGTTTAGCCCCGAGTTCTTGAATCGTCTTGATGAGATTATAACCTTCGACCAGCTTGACATAGAAGCTATAAAGAAGATTATAGACCTTGAACTTAAAGGCTTGTTCAAGAGAGTGTCTGATTTAGGTTATAGCATAAGCATAACAGACAAGGCCAAAGAGTTCGTGGCAACTAAAGGCTATGATGTGCAATATGGTGCCCGCCCTCTTAAGCGTGCCATTCAGAACTATATAGAAGATGGTATTTGTGAATTGCTGCTTAACGGAGAAATAGTGCAAGGGGCTAATATCTCTGTAGGAAAAAATCCGAATAAAGAAGAACTTACATTTAAGGTAAGCTGATAGCAGAATGCTTATATTATATTTGCATATTGGTTAAAAGAGGCCGCTGACATTCGTAAATGAATTCAGCGGCTTTTGTTTTTACTTAGTAGGATATTAATTATGGGCTATTACTCTAACTATATATTGTACAGTTTCTAATTGATATTTGATAATTGATATTGATGATATGCTCAAATCCTCAAATCCGCAACCTATAGGGTTTAGTGGGATTTTGCTTGCAAAGCGAC
>JAUNIZ010000146.1 GCA_030523165.1 Prevotellaceae bacterium
TTGCTCAGGCACTTATAAATAATGTTAAACTATAGTGTTGCGGAATTAAGGGTATTTAGTTGTCTAGGCCCATTATAGGGCTCCACTTATTAAAAGACTTTCTCAAAAAAAGATTGTATTCAATTCAGAATTGTCTGAACAAGGGTAATTAGATTAAGGGTGCATCATCAACTGCACCCTTTTCTTTTGTTCCTACGTTTTTATATTTCGCATTTTCGTTTATATTCAGCTAGGGAAAAATCGGTGCATATATTGTTTCACACACACAATAGAGCAATGATTTTTCATTTTTTATTTCAGCTATTTGTGAAAGCATGCGCATTTTATTAGTGAAAATGATTTGGATAAAAGATATTTTATTTGTATCTTTGCAAAAGCTAATTATTTCGGAGCTGTGTTATCACGTCTCCCCATATGATAGGCGAAACTTGTTTTGACTAAGATTAATCTTTCTAACAGATATCTGCATAACTTGCATACATGTAATATTGGCAAATAGCCTAAGGTGTCTTTTATAAATTTGATACTATTGAAAATGAAAACATTTTGGTGCCTTCTTATATTCTTGTTCAGTCTGCCGTTTAGCATTATGGGGCAGTCTAACCTGATTGTAGACCGTTATACAGTAGAAGAAGGCTTGCCAAGCAATACTGTTTATAGCGCTATAAAGGACAAAGACGGATTCGTATGGTTCGGCACATGGCACGGACTATGCTCTTTTGACGGAACAAAATTCACTTCTTTCATTACCAGAACAAGCCGTCAATCGGACATGCCGCCTCGCAAAGTCAGGACAATTGTTGATGATGGCATAGGCAATTTGTGGGTAAGGAACACCGACAATCACCTTTACGTGTTCAACAAAAGAACAGAGATATACCACGATATATATAATGAACTGAAACGTTTCTCGGTAAATGTGCAAGTCATAAAGATTCAACTGGCAAGCAACGGGCGCGTTCTTGTATTGACACGCAACAAGAACCTGTTTGAAGCGTATGTCGGAAAGAACGACAAGATTGTTATTAACAAACTGCATGACTCCAAGGCAGACATAGACCAAACAAGCCTTAAGCTTAAGCACAATGTTCTCGGCGAGAGCGCAGAAAGGGTGTATTGGATAAGTACTGACCTTAATATTGATGTAGTAAACAAAAAAGACAAAAGACAGCTTCTACCTAAAGCTGTGCTAAAAAACAATGCAACTTGCTTCAACAAGGCAAGTCAATATCTGTGTATCGGTACAAAAACAGGAGATATTTACATAGTCAACACTAAGACGAAGAAAACAGACCATCATTCATGTGGCACAAAGACAGATGTCTATACCGTGAATGTTGCAGATGGGAAAGTGTTTTATACAACATCAAGTGGCCTGTACTCTTGTTCAGAAGGCAACAATACCAAGTCGCTGACACCGTTGGCAGCCAATTCAACGCGCTCGTTCAAAGACAAATACAACAACATCTGGCTATGTTCAAACAAAGGGTTGCTTGTGCGTCATGAAACAGCTACGGGAACATCACAGACGTTCACGCTTCCTTCTGACAGCCTTTTTGCAGAGATGAAGTTTACTGATACTGGTCAGAACGGCATGTTCATGCTTATGCGCAACGGCGAGGTTTGGCATTATGACCATCAGACACATATTATTCAAAACATAAACAAGCTGAAAGAATTCGGCACAGGAATATCTGAGCCACGATTCTTTGACATTGACATAGACTCCAGCGGAATATTATGGCTATCGTCAACAAGCAACGGTATATATAAGGTATGCTTCCCTAAGTATAATTTCAAGTTTATCTTTTCCAATATACTCCGTTTGTCGGCAGACGAGAATGACGTGAACGGAGTGCGTGGCATATACCAGGCAAAGAACGGCGACTTATGGATAGGCACACGAAACGGAGAGCTTTATTGCATCGACATAAAGACAAATGCCGTAAAGCGCAAATTCGGAAAGAACGAGATTGGCTCTGTCTATCACATGATGGAAGACAAGCGCGGAAACTATTGGTTTTCTACAAAAGGCTCTGGCTTAATCAAGGCAACACCAGACGCATTGTCGCCACAAGGCCTGAAGCTTACCAGATATGTAAACCATCAAGAAAACAGGTTTTCACTAAGCAGCAACCGTGTATATTATACTTATCAAGATAGTCATGACCGTATATGGGTATGCACATTCTATGGAGGATTGAATCTTATACAGCAACGCAAAGACGGTTCTATTGCCTTTCTCAACAAGAAAAACAGCTTTAAGAACTATCCTGACTATGACCTGTACATAGACGTGCGTTCTATAGTGGAAGACAGGCATGGGCGCTTGTGGGTTGGCACTACAGACGGACTGATGTCTTTTGACGGAAACTTCAAGAACGCTGCAGAAATTAAGTTTGAGACATACCGCGAACAGCATAGCCCAGGAGTCATTGACAATGACATATATACAATGTATAAAGACCACAAAGGATATATCTGGATGGGTATATTCGGAAGTGGCTTGAACAAGATTGAATATTACGATGAACATAATCATCGCCCTGTATTGAAACCTTATGTAGTTAACGAGAAACATGGAGGCGATGTAATATCGTCAATGGTAGAAGACCATAACAACTGCCTATGGATGTGTACCGAAACAGGGCTGACGAGCCTTAAGGAAGGTTCTTCGTTTGTAAGAACCTATGACCGCTTTGCAGGTTTCCCTAACGTCAATATCGAAGACAATACTTCCATGTGTCTGAAAGACGGCCGTATTCTTATTGGCTGCCGTCAGGGATTGTTGGCATTTAATCCTTCTATAGTAAGAGGTGAAAACGAAACAAAATACAATACGTTCATTGTTGACTTCAAAGTGGCAAACCGCGACTTGAGCGATTTTAATCCACCTATATATGAAGGCTCTGTGAAATATGCAGAGAAGATAGAACTAAAACATAACCTGGCTACATTTACAATAGAGTTCTCTTCACCTTATTTCACAGACAACCATCTTATACCTTATATATATATATTAGACGGTTATGAAGACCAGTGGCACGAGAACGGCAACAACCGAATAGCCTCTTACGCCAATGTTCCACCTGGACATTATAAGTTCAGAGTAAAAGTCAATGACAACAATTCTCCTGAGCGCGTACTTGAAATAGTAATACTTCCGCCTTGGTGGGCAACGTGGTGGGCATATACTATCTACGCTATACTTTTGTTGCTTGCACTATACGGAGCAACAAAGCTCGTTCTTTATATGATAAAGATGCGCAACGAAGTATATATCAATGACCGACTTGCAGAACTTAAAATACGCTTCTTCACAAACGTAAGTCATGAACTGCGCACTCCGTTATCGCTCATCAAAGGTCCGATAGAAGAACTGAAGACTACGGAGAAACTCAGTCCTACCGGCAAAGAATATCTTACGCTTATAGACCGTAATGCACGTAAGATGTTGCAGCTAGTAAACCAGATACTTGACTTCAGGAAGATACAAAACGGAAAGATGAAACTTCACATTTCATTGGTAGATATTAATTCCATGATTGAAATGCTGATGCAAGACTTCCGTATGATGGCAGAAGAGCGCGACATTGCATTTGAATTTGAACGGTCAGAAGAGCATGTGCTGGCATGGTGTGATGCTGAAAAGATGGGCGTTGTGCTGAATAATCTTATAAACAATGCCTTCAAGTACACATCAGAAGGAGGCAAGATAATAATTGTTCTTGAGTATGACAACGGCAAGAATCTATGCACAATACGTGTGGAAGATGACGGTGCCGGCATACCGAAGTCACAGCTAGAACTGATATTTGAACGTTTCTCACAGGCAGACAACAAGATATCCGACGATGCACTACACGCTGGAACAGGCATTGGATTATCCCTATCGCGTGAATATATCAGCATGCACCATGGCAGAATATGGGCAGAAAACCTTGACGGAAGACCTGGTGTAGCCTTTTCTGTTGAGATATACACAGATAAAGAACATTTCAGCGCTGACGAGATAGAGGTGTATTATGATGACAGCACAGCCGAGAATCATACAAAATCGACAAATGCCGAAATACAAGAAGATATCATTGTTGCAGACAATATAGAACATGAAGACTCTCCTACAATCATGGTTGTTGAAGATAACCATGACTTGTGCCGTATGCTTCAGCTGCAACTTAAAGACACATATAAAGTGATAACTGCCCATGACGGTGCAGAAGGAATGGATAAGATATACCGCTATCACCCTGATATCATCATTACAGACCTGATGATGCCAGGCATGGATGGAATGGAATTGCTGAAGAAAGTTCGACAAGACTTTACTATAAGCCACATACCTGTAATAATGCTTACTGCCAAGAATACAGAAGAAGACAGAATGAAAGCAGTAAAGAGAGGAGCCAATGCCTTTATTCCAAAGCCATTCAGCAGCAGTTATCTGTCGGCACGCATTAACCAGCTGCTTGAAGAGCAGCGCATATTCCAACGTAAAATGGTTGTTCAAAGCACAGTAGAAAACACCAGCGAATCAAATAAAGACGAATACGAGCAGCATCTGGTAAAGAAAGACATTGAGTTTGTTCACAAGATTCACGAGATAATAGAAACTAATCTCAATGCTAACGACTTCAATATTGACACTATTGCGGAGACAATAGGTCTAAGTCGCTCTGCCTTTTTCAAGAAGCTAAAGAGTCTAACAGGCTTTGCCCCAGTAGATTTAGTTAGGGAAATTCGTCTGACAAAGGCAGCCAAGTTGATAGAAACCACCGATGACAGCATAACAGAAATTGCCTATTCTGTAGGTTTCCGTGACTCTGGTTATTTTGGAAAATGCTTTAGAAAGAAATACGAAATGACTCCTAAAGAGTATAGAAACAAGAAACGTGACGGAGCATAATTAAATCGCTATAGGGTTTAATAAGCGTTTTTTTACTTTTTTTTCATGAGAGATTGGTTACAAATATTATTTGGCTACGTCTTTTTTGTGAGTCCTTGATTATGTTCATGGAAATAACAAAATAAAATGTCTAATAATTTAAAAGCTTTTTTATTATGAAAAAAATCTTTACTTTAGCAATCGCCGTTATTGGCGCAGTTAGTGCTAATGCACAGGAATCATGGTACGTTAGTACTGATGGAACACTTAGAAGTGAATATGTAGCTAATTCAGACGCATCAGCTATGTCTGTTGTTAGCTTCAGCACAACAAACGTTACAGGTACACATACATCTGGTCCTATTGCAGGATACATAGATGGCAGCAGTCTTCCATTGGAACCAAATGTTGACAACTCATGGGGTAATCTTCAGACTAAAGCTTTAAGCAGTGACGGTTCTGTTGCTCCTTTCTACTATGTTCAGGGTAAGGGAAATCCTGTAAATATAGACAAAGTTACATTTGAAGAGGTTATAACAGATGATGTTCCAACAGGCAATTACAGAGCTTATTGGGATGATTCTTATTATTCTCCAGACGGAACAGCAGGTCTTCCTACAAACGGTACATATGTTACTTTGACTCCTTCTGTTGACGGAACATTTAAGGTTGCTGCTTGGGTCAACAAGGGTAGCCGCGAGATTTATGTTGTAAAGGGTAGCGATGCAATAGCACTTGCTCTCGGAACAGACGTTACAGTTTCTGGTTATATTAACGGTCAGAACAATGATGTTGCTGAAGGTGATCCTCTCTATGGTTATCCTCTTTATCAGGAATCAATCGCAACAAAGGGAACTGAAGGTGGCGACGCTTATGTAATCGGTGCAGGCAACCAGGCTGTATGGGTATATCTGACATTCTCTGCTACAGCAGGTGAAACTTACTACATCTTCAACAAGAATACTCAGATCGGTTTCAGTGGCTTTGAATTTACAGCTGGAGCATCTGGTATCACAAACGTTGTTACAGACACAACTAATGATGTAAACGCTCCTGTTTACAATCTTGCTGGTCAGCGCGTAAGCAAAGACACAAAGGGTATCCTTATCCAGAATGGCAAGAAATTCATAAACAAGTAAAAATATTTATATCAGGGTACTCAATATAATTCATTGGGTATCCTGATTTTCTTTACTTAATGCCCTTTGCACAAGACATTAAGACGATGTTTAACTAAGCAATTATCTTAGACTTTAAATCTATAATTATTCACCTAAATTAAAATTTTTGACAATGAAAAGAAAAGCACTGTTAAAAGCTTTTGCTTTGCTTCTGCTGCTATTATCATGTCCTGACATGAGGGCTGATTCAGAAGCTGTAAAGCACTTGGTCATTACTGAAAAGGGTGGTACGGAGACAACTTTTGCTCTTAGCACCAATCCTGTAATCACAATTGAGAGCAATTCTCTAACAGTAACGACGGAAAGTGAAAGTACTATTACTGTCAGTCTAGCTGATGTCGCTAGCTATAACGTTCAGGATTTGGTTCCTACGGGTATAGAAAAGGCTGTAGCTACTCCTGAAGGTATCAAGACAACAATGTCTGACGGAAAGGCAACAATCTCTGGTCTCAAAGAAGGTGCACATGTGCAGGTTTATACCTTAGACGGCAAAATGGTTTCTGTTGTAAAGGCATCTGCCGACGGAAATGTAACCGTAAATCTTTCTTCTTTGCAGAATGGTACAGTATATATATTGAAAACACCAAATGCAAGCTATAAAATTCTTAACCGATAGTTTAATATAAAACAAAATAACACTTTATCACTATGAAAAGAAAATTTTTATCATTAGCAATAGCCCTATTGGCAATGTCTGGAGCCGTTAATGCACAGAGTTATGAAATGCAGATTATCTCTAACGGCAACATAACAACAATTGACGTAGACGATCTTTATAAAGTAGTATTCAATCAGAAAGCTTACGAAGTAGAGGCAATACCGACAGAAACAGACCTTTACACATACGTAAACGAGAATATCAGCCTCTTTGATACATATACAAACATTACATTCCCTCTTGTAGCTGGCGGTACATATACCCAGAGCGCTCCTATCACTGTTCCTACAGGCTGCAAACTGTCGTTTGCTGGTGACGCTACACAACCTGCAACAATTACATTTACAGCTGATGCAGGCTATATCGTAGGCAATGGTTTCTCTATTAGCAACGCTACAATCGACGCATCAGCTTCTTCAACAGATTTCATCGCTCTTAACACTACTCCAGATACAGATCTTTTAGGTGCAACTGGTAGCGGTGACTATTATAACATCATTGGTTCTATTGAACTAAATAACGTAGACATTACTGGCGTTAATGCTCGTTTGATAAATGACAACAACGTTAAGTATTGTGTTGGAGCATTTAAAATTAGTGACTGTAACATCAAACTTACTTCAACAACAGCTAGTGGGGTAGCTTCTGATGCCCTCATCTATTTCAAGAGCGGATTTATCAATGATTTGACAATTGACAAGTCTACTATCTGGAACGCAGGCGAATCTGATGCAAAATATTTCATTCAGTACAACAACTCTGCCCGTGCAAGCAGAGCCGGTTATAGCACAAACTCTATAAGCTTTACAAACTGCACATTCTATAATGTAGCAAAGGCTGGTCAGTGGGGTAACTATAGCGGTTTCGCTGGACAGAAGACTTCATATTGGACAATGACAGACTGTATCTTTGTTGATTGCGGTAACGCACAGGTACCACGCAGATTCTTGGGTGGCCGTTCAAATCAGTCTACTGCAACATTCAACAACAATACATATATGTTTGACGGCGCATTTGAAAGCACCGATGGTGTAGTAAGCGGCTATGACGATTCAGGTACAGCTATAGAAGTTGACCCTGGTTTCGCTGATGCAGCAAACGGTGACTTCACAATAAGCGGCACAACTCAGGTTGAAAGATCTACAGGTGACCCACGTTGGTTGCCAACAGCTGCAACTGAATAATATATTGAATATAAGAATATTGTTAGAAAGATTAATAAAAGTAGCGCGTGACGCGTAAATTTAGTCTTAATAAAAATAATTAGAAGACACTATTACAAAGAGTCCGGCGGAAAGCGTTCCGCCGGTTTTATTTTATATAAACTAAACAACGTAAATTCAACGAATTTTCTGCTACTCTATTAGGTATATATTAGAGAAAGGTTTTGTGTTGTATCTTATTGTGATTATGTATGTTATGCTATGCAAAAATGTCCATCTCATACTATGAGACGGACATTTCGCCTGCAAAGATAGCTATTTTTTTGTATTTACAAACAAAATCCAATCTTTTTTTCAAACTTTTTTATGTTTTCAAACGAAAACGTTTAGCAAAAACGATTCCTTGTTGTTCGGAACTGTTTGATATACAGCAATATAAGCGTGTATGTATGTCTCATAGTATAAGACATACATTGTTCGGCGTCGATTCTGATAGATACAAGGCCATTAAAAAAGATTTATTTTTTATACATCATAATAGATTATGCTAGATAAGCGAAGCAGATTGAACAACATTTACGGTATGGCTGTAAAGCTATATGCTGATACAGATATGTCTTTGCGTGATATAGCGGAGAAATCAGGTGTTACTCCTGGTGCACTCAGTGCATATCTGCGTCGCTATTGTCGTGAGCTGGTACTAAAGCGCCATAACATAGATGTCGGTGAGAAAGACCCTAAAACAGTAAAGATAATGGCTGCAGGGCAACAGAGCATCAATGCACATGCTAAATACAAGGATGCAGTACAGGCATGCGACAATATGAATCACATAGAATTAAACATGTCGCAGATTGCACGCATGTTCAATCTAAGTGGGACAGGACTGACAAACTTCATGAGAGTACATTACCCGGAAATACTTATACGTAGGGATAATATCAGGAAAAGGCTTGGCATAATTGACAACAACCATCATGGTGTACGCAAGGAAAGCCAGCAACTGTATGCAGAAGCGGTGGAACTGTACAGCTCTACTGATTTGTCCTTGCCTGAAATTGCCGAAAAATGCA
>JAUNIZ010000147.1 GCA_030523165.1 Prevotellaceae bacterium
ACAAAAAATTAGGATGCGTTTATCAAGAACATATTATAATAAATAATCAAGTTAGCTTATGAAAAGAATGTTTTTTATATTAATGTTAATCTATCCGATTGTACTATTCAGTCAAGGCATAACATTCAATATGTCGGGTAGAGTGAGCGATGCCAACGGAAAAGCATTGCAATATGTAACGGTAAAGATAGAAACTTCAGGGAAGGTATCAGGAACAAGTACAGACAAAGACGGGAAATACTCCATTACATATAACGGAAGCGACAGCATAAAGGTAACATTCAGTCTTATAGGATATGTTCCTGTACATAAAACATTGGCAATAGAGAAAGATATATCGTGCAACGCTGTGATGGAAGAAGCTCCCAAAGAACTGTCAGGCATTACTGTAGTCGGCGATGCATTTGTTCAGGAAGAAGACCACATCAGCTATATACCGAGCAAGAAACAAGTAAACGGTGCAAATTCGGGCATCGGGCTATTGTTTAACCTTATGATACCGCAGATAGATGTAAACAGAATGACAGGCGAGATAAAGGCTGTTGACAATTCATCGTTGGGGCTTTATATCGACGGGAGAAAGGCAAGCATACAGGATATAAACAACTTACGACCAAAGGACATCAAGAAAGTAGAGTATTATGACACTCCCACGACATCGTATCCGGGAGACCAAAAGGTAATTAATTACGTGCTTAAGCATTACGAATATGGCGGTTATGTGGACTTAAGAACAGACTCGCGGGCCTTGTACAGCCAAGGAGACTATAGCGGACAGGCATCTGTTGACATGAAGAAACTGAACTTCACCGTGCTGGCAGGAACAAAGTTCAGCAATGACAATTCCGCAAGTTCGAGTTCAACAGACAACTTCTCCATGCAACAGCCGTTTATCAGGTCAACTTCTTCAGAAGACTATGATGTGAAAAGCAGGCAACACTACGGATTGCTACGCACGACATACAAGACAGATGCAACAACGATATACCTGCAGGCAAGCCTATCATGGCGGAACAATCCTGAAAGCGACATGCTGTCGCATGTTTCTTACATGCCGACAGTATATACTGAATCGCCTTCCCAGCTAAAGACATACTCTAAAAACGTAAATCCGGGAATAAACGCCTATTTCTTTACACGGCTGAAAGACAACCAAACGCTGCAAGGCAACTTCATTTACAATTACGGCAACAACGATTATCGCCGCAGCTACATAGAAGAAGCCAACAGCGATGCTCCGATACTAAGCAATACAACGGAGAAAACACACGGCTTTGACGGGACACTTAACTATAAGGCATCTCTCAAGCACAACAACAGCATCAGTCTTTACCTATGGGGTGTGTATGACAGAAGTGACGCTGACTATAATGGCACTGAAACAGACAGCCAGAGCCTTACGAGCTATAACATATTGTTTTATCCTACCTATACGCAGACATTTGCAAACAGACTTACTATGACAATACAAGCCGGTTTCAATGTGGACTGCTACAAGATAAACGGGGAAGAAACAGTATCAAAGATATGGGCAAGACCTTTACTGACCATGAATTACAGGATAAACAACAAGAGCAGCATATATCTTTATGGCATATACGGCAACAGTATACCGCAAATGTCATCAATGAACTCTGCTGAACAATATTCCACACAGTATGAAGTGTTGAGGGGAAACCCCGACTTGAAATCAATGCAGATACTTAACGGTCTGTTGGCTTACAACCATTATGTGAAATGGATACAGATGTCGGCATACGTGCAGTATGAAGGATTGTTCGATGTAATCAAACGCGTTTATTCTTCAGAAGGCAACATCATGGCAAGTACATATATGAACAACGGTGACTATCATTCTATAACCACAGCCGTAAACGGCACATTGTCGTTTTTCAACAGAACGTTACAGATATCATGCGGACTGTTTATGAAGAACCAGATTCTTACAGGCATGATGTCTGCCCACAACAATCGCCTTACAGGAAGGCTAAAGGCTGTATATTTTTCTGGCAAATTCACGTTCTCTGGCTATTACGAACCTTACAGCAAGAACCTTGTAACGACACCGATGTTTACAGAGAGACGCAGCGACTACGGCATTTCCGTGTCCTATGGAAACAAAGGCTGGTATGCGGAAGCGGGATGCAAGCGCATATTTGAGAACAATCCATATACTCGCTCTTATTACAATTATGGAGAGTATAGTACTGACTGCCGCAACTTCTCTGATTCAAATGACAAGCAAATATATCTGAAACTGTCATATAACTTTGACTTCGGACGCAAGACAGACAAGAAAAAGATAGAACTTAATACTTCTGCAAAGTCGGGTATACTAAAACTTTAACACTACGTGAGTACGATGAATAAACGTTGTATGTGCAATAAATTTCGTAGATAATCATATTTACATACAATCATTATTCATCGAACTCACGTTAATCTATATAAAAGACAAATGACTATGACATACATTAAGGGCGAGTATTCACTGCATGCTACACCTTTATTTCCACATAATCACGATGCTTCCAGCAACGATAAGCAGCGCCCCGACAATTACCTTCATTGATACCGGTTCACGAAGCAGCAGGAATGCCAGCACGATAGTGATTACTACGCTCAGCTTGTCGATAGGTGCCACAAGCGAAACATTGCCGCTTTGCAATGCCTTAAAGTAGAAAAGCCATGACAAGCCGGTCGCTATTCCTGACAGAATGAGGAACAACCAGGAATGGAGACCGATGGTCTTGATGTCTTTAAGCTCGTTTCCGAAACACACAATCGACCATGTAATTATCAGTATTACAACGGTGCGGATTGCCGTAGCAAGGTTTGACGGAATGTCTTTCACGCCGATTTTAGCGAATATAGCGGTCAATGCGGCGAATAAAGCAGACAATAATGCATAATATTTCCACATGTCTTTGTATTTTATATAGTGCGTGCAAAAGTACAATATGATTTTGTATTTTTTATGAATACGGTGATCTTTTATTTCAGAAAATCTAATTTTCTACAGAATTACACGTTATATTTGCAGCCATAAACTATTAAACGTACACTTGAAAATGAAACTCTTGATTATAGAAGATGAGCGCCAGCTGTCAGAAGACATAGTCTCTTACCTGTCGAGAGAGGACTATATCTGCGAACAGGCGTTCACTTTCGGCGATGCAATGCTTAAGGTTGGTGTCTACGAATACGACTGTATTCTGCTCGATTTGATGCTTCCCGGCGGCAGCGGACTTGACATTCTGCGACGGATAAAGGCACGCAATCCTAAAACGGGCGTGATTATCGTTTCGGCAAAGGACTCGATTGACGACAAGATTGAGGGCCTTCGCATCGGCGCCGACGACTATCTCTCAAAGCCATTCCATCTGTCTGAACTTGAAATAAGAATCTTCGCGCTGCTCAGAAGGAACAATTTCGGCAGCGGAAACATACTGAATAGCGGCGACATAACGATCGACCTGCTTGCCAAGAAGGCATCTGTAGGACAACGCGAACTGGACCTTACGAAGTCTGAATACGAGCTTTTGTTATTTCTAATCGAGAACAATCGGAAAGTGATATCAAAGAGCGCGCTTGCCGAACACCTAAGCGGCGACATGGCAGACATGCTGGATGACTTTAATTTTGTGTACGCCCATATCAAGAATCTGAAGGCTAAATTAGCAAAAGCCGGTGCGAATGGATATATAAAAACGCTCTACGGAGTAGGTTATAAATGGACTGTCGAAGAATGAAAACATTGTTATCAAAGACCAACAGCAGGCTCGTTGCATGCACAGCGGCAATATTTGCGCTGACGGCACCGCTGTTCTATTACATCACGAAGCACTTCTACGCCGAGGATATGATAGACATTATCGAGTCGGTACAGCGCGGACAGGGCATTCCCGCGCTTGATCTTGAACGCGATATCGTTATCGGAATGATGTTGCAGTTCATGCTTATCTTCATCGTGATAAGCGTTTCGCTATTCATTACCATGCGCTTTATCACACGCAGAATGTGGCTGCCGTTCAACGATACGCTGCGCAAGACAGAGCAATTCAACCTTGCACAAGACGAGATACCGTGCTTTTTGCAGACAGATACGATAGAGTTTGACAGTCTGAACCGTTCGCTTACGAAACTGATGGAGAAGGATATCGAGACGTTTCGCATACAGAAAGAGTTCTCGGAAAACGCCTCCCACGAACTGCAGACGCCGCTTGCCGTAATGCGAAGCAAGCTGGATCTGCTTCTGCAAGAGGACTTGAACGAGACGCAAATGAAGCTTGTAGAAGACCTAAACCAGCTGACTACACGAATGAGCCACCTCAATCGCAACCTGCTGCTGCTTGCTAAAATCGACAATGCACAATACTCTCAACAGGAGGAAATATCGCTCTCGGCGCTCATAGCCGTCTCTCTCCCACTCTATGGCGTGCTGCAAGGAAACAACAGAATAACCGTTACAGACAACAGAAAGCACAAGGACAGCCTAGTAAAAGCTAATCCCGTACTAATGGAATGCCTATTGAAAAACCTCATAGTCAACGCTATCAGGCATACAAACGGTGATGGTGAAATCAGCATAACGCTCGCCGACGGAACGCTAACGGTAAGCAATCCGTCGTCAGACGGTACACCTCTCAATCCTGAAACGCTCTTCCGCCGTTTCCGTTCAAGCGGTGTGCAAGGCGGAGGCAATGGACTTGGCCTTTCGATAGTAAAGGCTATCTGCGACTTCCACGGCTGGAACGTTGCCTATAACATGCAAAATCAAAAACATTGCTTCACGGTTACGTTCTGAAAAAAGCATGACATAGTAAATTCAAATTAATGTCGACATTTTTTTAAAGACTTGCTTCCGATAAAGAATATCGGGCGCAAGTCTTTTTTGTGTGTTTCATTTCATTAGATAAAATCAAAAGGTTGAACTACTGATTTATACATCTTCACAATACGTAATCAATAGTTTATGCTGCAAGTATTGCCTTTTTATTTGTTGTAACTGATGTACCACTCATGGAAACGGCGTATGCCTTCGTTGACGGAAACGGTGGAACGGTAGCCGAAATCGGTTGACATGCGTTCTGTATCAGCGTATGTACAATAAACGTCTCCCTGCTGCATGTCTTCCAATTTCATTATTGCCTTTCGCCCGGCAACGTCTTCTATGGCATGGATAAAGTCGAGTAGCGAAACCGGCGATGAGTGTCCTATGTTGTAAACAGCATGTGGAACTGACGGCATACGGTGATTTTCGCCAGTCTGTTCCGTACTTTTTCCATTGTCAAGTGGATGATTATTTGTTGCAACAGGCGGTTTGTCAATGACTAACATGATGCCTTTCGTTATGTCATCTATATAGGTAAAGTCTCGCTGCATGTCGCCTTTGTTGAACACTGTGATTGGTTTCCCTTTCGTAATGGCATCGAGAAAGATGTAGGGAGCCATGTCCGGACGTCCCCAAGGGCCGTAAACCGTAAAGAAACGAAGGCCGGTTGCAGGAATGTGGAATAGGCTGCTGTATGAATAAGCCATTAGTTCGTCGCTCTTTTTCGTAGCGGCATAAAGACTGAGAGGGCCGTCCGTGAAGTCGGATTCGATATAAGGAAAATGGTCGTTAGTGCCGTATACGCTGCTTGAACTGGCGTAAATGAGATGCTGAACCGGGTGGTTACGACAGTTTTCAAGTATGTTCAGAAAGCCTGTAACGTTGCTTTCTATATATGCAAACGGGTTTTCTATGGAATAGCGGACGCCTGCCTGACCTGCCAAATTGATTACTATGTCAAACCATTCTGCATCGAACAGACGGTTCATACCTATGCGGTCGGTAAGATTCATGAGCGTAAACCGATAGCGTGGAAATGTCTTGCTGACGGCAAAAGCACCTTCGCGAATTTCCGACTGCATTATTCCCGCATCTGCAAGCCGTGCGTATTTCAGTGCGGTATCATAGTAGGAGTTTATGTTGTCGAGCCCTATCACTTCGTGATTACGCTCCAATAATGCCTTGACTGTGGCAGCCCCGATAAATCCGGCGGCTCCTGTTACCAATATTTTCATTGCTTTTCGATGTTTATGGTTATGCGTTTTGGGAGTTTATTTGCTTAAAATTGATGTTTATAATTATGCGTTTTGAAAGTTGATTTGCTTATAATCGATGTTTGTAGCCATACATATTATATATATAGGCTATTGATTTCGCTTTCTCTCGTTGTGTATTATGCAGATGTTACGAGTGTATGCCACTATTCCGAACGACTGCCCTACAATCAGCACAATGTCTTTCCTGACAATCGCGTAGGTCACTATCAGAAGCGCTCCCGTAAGGCTTATAATCCAGAAACCTATCGGCAGCTGCGACTTGTGGCGCGCTCTTGAATAGAGATATTGATATATAAAGCGAAGTGTAAAGAGCATCTGCCCTGCCGAACCGTATATCAACAGCCACATAGGCACATCGCCGTTGTCGAAGAAACGGGCGTACCAGCCGTCTGAACCGAATGCTATCGTTGCCGCTGCAGCTACTGGAGTAATCATGACAACAGCCTGCACAATCAGCGGAACGCTTGCCCACAGGCCTTTAACGCGTATGTTCCACAGATAGATATAGTACGATATGAACTGCCCGAAGACTATTGCGAAGTCGCTACGGAGCCATCCATAAATGCAGAGAAGGTAGGAACCGAACAGGCTAAGCACCCAGAACAGCGACGGAGAGAGTACACGGCGCGCACGCTCGGACATCACCCACTGCACGATAATGCGCGCTGAAAAGAACGCCTGAGCCGCGAATCCGATTGCCATTACAGCCATATTGTTGTTCATCGTGCTATGCCTTTATAACGTTATTGCACTCTATGTGGTAGTTAATGTATCGCTTTCGCATCCAGCGGTAGGCGAAACAGTCGATGAAGGGAGCCACCATGCGGTTCCAAAGATTATACTTTGACTTGCCGGCAACGCGCGGGAAATGGCGCACGGGTGTCTGTTTCACTCTTCCGTTCTGCAGCAATACGAGTGCGGGAAGGAAGCGGTGCATTCCGTTGAACATCGGTATCCGCTTTGCGCACGATGTGTGCATCACCTTGAGAGGGCATCCTGTGTCTTCCACGCCGTCGCCTGTCATAATCCGGCGGAAGCCGTTTGCCACACGCGACTGCACTTTCTTGAACAACGTGTCCTTGCGGTTTGTCCTTATTCCCATAACGAGTTCGTGAGTGTCAATGTCCGTCAGCAGCAGGTTAAAGTCCTCCGGCGCAGTCTGTAGGTCAGCGTCAATATATCCGATATATTGCGATTCAACGGTGTCGATGCCAGCTTTCAATGCCGCACTTAGCCCTCCGTTGCGTTCAAGGGCTATGTAGAAGAACTTCGCGTGGCGCTGGCACGTTTCACGAATCAGTGCAAGACTGTTGTCGGTAGAGCCGTCGTCGACAAACAGCACGCATGCGCTGCATGTCGCATTCGGAAGATATTGGCTCAGTTTCTGCTCCAGTCTGCTTATGTTTTCAGCCTCGTTGTAAACCGGAACCACTATTGTAAGCTGATAAATGCTTGTCTTGTTCATGTTTGTATCCCTTTGTTTTTTATTTCTTGTATTGATGTCTACACTATTCTATATGCATTTTCATGCTATTCTATATGTATAAACACGCCATTTTATTCCGTTGCTCATGCAGTCTTATACGCTTGAACTTGCGTTTTGAAATGCTGTCTGTTTTCTCGTCATTCCCGTCATTCCGCTTTTTGATTTTGAGCAGCGTGACATGGTAAATGAATGCCGTTCCGTATCGTCGGCTGCCTTTCGGGTATCTGTTGTCATCGTATTTGCCAATCGTAACGGTGTCTATGTCATTGAAAAACGCATGTGGCAGGGTTTCGCCCACAGGCTTGTGAGTGAGCAATACGCATGGCAGCCTTGCCATAAGCGTGTCTTTCTGCATAGCGTCGATAGGCTTTATCGTGCGGTGGGCGGCATATACCATTTCAATTCGCAGTGGCTCTTGCTCTACGTAATAAAACGGTATGCCGTTCAGTTCGGTGTGTTTGCGAGTTTCAGCAATGCTTTTCCGCTCGTTGTTTGTAATCGCCTTGCCAATCGAGGGCATTGCGTAACATTCTGCAAACACAAAGAGCGTGACAACGGCATATAGCATATTGACAGGGCTTAGCGATATTGCCGAAAGCACAAGTGCTGCTGCAACGATTATGCAAATCATCGTTACGAAAATCATACCAGCCGTTGACAGATGTCCGTTTGCATACATACAAGTCCACGCAGCTATCGGCAGCGCAAGCGTACACAACGCTATAAGCAGCGCATTCGTGCGTAAACACACTTTGTCGGGCACCGTTGCTGAGTTCAATCCGCTGAATGCCGACTTCCACCACAATAGCATACAGCCCATGAGATAGCTCGCCGGAATGAGCAAGGGCAACAGGTAGCGGCTCTTTTTCTCAGGCAATAGAGACAGAAGAACGAGCGTGCCTGTCATCCAAATGAGCGAGAACAGCCATCGGCGCGAATGTCGGCGGCGTTTGTCGAGCATCGGCAGCACAATTGAAATGACCAGCAACAACGACCAGACTCCAGCTTCCAGAAAGAATTTCCAATAGTAATACCAGGGCCTTACGTTGTGTTTCAGCCATGAAGACGATTCCTTTGCAACAACGCAGTCGAGCGCTTCAGGCACTGACATGCGCACATACGCATACCACCAAAGCCCTACGCATAGCGCAAGGGCAATCATAACGGCAATCGCAACGCTCTTTCCCCTCACCGAAGGGCGCATGCAACAGGCATTGGCAACGATGAAAGGCAACAGCAAGGCATACACTGACACCGGTCCTTTCGACATGATTGAAAGACCGGCAAGAATGCCTGGTGCAATGCACAATTTAAGCAAAAGCAACGGAAAGTGAAGATGAGAGAAATGAACTGC
>JAUNIZ010000148.1 GCA_030523165.1 Prevotellaceae bacterium
TTCCCTTTAATAGGAAACACCATTTTTGTATTATAGACATATTGTAATGTGTTCAGCTTATCGCTTCCACCAATGCTTCTTTTTGGGTTGTTCATATTGGTGATGAGCGCCCATGCGTTCCATTATTATGTCATCGTATGTCTTATGCTCATTTATCATGCGGTAAATAGTGCCCCAGTCAGGGAGCCCGCCAACATTACGGTCATCAATAAACATCTCTACTTTCAGCTTGCGTGAATAATGATTGTTATTAGACGGACCTTCTTCTTCTGGATAATCTTTGTTTGTTGCATAGAATTCCACGCCTCTCTCACGACACCATTCAACGGCTTCGTCAAGAAGTTTACCCTCACGCACAGACCATAATATAAGTTTATGATGGTCTGCGATGAGCATTTTAAGTGTATCTATTGCAAATGGCCTCTCTGGACCTATTTCCGGATATCTATGTTCAACAATAGTTCCGTCAAAGTCAACAGCAATTGTCATAATAGAGATTCAAAAATATATTTCTTTTTATTGATTATCGTTTAACAGAGTTGTCATTCTTATTGCCATAGTGGCTGTTAGAATAGTCGCCATAGTTACCGTATGTGCTGCCATAGCTTGTGCTGCCATATCTGCCGTATTTACCATATTTGCCATAGCCATAGTAGTAGCCATACTTCTTCTTTGACATGTCAATACCGTTGATGACGATACACATGTTAGGCAGTTTCTTCTCTTCTGAGAATGCGTTTATCATTGCGAAACTTGCCTTTGGAGTATAGTCTGCACGACACATATATATACTTAGGTTAGCCACACGGCCAATCTGTAATGTATCAGTAACCAATCCAGCTGGTGCTGTGTCGACAATCACATAGTCATAATTGTCTTTCAGTATACCGATAACTGTTTCAAGCGACTGACGTGATATAAGCTCTGCAGGGTTTGGAGGAATAGGGCCAGCCATAAGCAAGTCAAGGTTCTTGTTAATGCCGGAATTGATAATCTGTCCCTTAACGTCTGCCTCTTGAGGTTCTTCCATTGCAAGGAGATTGGTAATACCATTATGGTGGTTGTTGATCTGGAACAGTTCTGCAAGACGTGGCTTGCGGATATCAAGACCAACAAGTATAACCTTCTTGCTTAGCAGTGCGAAACTTATAGCAAGGTTAGCGGCAGTAAATGTTTTTCCTTCACCTGATGTCGTAGATGTAAAGAGAATAACCTTGTCTTCCTTTTTGAGCATGAACTGGATATTCGTTCGCATAGAACGGAATATCTCTTCCATCTGGTTGTTCTGGTTTTCATGAACAACGATATCTGCCTTTGTCTTGGCTGCATCACTAGCCACAGCGACATCTGCGATAATCGGTAGTTTTGTCAGGCTAGCCACGTCGTCATGACCTTCAATACGGAATCTGAGGAAATTAAGTATATACAGAACACCTGAAGGAATAGCAATACCCAAAACAAGAGCGATAAGCATTATGATGCTTCCCTTAGGGCTTACCTTACCGTCATATTGTGGCATTTCAATCAGTTTACCCTTGTCTGCTGTAGCTGCAAGAGAGATAGAGTTCTCTTCGCGCTTCTGCAAAAGCATAAGGTACAGACCAGACTTAACCTCTTGCTGACGGCCAATCTGTGTAAGAATACGTTCCTGTTCAGGAGCCTTTGTAACTTCACCACTATACTGACCTAACTGCGACTGAATAGAATTGCGCTGTATGATAAGGCTCTTTCTTGCCTGGTCAAGTGCCTGGTGGATACTTGACTGCATGTCGTCCAACTGAGATGTAAGTTCAATTACTACAGGGCTGTTTTCAGATGCAGTGCGAAGCAAACGGTTACGCTCAAGTGCAATCTTGTTGTACTCGTTGATGAGAGATGTTGAAGCCTCGTCTTTCAAACCTACGTTTGACGGCAATACCTGGTGTTTGTTGCCAGGGCGATTGGCAAAGTCAATCAAACTGCCGATAAGCGAAATCTGTGTATTAGCCTCATTCAGTTTCTGCTCATATACAGATGTATTTGTAGCCGTTGTTGTAGCGTCGAGTCTCAGCTCCATTAAACGGTTGTTTCTTTTGTAGTTTTCAAGTTCACCGTCAGTTGTGCTAAGTTCTGCATTGATCTTTGCCAAACGGTCGTTTACAAATTCTTCTGTACGAACAGCTATTTCGTTCTTGTCTTCATTAGCCTGACGGTTATAGCATACTACCAGCTGACGAAGATAATCCATGTTTCTGCTTATGTTCTGGCCTTTGAACTGCATGCTTAACACTGCTGCAGTCTTGGATGTAGGTTCTACAGTAAGAGCCTTTACATATCCATAAGCTGTGCTGCGAGGTGAACTTACCGTTACGACAAGAGTTTCTCCGTCTTCTAATTGGAATTTCTTGTTTGCCGTTAAAGTAAGAACGCCCACTCTTGTGCGAATAACTGCAGGAAGGCTTGTTATGGTCTTCTCTATCTCTACAGGGTCAGAAAATTCTATTTCATTAATAGGTATGCAATATTCACCTTTAATGTCGTATGAATTCTTGTTGCGTGTGATCTTGAGTTTCATTGGAGCATTCAGCTTTTCCAGATGCTCAAAATCCATGTCTACGTTAATAGGTTGCTCTTTATAGACAAGTCTTTTCTTGATTTTTCCTTGCATGTAGTAGTTTACATACAGTTTAAGGTCGCGTACAGCCTGCTCTGCGATAGTTGTTGACGCGATGATTTCCTGCTCATTCTCAATACCGTAAGTATTGCTCATGATACCGAGATTAGCCATGCTTTCCAAAGCAGACAAACCTCCACGGCTAGAGCCGTTTTTACTGTCATCGTCTTTGATAAGCAGTTTTGCAGTCGTGTTATATACCGGTGTGGCATATCTCAGATACAGGAATCCTATACCTAAACATATTATCACTGACAATACAAACCACTTCCAGTTTAATATAAAGGCGGTGTAGATGGTTTGAAAGTTGAACGAAGATTCTTCTTCGTTCATGCCTTGAACGTCTTGATTGACTTTGAGCTCATTCATATTGTTTTGTTCTGTTTTGTTGCAAAGTTAATAATTGATTATTGATTAGCCAAATTCATAAGATACTTTCCGTAATCGTTTTTTATCATTGGCTGTGCTATTTCCGATAGCTTTTCAGCGTTTATCCATCCTTGTTTGAAAGCTATTTCCTCAAGACATGCCACTTTCTGTCCTTGTCTTTTCTCTATAACCTCAATAAATGTAGACGCTTCGCTCAGACTGTCGTGGGTACCGGTGTCAAGCCATGCAAAGCCTCTTTGCAATGTTTTCACCTTTAATGTCTTGCGGTCAAGATATTCCTGGTTTACGGTAGTGATTTCCAGCTCGCCTCTTGCGCTAGGCTTTATGTTCTTCGCTATTTCAACCACGCTGTTAGGGTAGAAGTATAATCCGACAACAGCATAGTTGCTTTTTGGCTTGGCAGGCTTTTCCTCAATGCTGAGACAGTTGCCTTCTTTGTCAAATTCCGCAACGCCGTAACGTTCAGGGTCATTCACAAAGTAGCCGAATACAGTTGCGTTGCCGTTCTTTTCCGCGTCAGTTACGCTGGATTTAAGCAATGCAGAGAAACCAGAGCCGTAAAATATGTTGTCGCCCAAGACAAGGCAAACGCTATCGTCGCCTATGAATTTCTCACCTATTATAAATGCCTGTGCCAATCCGTCTGGAGAAGGCTGCTCGGCATATTCAAAATTCACTCCATAGTCAGAACCGTCGCCTAACAGCCTTTTGAAGCCCGGCAGGTCATGCGGTGTAGATATAATAAGTATTTCTCTTATTCCTGCAAGCATAAGTACAGAAATAGGGTAATAAATCATCGGTTTATCAAAAATTGGTATCAGCTGCTTGCTGATGCCTTTGGTGATGGGGTAAAGGCGTGTGCCTGACCCGCCTGCCAATACAATTCCTTTCATATTCTTTGCAAAGTTATAAAGTTTTATGTGTGCACATGCATGTTATAACACAAATTATCTATCGTTCTTGTGTACTTTCAGAAAATTAGTGTCCAAATTGTTTTGCAAAGGTATAATAAAAGTTGATAATAATCAAATTTTATTTTGATTTTTGATGTATTTGATGTAATTTTGCAATTAAAAATGAGCATATACGGGCTTAACCCGTGGAAATAATTTAAAATAACACTGAATAAATATGGGATTTTTGAGTAAATTGTTCGGAAAGAAGACAGATGAACATAAAACAGGCGGCATGGAAGACTACATGACTTTGGTGCGTGTGTATATACAGGCTGCAATCGCTGAAAATGCGGGAATAACAAACCTTGCAATGCTGCCTGACCTGCGAATGTTTAAGACTACATTGCACATTCCGACGCAAAACAACAAATTGGGAGTAGGAGAGAAGAGGCATTGCAAGAAGATGCTGAAAGACTTGTATAAGACAGAAGATGATTTCTTCAAGGAACTTGACCAGAGCATAAGGAAAAACTGCCGCAAGGTGCAAGACGTTCAGACATATCTGATACAGTTCCAGAGTTTCACGCAGGAACTTATGATGCTTATGGGCAACCTGATGAAGTTCAAGCTCAGAGTGCCTTCTTTCATGAAAAAGGCAATCTATCAGATGACGGCAAAGACCGTTTCAGACATTTTCAACAAGAACGACTATACGGACATGGGCGTAATGAAGTCTGTTGTGGCTGTGCGCAACTATGACAAGCGCCTTGGTTTCAGCGAGAAATGGACAACAGATTTCGTGTTCCAGGTAGTTATGCTTGCAAAGAAAGAGCCGCGTCCAAAAGACGAGGACATTGACAAAAAGAAATAGAAAGAGCCTGTAAATGGCACTCTATCATGACAATATGAGTGCTGATAATGGCCTAAAAACACGCATTTTACAAAATACCGTTGAATTATTTTTGTAATATGACAATAATTTGCTAAATTTGTAGGCAAAATCTATACGATGGCTGACGAAGACAAGACATTGACACTTTTTACGACACGCGTTAGGCAACTCATTCTTCAATATAACCAGATAAAAAAGGAGAATGAGGAACTTTACGCTATGGTAGACTCGCGTGACAGCGAGATAAAAAGCCTCAAGTCTAGTCTGGAGCAGGCTCAAAGAGATAACCAAAGCCTCAAGATGGCCAAGATGATGGAAATCTGCGACGGCGACCTCGAAGCGTCAAAGCGCAGAATTGCCGGGCTTATCAGAGAGGTGAACAAATGTATCACGCTGCTTAGTGGAAAATAATAAAATGTAGCGACGATGGCAGGAGAGAACAATAAATTACATATAAGACTGCATGTTTATGATACGGATATGCCGGTGTACGTGAACCCGGAAGACGAGCCGTATTATCGTCATGCCGCGAAACTCATAACAGATACAGTAAACAATTATTCTGACCGTTACAGAACGATGAAGAGTGAGAAAGAGATACTGTACATGGCGTTGATAGACATCGCCTTACGTCTGGAAATGGAAAAGACGCATAATGACACAAGGCCTTATGATGATATTCTTGCTAAAATCACTGCTGAAATAGAAAACGCTTTGCAGGTCGGCAACACAGACAGTGGTACGACGAAAAAGTAGGAATATTAACATTCAATAAAAATAGACAGATGATATTAAATATTATTATTGCCGTTGCCGCCCTTGTCATAGGCGGGTTATGCGGATACTTTATTTTCAGGTATGTCATTACCGGGAAATATAATGATATGATGGAGACGGCCAAGAAAGAGGCTGATGTGTTGAAGGAAAAGAAAATGCTCGAGGTAAAGGAGAAATTCCTTAACAAGAAGTCTGAACTTGAAAAAGAGGTTCAAAGCCGTAACCAGAAAATACAACAGAGCGAGAACAGGCTAAAGCAGCGCGAACTTTCGCTCAACCAGCGTCAGGAAGAGCTTGGCAGACGCAAGCAAGACCTGGAACAGCAGCAGCAGCGTGTAGACAACGAGAAGAAACTCATGCAGATCAAGCAGGAAGAGCTTGACAAGATGCAGCTTCAGGAGAGAGAAAAGCTTGAAGAACTCTCTGGCTTGAGCGCAGAAGAAGCAAAGAACCGACTTGTGGAAAGCCTTAAAGACGAGGCACGCACAGATGCTGCAAGCTATATCAACGAGATTATGGATGAGGCTAAGCTCAACGCCAACGCACAGGCAAAGAAAATAGTCATTCAGACCATACAGCGCGTGGCTACAGAAACCGCGATAGAAAATTCTGTCAGCGTGTTCCATATCGACAACGATGAAGTGAAGGGTAGAATCATAGGTCGTGAAGGCCGCAACATACGTGCGCTTGAAGCTGCTACAGGTGTGGAAATCGTTGTTGACGACACTCCAGAGGCTATCGTCATTTCTGCCTTCGACCCTATTCGCCGTGAGGTGTGCCGCCTTGCCTTGCACCAGCTCGTAACCGATGGCCGTATTCACCCGGCACGTATCGAGGAAGTGGTTGCCAAGGTGAAGAAGCAGCTTGACAACGAGGTTATAGAGACAGGAAAGCGCACAGCGATAGACCTCGGTATACATGGTCTGCACCCAGAACTTATCCGTATAATCGGAAAGATGAAATACCGTTCAAGTTATGGGCAGAACCTTCTGCAGCATGCACGAGAGACAGCTAACCTCTGTTCTGTTATGGCTGCTGAACTGGGCTTGAACCCGAAGAAGGCAAAGCGTGCAGGTCTGTTGCATGACATCGGCAAGGTGCCTGACGAAGAGAGCGAACTACCGCACGCGCTATACGGTGCGAAGATTGCAGAGAAGTATAAGGAGAAGCCAGATATTGTAAATGCAATCGGTGCCCACCACGACGAGATGGACATGAACACGCTTCTTGCTCCTATCGTGCAGGTATGCGACGCTATCAGCGGTGCCCGTCCTGGTGCCCGTCGTGAAATAGTTGAAGCATACATCAAGCGTCTCAATGACCTTGAGGCTATTGCAATGAGCTATCCGGGCGTTACAAAGACCTATGCTATCCAGGCAGGCCGAGAGCTTCGCGTAATAGTAGGTGCTGACAAGATGGATGATAAAGAAACAGAGCTGCTTTCTGGTGAGATTGCAACGAAGATACAGAACGAAATGACCTATCCGGGTCAGGTGAAGATTACTGTTATCCGTGAAACCAGAAGCGTAGCATACGCAAAATAATTTTTTTAATTTTTTAAAGTTTTTGTTGGAAGGCCAGGGCGCGTGATGCGTCTTGGTCTTTTTTAGAATGGTACGCGAAAGCGAACTTTATAATTTGTCATATTACAAAGACATGTTTTTTTAGAATATCAGCTATGTTTCGCTTTTTTTGAGTAAGTTTGCAAACTGATATACCGATAAAGAAAATAGGATAATAATAAATAGATAGAAAGGTAAATCAATCTACCTATTAATACCGATAAAAGAAATTGATAGACATGCTGCGTAAAGGAGACCTTACACAAGGAGGAATAACTTCTACACTGCTGCGCTTCACCTTGCCAATGATGGCAGGTTCGTTTCTGCAGCAGTGCTATAACATAGCCGACACACTGATAGTTGGGCAGTGTATCGGTGCAGAGGCGCTTGCTGCGGTAGGCTCCGCCTACACGCTGATGGTCTTTCTTATATCCATTCTGTTAGGCTTGTCTATGGGCAGCGGAACAGTCTTTTCTCTGCATTATGGCGCTGGGCACTATTCAGACTTGCGCAGAAGCGTTTTCTGTTCGTTGCTGATTATTGGTGCTGTGACCGTTGTTCTCAACATGCTTGTATTCGTGTTCCTTGACCCCATTCTTGCGCTGCTGCAGGTTCCGTCAGACGTTTATGGCATGATGAGAGACTATCTGTGGATAATATTCTGGGGAATAGTCTTCACGTTCATATACAATTTCTATGCTTCACTCCTCCGGGCTGTTGGCGATTCCGTAACCCCGTTGCTCTTTCTTTTCGTGTCGGTTCTGCTCAATATCGCTCTCGACCTTTTCTTTATCATTCAGCTTGACTTGGGCATAGAAGGCGCTGCGATAGCTACTGTTGTTGCACAGGCTGTGTCGGCAATAGGCATAATGGTTTACACTTGGCGCAAAAGACCAGAACTCCGACTTAAACATGAAGATATGGTGCTTGACACGGCTGTACTGAAAGAGATAGCCTCGTTTTCTTCTCTTACCTGTGTGCAGCAGTCAGTAATGAATTTCGGCATCCTTATGGTTCAAGGGCTTGTCAACAGCTTCGGCACAGCCGTAATGGCAGCCTTCGCGGCAGCGGTTAAGATAGATTCCTTTGCATATATGCCCGTTCAGGAATTTGGCAATGCCTTCTCCACTTTCATAGCCCAGAACTTTGGCGCAGACAAGCGTGAACGCATACGCAAGGGCGTGAGAAGCGCATTGGCCACCACTGTTGTCTTTTCGCTTGCAGTGTCTGTATTGGTGTTTGTTTTCGCAAAACCCCTTATGCTCATATTTTTTCAGGAATATGAAACCGAGATAATCTCAGTAGGTGTAGACTATCTTCGCATAGAGGGAGCGTTCTATTTCGGCATAGGCATTCTGTTTCTTCTTTATGGTTATTATCGTGCTGTCTGCATGCCGGGCATGTCAGTAGTGCTTACTGTGTTGTCGTTAGGCACACGCGTTGCGCTGTCTTATCTGCTTGCTTCAATACCTTCTATTGGCGTTTACGGCATCTGGTGGTCTATTCCGATTGGCTGGATACTTGCCGATGTGGTAGGCATCGTTTATTATCATAGAGTAAAACGTCATCATGTTGGATAAATAAACGGTATATAAAGATTATATTCTAATTCGCTTTATTTCAGATAGTTATGAAATTATGTTTCTTTTATACCCTAAGAA
>JAUNIZ010000149.1 GCA_030523165.1 Prevotellaceae bacterium
ATTTTATTTAATAAATTTCTTTATAGTCTTTACTGTAGAATCTCCAATAACCCCCTTTATGGTCTCTTTCATTTCTTGTTTCCAATTTGTATCCTTAACTATATGCCAAAGATTATATAGTGCCTGATTTTCATCTTCGACCTTAGTGAAGACCTCAAATATCATTGGTCGTTCAGTAATAGTTGGAGTGACAAATTTTTTGTATAAATGTTCAAATTCTGTCTTTGATGATGCTGTTAAGTATTCAAATCCAAGATCTTCCGCAATATGTTTTACTAATACTGGGGATTGACATCCATTATGTCCTCCTGCAGATATAAATCTATCTACCCCTTTAACATATGTTGAATTTTTTTGTTTAAACAAATGGAATTCTGCACCTAATGAATTATTTATTAAAAGAATTCTAATGTTCTCGCCAATGTGTCGATTGCCTAAAACATTTAAATCGTAGAAGAAGGACAAATCTCCTACAACCACAAAATAAAGTTTACTTTTATTGATTTGCGATGCACCGACAAGTGTAGACATATTTCCGTCAATACCGAATCCACCCTGATTACAACTCAATTCTATAGTATTGTCAAAATCAAAATAGCTCCATGATCTCAACGGACTCAATATACCCAAATGAAAAACAGATTTTTGTGGAATATCCTTGCTCATCTTTGAAGCAACCCAAATATGTGAGAAAGGTATTTCTGGCAATTTGGAATATACTCGTTGTATCTCTTTTTGGCATGCTTCATAATATGTCATTGGAACAGCTTCTTTACCTATAGTATAATGGTCAAAGAAATTTTCCTCTGACATTTCAAACACATTATCCAATGTGTGAAAACGATCGCTTAATAATCCGTCTTCACTAACACGCCATGTATGCTTGGGTACACCGCCTTTACCGATTTCATCACTCATGTCACCTATATGAATAGCCAAATCCGGATTGTTACATTCTTTTTCCATTTCACGTTGACTATTGACAAGCGTATAATTCATACGGTACTTTCCTGTATAATTTGCAACAGTATCTGAAAACACTACAGCATTATATACTTCACAAAATCTATCAACAAGTTTTGTAAGACGTTTATTCCATGGACGATGAGAACCTACATATATAGCAATTTTAGCAAAATCTTTAATTTCAGGAAACTCTTTCGATTCCATGGTATATCTCATAATCTTATGAACATTTGGCAATTCTTTGATAGAGAAATCATTACTATATCGAGTCACTAAATCTATGTGTACTGGTCCTTTTCCATGATGGTCAAGTTCAAGTATTGCTTGATTGACTTTGCGCATGACATCCCACTCGTCTTCTTTATCCTTTACGGTCTGAGCTTGCACACTAATCTTCACAATATCATTTGGCTGTACAGAACGGTCTATAACCTGTGGCGTTAAATTTCCAATTTTTGAAGGCTCTTGTGTACTAGTAATAGCCAATATAGGTATTTTTCGATAAAATGCTTCTGTGAGTGCAGAGAAATAATTGCGTGAAGCTGTGGCTCCTGTACAACTTAATACACATGGTTCTCCTGTTTCAAGAGCTATTCCTACAGCCATGTATGAAGCAGATCTTTCATCAACACAAGAGTATATTTCAAAAAAAGGATCTTGTTGGACACTACCGACAAAAGTCACATTGGTGGATCCTGGAGACGCAACTATACGCTTTATACCATGAGCTTTGAGCAGACCTATTACTATTTGAACATTGCGTTCACTTGTATAAAATTGTTCCATTATGTTTAGTTTTAAAATGAATATTTAACGTCATCAAAAGTAACAACGCCAGACCCTCCTGTCATAAATACCATATCGCCTATAATACTTCTTCCCATATTGCTAACAAGAAATACTGCCATATTTGCAATCTCCTCAGGTAATTCATAACGCCCCAATTGATTAGGAAAAGCTATATCTTCCTTAATTCCATTAGGCATTAGCATTGGTGTTGCTGTAGGACCAGGTGCAATTCCATTAACAGTGATACCATATGGAGAAAGTATTTTTGCTAGTCCTTTGGTAAAACCTAATATTGCGTTCTTTGTTAAAGTATAGGCAGACGTTGCTGGTCTAAGACAGGAACTTGAGCCAATATTTAAAATATTACCTTGAATGCTATTTTCACACATATAACGTCCTATGGTCTGAGACAAAAAGAATACGCCTTTCAAATTGGTATCCACTATTTGGTCATATTTTTCTTCCGTGCAGTTTTTAATCTCACCTCCTACTACACCAGCATTATTGACAAGGATATCTATTTGATGCGAAGGAACTATAGCCATAATTTCTTTAATTTTTAATGGCATTGCCGATACATCTGTATTATCCATTTGATAACCATATATATAGCCTTTGTTTACTACTTCTGATTCAATCTTATCGCAAGCTTTCTTTATTTTTTCTTCACTTCGTCCAGTTATTATACAAAAAGCTCCTGCATTTATGTATGCTTTTGCTATTTCATAACCAATACCACTTGTACCACCCGTAATGAGAGCTGTACGATTTTTGAGCAACTCAGAAGGAGCAAGTGTAACCACTTGTGGACAAACTTTTTTGACAGGTTGCCCATGGAGAATATATTTTAATCCACGTTTGACATAAGTTCTTAATGACATAACAACATTGTTTTAATTTTAAAATATTTATTTAATAGCATTGTATTAATAGTTTTCCTTTCCTTTGTGGAAAGTCCAAATAGATATATACTATAGCAAGCCGATATTCCACATATCACAGTTAATAGCAGATGCCAAAGCATACTATCATTCATTATATTATATACAATTACTGGTAAGATAAAAGAAGATAATGTCACAATTCCTATTCTGAAAACAACCTCCTTTATAAACATCATCTGAGGAAATCCGATTAAGCCATTTAGTATCCAAAGCTTAACGAAAACAAGAAGAAGGTATATTACAGCAAATACAATATAAGATGTGTATGCGGGACAACCAATTTCAAAACATATCCATGAAATAGGGAAAACTAAACAGCCTATAGTTGCAACATAAAGGTAATATCGTTTAATCTTTCCTGTTGCCCATGCTGCGTTAGCTGTTGAGTTTCCTAACAAATCGAACATAGTTCCAATCATAGATAGACGTAAGAAAAGTGGAGCTTCGGGTGGATATGTTTTTAACCACAAAGTCATTATCGTTTCAGTTTCAAACATAAACGGCACAGCAAATATCAACATCAAGCAATACGAGAATTTGGCGCCACGACATACAAGGCTAAATGTATAATGCAAGTTACCTTCTGCATACGACTTCATTATTTGAGGATTAATAGCTGTTGTAAAATTCGTAACAAATGTCTTTACGATGCCTTCTGCTTGTGTCGCTACGCCTCGTGCTGCATTAGCTGCGACACCAAAGAACAAGTTTGTTACAATGTTTACTCCTTGTGTATTAAAAAGATAAGCTCCTGAACCAAAAAAATTCCATCCGGCAAATCCTGAGATATCTTTTAATATTTGTTTATCAAAAACATAATGATAATGACACTCCTTAAATGTTTTTCCACAATAAAATCCATATATAAATCGCAAAATTATTGCTATTACGGTCAATAATACAGCATATGTTTTCAATTTATCATATGGGGATACATATAACGTATATGCTACTATTAGTTTAAATACTCCTTCTAGAATACTAATATAAGCAAAAACATTCATCTTTTCATGAGCTATAATTGCTGCGTTATACGGAACACTTATCAGATTTATACAAAAAGTTATTATTGATAATTGTAAAACCCAATTTGCAGCCTCCATTCTAGCGATAGGTATGTTTAGATGGGTATTAAGAAACCACACACCACCTATTTCACAAAGAAGACCTACAAGAATCGCCATACCTATCTGAACATTTACAGCTGTTGAGAAAATGACATTTAGTCTACCTATATCCCCTTTTCCAAGACCTACATTAATAAATCGACTTATTGCTGCACTTAAAGAGCCAGTCAATAAGGTGAACATTGCAACAATACCTCCAACTACATTATATACTCCATAATTTTCTACACCTAAAGAGTTAAGAACAACTCTGCTGGTGAATAAACCAATAAACATTAATAAAAGTTGGCGGAAGTAAAGAAGCAAAGTGTTTTTTGCTATTCGTTTGTTATTATTTAAAGTTTGAGACATTATTTTCTATATCACCTATATTAGTCACGTCTAAAGATATCTCTAGTATAAACCTTATCCTTCACATCATCCAGACAAGCATCGTAGCGGTTGGCGATGATGGCATGGCTCTGTGCCTTGAAGGCTTCGAGGTTATTCTCTACTCGGCTACCGAAGAAGGTGCTGCCCTCTTCCAAGGTTGGCTCATAGATGATTACCTCTGCACCCTTTGCCTTGATACGCTTCATAATGCCCTGGATGGCAGACTGGCGGAAGTTATCGCTGTTTGACTTCATGGTCAGGCGATAGACACCAATCACACAGTTATGCTCCTTGCTGGCATCATAGCTGTTGGCATCGGCATAGCTGTAATAGCCAGCCTTCTGGAGAACGGCATCAGCGATATAGTCCTTACGGGTGCGGTTGCTCTCAACGATTGCCTCAATCAGGTTCTCTGGAACATCGGCATAGTTTGCCAGGAGCTGCTTGGTATCCTTTGGCAAGCAATAACCACCATAGCCGAAGCTTGGGTTGTTGTAATGAGTGCCGATTCGTGGGTCAAGACCTACGCCATCGATAATTGCCTTGGTATCGAGTCCCTTTACTTCTGCGTATGTATCCAACTCATTGAAGTAGCTTACTCGGAGTGCCAGATAGGTATTGGCGAAGAGCTTGACTGCCTCAGCCTCCTTCATGCCCATGAAGAGGGTATCGATGTTCTCCTTAATGGCGCCTTCCTGGAGCAGAGCGGCGAAGGTCTTAGCTGCTCCCTTCAACATCTCAACATTGGTTACTGACTTGATTGCCTCGTTCTCCTCTGCGAACTCAGGGCGTTCGATAATCTTGGGATAGCCTACGATGATGCGGCTTGGATAAAGGTTATCATAAAGTGCCTTGCTCTCACGAAGGAACTCTGGAGAAAAGAGGAGGTTGAACTTCTTCACGCCTTTTTGGGCATACTTCAAGTAGAGGCTGCGGGTGTAACCTACTGGGATGGTGCTCTTGATGACCATCACTGCATCTGGGTTTACCTCCAGTACCAGGTCGATGACTTCTTCTACATGGGTTGTATCGAAGTAGTTTTTCACTGGGTCGTAGTTGGTTGGTGCTGCAATCACTACGAAGTCTGCATCCTTATAGGCTGACTTGCCGTCAAGGGTTGCCACGAGGTTCAATGGCTTTTCAGCCAAATACTTTTCGATGTAATCGTCCTGGATTGGAGAAATCTTATTGTTGAGTTTCTCCACCTTCTCTGGGATTACATCTACTGCTGTTACATGATGATGCTGAGATAACAGGGTTGCTATACTCAGACCTACGTAGCCGGTACCGGCTACTGCTACTTTTATATCTTTAAAATCTTTCATGCCGTAAAGTATGTTAATTTACTTGTATAAATCTACATCTATGTCGAATGGACTATCGAAATCTTTCAACATTGCATGCTTTGTATCTTTCTCTGAGAGATTAGCATGCTCTGTTGGAATCCTCCAATCGATGCCGAGAGTATCATCGAGGATGCTGATGCCTCCATCAGCCTCTGGATGATAGAAGTTGTCACACTTGTATTGGAAGACGGCTGTCTCTGAAAGGACTGCGAAACCATGGGCAAAGCCCTTTGGAATGAAGAACTGGCGATGATTGTCTTCTGTCAGTTCCACTGCCACATGCTTGCCATAAGTAGGGGAGCCTTTACGAATATCTACTGCTACATCAAGCACTCTACCTTTTACGCAACGTACCAGCTTGCTTTGAGTATAAGGTGGACGCTGGAAGTGCAGGCCTCGCATTACGCCATAGCTGCTCATGGACTCGTTGTCTTGGCAGAAGTGAACACTGTTTCCCAGGATTGGGGCAACCTTTTCTTCAAACTCTCGCTCGCTGAAGCTCTCGAAGAAGTAGCCACGAGCGTCGCGGAAGAGGCGTGGCTCTATGATGAGTACGCCTTCAATATCAGTTTTTACTATATTCATTGTTGCAATTTGCTAAATTTTGAAATTATCTACAATTTATCCTTATAAAAGCTATATTCATAATCAGTCCTATTCAAAAAATCTTTCATCAAAGATTTTACAATGATCTCTTCTGCTTCAGAAACTTCGGACCCAACAAAATTCTAATTTGTTTCAGCCATTCTTCCTTAATGGGAACATCTATATATGAAGCCTTTGGCTTGATGTTGTTTTGAAAAACATAGTCTATATTTACTAAACCATTAGGCAACAAGGGCATAACATAAAATAAGAAGCGACATTCTTGTTGAAATGCCCAGTCTGTGCTCTTGTAAAATCCAAGTTCTTTGAAGTCAATAGCATGTTGTTTACTGAATTGATGAAAGATTTTTTCTTTTAGCTTCTTCACATCATCTATATAATGTATATCTCTTAGGAACCCTTCGCTTAAAATAGGCATAACCATAAATTGTTTTGTTCGCATGAATGTGTTGTTAAAGAATTTTGGATTTAACTTTTTGTCTTCTATGGCAAACATATCCGAATCTAACTCTATTCGAACACCATGTGTGGAATTACCATACATATACCATTGAGGAAGATTTTCCTTGCTATTTTTTGTCCAACATGAAACAAAACAATAATGAGCAGGAGTTATTCCATCCTCTTTAAACGAATACTCATCTGGGTCATCTACTCTGTCTAATCTTGTGAAACGTATGGTCTTGTTCTTCAAAATAAGTGCCAACGTTTCAATGCTTGTATAATGGAATAGTTTCATAAACTTTTGTTTACCTAAAGAAAGGTGTTCCCGAAAGTAATGCAAGTTCAATGGTGTTCAGAACTTTGCCAACTCATAGACATTTAGCCCTTTTGTCTATATCACCTCACTCACACTTACCTCATCCATAATCTTGCGCCACAAGTCCTTGGTCATGGCGATGGTTGGGGACACGCTGAATTTATATTGCTTGCCAATTGAACGCAAGTTGTACACCGCATTATGGCGACTTCGTTTTATTTGTTCTGTTTCATCAGCATTTCCTTCCTTGGTGATGATTGGGAACATATACTCTGTGTCGGAGGTATATTTGTCAGCTATTTGCTGCATTGCCTTGTCCCATTTGATCGTGACAGCTGGATTGTTGTCTGATGTATGGGAAATGTAAGTGAGCATTCCGTCTTTAACGTTGGATTTCTTCAGATATGCCATATCCACATAGTTCATGCCTCTTGCATAAAGTGAGAACAGGAACATGTCTCGTGCGAAATCTTGCGACTTATTTAGATTGAGAGTTTGCAAATAGCGCAACTCTGCTATCGAGGGAAACTGTTGGGTGGCAGGTTTTGGCAATGGAGTCTTTTTTACCAAGCGAAAAATGTCTTGCTCTTGTATGTTTCCTCTTTTTACAGCTTGCTTATAGAATGCACACAATTGTGACAGGTAAAAAGCGGTTGTAGATGCCGACAGTCCCTGTGCTTTCAGCCATGTCTCGTAGTCTTGGACAAACAATTCGTCCCATTTGTCCATAGGTGTGGGCTTGTTGGCCATAAACATCAATAGGCGATTGGCTGAATACTTGCGTGTCTCAGCGGTATGCTTTCTGCCTTCTTTCGTAAGCTCGTTGATAATCTTTTGTGCAAAAGTTGCGAAATCGGTCATGGTATGATGTATGAATCTTTAGAACAGATAATCATATTGCGACAAGATCCTTTGATAATCATTCTCATATCTGGTCTTGTCATTAGGACTGATATGAGGACTTTTGATAATCTGTTCCATTTCTTGGAGTACCTTGCCTCCTTCACGCATGATGGGGTCGAGGTGTTCCTTGAACTGTTCTATGAATGGTGAATAATAGTAGCCAATCTCCTCAATGATGAAGGAGTAGATGTTCCATGTGTCATTGAAGGTAATGCGATTGTGAGCCACCTCATCCAAGGCGTACTTTCTCAGATAGTCGATGTTTTCTGCCTGCAACGCCACTTCCTTGTCGTCTTTCACAGGATGGAAATAGCGGTCTATCAGTACTTGCCGCTCCTGCAGGTTGCGCTGATAGAAGATATTTTCATGGGTGATTGAGGTTTTGCTTTGCTCCACTTCCTCAAAGTGCTCGGCATGAACACCGCTGATGGCTACGCTCATTCCACCGATGTCCATCACCAGACGGCGGTCTCGGTCGATACGGATGATGTAACCTTCCAATCCTGCCATCTCACCCGTGGTGATACGGAGGAGGATGCGGTTGCGGGCATAATAATGATAAGGGTGGAGAAGGAAACGGATGCGCTCAGGTGAAGTCTCTACGACACGCATGAAGGGTTGCATCTGTGAATCTTTGATTTCTGCCACTTTGCCTGTGCTGCAGTTCTTGCACAAATAAGTGCGAGGGAAATTCTTGTCAAGATAGGTTTGTATTTCTTCTGGAAAACCTTGGAAGAAGACCAAACCGCTGACGGTCGGCACTTCCTGGTGCTGCACTTTTTGTTTGCCCAGTTTCTTGAAATACCGTATGGTCTTATGCACAAAATAGGTTCTGCCGTCTTTAATCAGTTGTGCCTCCATGCCCTGCACTTTGTTATGATGCACAAAGAGATACGACCATGTGGTTCCGTCCGATTGACGACACTTCTTTACCTCTGAACCAGTCTTTACGTCTGGCTCAGTAACGTGGTTGCCCTTTGGAGAAACAAGTTTCTCGTCGGCTGTAGAAAAAGAAC
>JAUNIZ010000150.1 GCA_030523165.1 Prevotellaceae bacterium
ATGCGTAAATATATGTTTTCTTATTGCTTACTCTATCATTTTTTATTACCTTTGCACAGGCTTATAACTTTGAAAGATGCAGCAGCAAGGCAATAACCTGATATATCATGTAATAGCTTTCTTGACGGTAGTGGTGTGGGGAAGCACGTTTATATCTACGAAGGTGCTTATCAACAACGGGCTTTCGCCTGCTCAGATATTCACGTTCCGTTTTCTGATAGCATATATCCTTATGCTTTTCGTGTCGCACAAGAGGCTTTTCGCTGACAATCTGAAAGACGAACTGATAATGCTTGCGCTTGGTGCATCGGGCGGTAGCGTGTATTTCTTGACGGAGAACTGCGCCTTGTTGTATTCAACCACAACTAACGTGTCGCTTATAGTGTGCTCTTGCCCGTTGTTCGCTACATTTCTTTTCTGTCTGTTCTACAAGAACATAAGGCTTACCCGAAGGCAATGGGCAGGCGCTTTTATTGCTTTCCTTGGCATGATAGCGGTAGTTCTAAACGGTCAGTTTGTGCTTAACCTTTCCCCTTTAGGCGATTCGCTTGCCTTTGGAGCATGTCTTTGCTGGGCTGTATATTCCATTCTGATGAAGCCAGTAACAGGGCGATATGGGTCGGCATTCATTACAAGGAAGGTGTTCTTTTATGGTTTGCTTACGATTCTGCCTTACTATTTCTTCTTTCCAGAACTTCCTGGCATGCAGATATTTGCCAATCCCGTTGTGTTCTGCAACATATTGTTCCTTGGTTGCATAGCGTCTATGGTGTGTTTCCTTACGTGGACATGGTGCATACGCAAGCTGGGAGCGATGCAGGTAACCAACTATGTGTATGTCAATCCGATAACTACGATTATCTTCGGAGCGTGGATTCTTGACGAGCATATTACCGTTTGGTTTATTCTTGGAACGGCTCTGATATTATTGGGGCTATATCTAAGCAACTATCACGCTAACAGGAATGAAGCGGAAAAGCCTACCGTCTGAAAAGGAAACAATAGTTATGTAATGTAAAACGATAATGCCATGAGTCTGTCAATGTTGCTTGTTTCATTGTTCACGCTTGTTGAACTGAATTGCGAGAATCTGTTTGACTGTCGCCATGATAGTCTGAAACAAGACATGGAATTTACTCCCGAAGGCTCAAGAAGGTGGACAGAGCGCAAGTATTGGAACAAGCTGAACAACATATCAAAGACTATTGTTTCATGCGGAATGGAAGGCGATGAGTGGAAAATGCCTGACCTCGTTGCGCTGTGCGAGATAGAGAACGATAGCGTGATGCGCGATTTGACAAAGCGTTCATCGCTTAGAACGGCACGATATGAATATATAGCAACCCAGTCGGAAGACGTTAGAGGCATAGATGTGGCATTGTTGTATAGCCCAGGAACGTTTTTTCCTATTAGCAACTATCCTCTTAGGGTAAAGCCAGAAGCCGATATGCGACCAACGAGAGATATTCTTTATGTGTCGGGAAGAATAGTTACAGGCGACACAATCCATGTGTTTGTTGTTCATGCGCCAAGCCGTTACGGTGGGGAAAAGCGCACAAGAAGCCACAGAATGCTTGTTGCAGAAAGGCTTATAAGTTCTATTGATTCTCTTCGTGAAGTGTGTAACGAGCCGAAAATAATAGTTACAGGCGACTTCAACGACTATTCTGACAGCCCTTCGTTGTTGAGGCTAATAAGCAAAGGCTTGACGAGCGTTTCGCAAAAGGCTATAGGAAGAACCAACGGAGTAGAGGGAACATACAAGTATAAAGGCAAGTGGGAGAGTATAGACCATATATTACTGAGCAAGGAAACTATACCTTGGAAGTATTCATGCTTCATAAACGATGACGAGTTTCTACTTGAAAAAGATGACAGATACAACGGCTATCAGCCTTATAGAACATTTCGAGGCTACAAATACAGAAATGCCTATAGCGACCATCTGCCGTTAGTCATAAGGTTTGAGTTGCCTTCAGAATGACTATGTGCAAGCCGTAATAAGTATTAAATATCCGTTTATTTCTTTCAGATTTAAGATTATTGTGTTATTTTTGCCCTATAATTGTGAACGATAACGACCGTATGCACAGGTAAAGCGTGTTGTCAAGCGGTTAGATGCAAGTTTTATTTTTCATGAAAATAGCAATATGAACAAAATTTTATTATCAATTATCGGGTTGTTTACGAGTTGTTTCTGTTGTTGCGGGCAGCAGAAGTTCAAGACGATAGACGCAGATGAGTTTGAGCAGATGATAGCTATGCCTGACGTTCAGCTTGTTGACGTGAGAACACAAGAAGAGTATAACGAAGGGCATATCAAGGAAGGAAGAATATTAAACCTTAATGTCCAGAAAGACGACTTTATGTCGAAGGCAAAGAAACTGCTCGACAAGAAACGCCCTGTAGCGGTATATTGCCGAAGCGGAAAGCGAAGCGCGAATGCTGCGACAAAGCTTTCAGAAGAAGGTTATGAGGTAATTGACCTGAAAGGCGGTATATTGGAATGGCAGAGCCGAGGCAAGAAGGTGTATAAAGAAGAGGAATAAAGCGGAAAATAGAATAGATTGACGCTATAAATAGAGTAGGTTTAAGCAATAAATAAAACAGGAATAAAGCAATAAAGTAACGTAACGATATTATGAATTTATTGAAAAGAACAGCTTTGGTTAATTGTCTTTTCCTTGCCGTAGCAAACATTTTTGCGCAGGGACCTAACGAAAGCGGAACATATTATGCCAATGCAGACGGCAAGAAAGGTGAAGAACTCAAGACGGCTATGGCTGCTATCATCAATACGCATTCGGTTCTGACTTATGCAGAACTATGGGAAGCGTTCAAGACAACCGACGTGAGAAGCGACGGATGTGTATGGGACATGTATTCGGGAATATCAAATTTCACGTTTGGAGATGACCAGGATACAGGCAAGAACGCAAGCGAAGGTGAGGTGTATAACCGTGAGCACTCTTTCCCGAAGAGTTGGTTTGGAGGCAATGTAGAGCCTATGTACACCGACCTTGTGCATCTTGTGCCTACTGACAAGGTAGTGAACAACAAGCGTGCAAACTATCCTTTCGGAGAAACGGAAAGCCCTACTTACACATCGTCTGGTGGTTTCAGCAAACTGGGCCCGTCGTCTTTGTCTGACTATTCGGGAACGGTGTTTGAGCCAAACGATGAATATAAAGGCGACTTTGCGCGTATATATTTCTATATGGTGACATGTTACGAAGATGTAGTCGCTGATTGGGCAAGCAACTCGGAAAGCGTTATGCTTTCGGGAAACAAATATCCGGCTCTTGCAAGCTGGGCATTGAACATGCTGCTTCGTTGGTCTGCTGAAGACCCGGTCAGCGAGAAAGAGATAAACAGAAACGCTGCCGTATATTCTCTTCAGGGCAACCGCAACCCTTATGTAGACTATCCAGGGCTGGAAGAATATGTATGGGGAGACCTGACATCTGTCGCTTTCGACTATGAAAACTATTCTCCTTCGGCTTCGATAGAATATAACATCGTAGACATATCAGAATCTGACTTGATAGATGTCTATACCATAACAGGCGTGAAGGTGCGTTCTGACGTTGACAAAGCTAACGCTACGAAAGGTTTAAAGAAAGGCATCTATATCGTAAATAACAAGAAATGCCTCGTTAAATAGGCTTTGTCGTGCCAATAGAATAAGGCAGAGACATTGATAGACAACAATAGAAAGTTGGCGATATAAAAGATAAAAGCGTGCAAGTGGCTTGTTCTACATGCACGCTTTATTATTTTTGCCTTTATGACAATGATGTTATAAAGCTTTTATCTTTCGTTAAGAAGAATCTGCACAATGCGTTCCGATGTTCTTCCGTCCCAGCGGTCAGGCAGCGAACATTTCTTCCAAGAGCCCGAAACCATGTCTTTTACGGCTTCTGCCAGCTTTTCCGCGTCTTCGCCAACCAACACGTTTGAGCCATGCTTTACGGTTTCTATGTGTTCTGTATAGCTGTTTAACGTTATGCAAGGCACACCGTTGAAGGTGGCTTCTTCTGCAACGTTGCCCGAATCGGTGATTATTCCCATAGCGTTTGCGGTAAGGTAACCGAACTCCAGATAGGAGAGAGGCTCAATGATAAAGAAGTTGTCCATGCCCTCAACTATCGGTGCTACGGTTTCCTTTGCGAGATTGCGCAGGGCAGCTACAATCTTTATGTCCTTGCCTTTTGCTTCGCTTATAGCCTCAATCATTGCCTTAAGGTTGCTCTTGTCGGCTATGAGAGCCTTGCGGTTAAGCGTGAACACGATGTATTCCTTCTCCTTCAGCGCAAGCGTATCGAAGAGGACAGGGCGCACAAGTCGCAGTCGGTTGTAGCGCAGAGTGTCCATTAGAATGTTGCCTACCATATATACCTGCGACAGTTCGGCACCTTCTCGGCTTACGATGCTGTTGCTTCCGAATCCGGCAGTGAACAGAAGGTCAGAGAGTCCGTCTATTACAAGGCGATTGATTTCCTTAGGCATGTTTATGTCAAACGAGCGTGTTCCTGCCACGAGATGAGCCAGCGTCAACGCCTTTTTCTTTGTCACGATAGCTGCAGCCATAGTAGAAGCGAGGTCGTCGACAACGATTACCACGTCGGTAGGATATGTTTCGAGATATTTCTCAAACTCCGACATCACCCTTCCTGTCAGCTCATTGAGGTTCTCGCAGTCTACTCCGAGGTAGACGTCAGGCCTTTTCATCTCAAGATCTTCAAAGAGCGATTCCTCGAGTGTGGGGTCATTCTCAGCGCCGGCATATACCAGCTTGTAGTCGATAGCCTTGCCTTCAGCCTTCGCCTTGGCTATGGCGCGTGTCAGGGGAGCCGTCTTTATGAAGTTAGGTCGTGCTCCTGCAACGATACAAATATTCAGCATTTTCAGTTTCAATAAAAGAGGCAGCAGCATCATGATTACTGCCACCCCGTGTTTATATTTAATTTTAAGATAATTACTCTTGTCGCCTTGCGGTGTTATTCCGACTTGAACAGGTCTTTTATACCGCCGATGCTGCCCATTAGGTTTGTGGCTTCGTAAGGCAGGTAGACGGTCTTTGTCTTGTCGCCTGTAGCCACTTCTTCAAGCATCTGTATGTATTTCTGTGCGAGCAGATAGTTGGCAGGGTTGGTGCTTTTGCCTACGGCTTCGGTAATCTTCTGTATTGCTATAGCCTCTGCCTCAGCCTTGCGTATTCTTGCCTGTGCCTCTCCTTCGGCGTTGAGTATTGCCATTTGCTTGTCGGCTTCAGCCTTGTTTATGATGGCAGTCTTTTCTCCTTCCGATTTCAGTATGGCTGCTGCCTTCTCGCCTTCGCTTGTGAGGATTGTTGCACGCTTGTTTCTCTCTGCCTGCATCTGTTTCTCCATTGCCTGCAACACGCTTTCAGGAGGCGTGATGTCTTGCAGTTCCACGCGGTTTACCTTTATTCCCCACTTGTTTGTGGCATCGTCGAGCACTGCTCTAAGCTTGGTGTTGATAGTGTCTCTCGACGTAAGCGTCTGGTCAAGTTCCAGTTCGCCGATGATGTTACGAAGCGTTGTCTGCGTGAGTTTCTCTATAGCGTTAGGCAGATTGCTTATTTCGTAAACGGCCTTGAAAGGGTCTACAATCTGGAAGTAGAGCAGGGCGTTGATTTGTGTCTGAACGTTGTCTTTTGTAATCACGTTCTGCTTGTCGAAGTCGTACACCTGTTCCCTGAGGTCAATGGCGTTTGTGTAGACATAGCGGCCATGTCTCAGCGCGATGATGCTTTTTGCCTGGTCTATGAAAGGAATGATGATGTTGATGCCTGGGCGCAGCGTTGCGTAGTATTTTCCGAGACGTTCTATTATCTTTGTTTCCGACTGGGGTATTATCACGAGGCTCTTCTTCACGATGATGAGGGCCAATATCACGATTACGATTAAAACATAAATGATTGTGCTCATATTATTTTCAGGTTATTATAAGTTATGAAATCGGTTACGTTTATTCTCTTTGCCTTTTGCGCTAAGCCCTTTCTACGGTTATAATGACGCTTTCTCTGCCTACCACCTTCACCTTGGCGCCCTGTTCAAGCCCTTGCCCGTCGGCAGAAACAGCCTTCCAGTCGTCGCCGTCAATGGCAACCCTTCCGTAGCCTCCCTCTGCTATCGGCTCGCTCACCCTGCCGTTCTGTCCTATCAGCGCGTCGGCGTTGCTGAGCCGTTCACGCTTGCGCGAGTGGAGATATTTCAGCGCGAATGGTCTCACGAAGAAGATGCAGAGCACCGAGAATAGCGCGAAAGCCACCAGCTGACCGTAGAATCCTATCGGCATGAGCGACACTATGGCTGTGAGGAAACCTCCTATGGCGAAGCACATTATGAAGAAATCGCCGTTCGTTAGCTCCATTATAAGGCAGATTATCGCTATGAGTGCCCACATCTGCCAAAGGTTTGCTGCAAAATATTCTATCATTTTTATTGTAATGTTCGTTATACCAATGTGTTTTCTATACATCTACAAAGATACTCATTTTATTTGGAATATGCAAGAGATATAGAAAATATTTATCGAAGAAAAATCGCCTTTTTCAATCGTTCTTTCATCGTTGGGCAGACAGCTTGTGCAGGAAGCCGTCAAGTGTCAATTTATTTCTTTGCAAAATGATTGTGCGCTTTGATTTTTGACATATTATCAGAACAAATACTTAAATAAACGTAAAACGGGTACATATTACCCACGTTTGGGTATTGCTGGATAGTGGAAATTTTGTAAATTTGCACAATATCGATGGAAGACATCAATTACATAAAAATAATAACTTAAATCAGAAAAACATCATGTTAGTAGAAACAAAAGCAAGAATCGGCGTGTTCTCAATCGCCTTAGGGGCTTATCTGCCTCAGTTCCCAAGCCTTGTGCCTGAATTTGAAGCACAGTATGAAGCATTCAAGAAGACACTTCCCGACACGATAGAGATTATCGACGGTGGAATGGTTACTACAAAAGAGCAGTCACAGGCAGCCGGCGACAAGTTCCGCGCAGCCGACGTAGACCTCGTTATCATGCAGTTGCTCACTTACGCTACGTCTTACAACATGCTTCCGGCAGTGAAAGACCTCGACGTGCCTGTAGTGCTTGTGAACATCCAGAAGCTGAAGGCTCTCGACTATGACCATACCGACATTGCCTCATGGCTTGGCGAAGGCTACGCTTGTGGCGCTGTAGGCGAGATGGTAGCCGACCTTGAGCGTTACGGCAAGCGCCATGCTGTGATTACAGGCGTTGTGGAAGGCGGCGACCCAGGCGTGCAGCAGCAGATAGAAGAGTGGTGCCGCGCTGCCCAGGTGAGAAGAAGATTCCGCGACACGAACATAGCACAGGTAGGCAGACCTTACCCAGGAATGATGGACCTCTATATCGACGAGTCAAACCTCTACCGTCGCATGCATCTCTATACAAAGCAGTTCGACTGGGAGAAGATGTGGGCTATCGCTGACAATATCACCGACGAGAGCGCAATACGCGCAAAGGCTCAGGAAATTCTCGACACTTTCGACATCGAAGGAGGCGGCAGCATAGAGGAAGTATGGGAAATGGCTAAGTATGTCGTAGCATTCGAGCAGTGGGTGAAAGACGAGAAACTCGGCCTCATAGCTTCCCACTACGACGGTTTCGCACAGGGCAAGGCCGGCGTGCTCGACAGCATGCTCATTCCTGCATTCTCAATGCTTATCAAGCAGGGCACAGCATGCGCCGTAGAAGGCGACATGAAGGTGGCTATGGCAATGAGCATCATGAAGACAATATCAGGAACAGGACAGCTTGCCGAAATGTATTCTATCGACTTCAACGAGGACATAGCAATCATCGGCCACAGCGGTTCGGGCGATGCCGACATCTCTGACAAGAAGCCGACAATGAAGATTGTGAAGGTGTTCCATGGCAAGACCGGAGGCGGCTATCTCACACAATTCTATCCGTATCTCGGCCCTGTAACCTATCTCGCTATAACACAAGACGGTGACGGTCACTTCAAGTTTGTCGTTGCTGAAGGCGTGAACGAGCCGGGCAAGATTCTCTCGTTCGGCGACACGAACATGCGCACACGCTTCACATGTGGCGCAAGAGAGTTCGTAAACCGTTGGAGCGAGTGTGGTCCTACCCACCACTTCGCGGCAGCTACAGGCCGTCATATCGACACCATTCTGAAGGTTGCCAAGATATTCAACGTTCCGGTAGACGTTGTAACAAGATAATCGGCTTGCGCTGAAAAGCAGATTATTCAAGTCATCATCAATATTTCTCGGCGAATTGTTCTGAGGCATAAAGAGCCAAAGAGCAGTTCGCCTTTTTCTTTGCATGTATGTAAGCAGGCAAGGCACACGTGGGTACAATCGTAGGCTTGCTTGTAATCAGTGCAAGGCGCACGTGGACAATAGGCGTAGGCTTGCTTGTAGGCTGTGCGTGACGCTGTTGACAATAATCGTAGGCGCGCGTGTCGGCAGCGGCAAAACTATGTGTTGGCGCGCGGAAAATATACTTTTCTTCAACCTGAAGCTATGCTTTATATGAATTATTATGCAATATATATTCATCAGAAGGTTTTGCGTGAATGAAGGGTAATGGCAACCATGTCTGCAAATCATTGTCTTGCGATTACACATAGCAGTAGGAAAAGTCAAAATCCGGTCAGTTGGTCAGTTCGGTCAGTTATTTTCGCATACCCTAATCCCAAG
>JAUNIZ010000151.1 GCA_030523165.1 Prevotellaceae bacterium
TGTCTTCACTAATTTTATAGGAAAAGATTTGCCAGTTTTGCACAAAAGTTATAATTTTGTGCCCGAATTCTAATCTAAGAAGGTAAAAAAGATGACTCACAATTTATTGAAAGGTAAGCGCGGCATTATCTTTGGTGCGCTCAATGAAGACTCAATCGCATGGAAAGTGGCTGTGAAAGCCGTTGAAGAAGGAGCTACTATTACACTTAGTAATACACCGATGGCGCTTCGTATGGGAACTCTCGATGAACTCAGCAAGAAACTCAATGCTCCAGTTGTAGCAGCAGATGCTACAAGTGTTGAAGATCTTGAGAAAGTCTTTGAAGAATCTGTTAAGCTGCTTGGCGGCAAGATAGATTTTGTTCTCCATTCTATCGGTATGAGCCCTAACGTGCGCAAGCACCGTACTTATGACGATCTTGACTACAGTTACTTGCAGAAGACTCTCGACATCTCTGCAATATCATTCCATAAGATGCTTCAAGTAGCAAAGAAGCAAGATTCGATAGCTGAATACGGTTCTGTGGTTGCTCTTACATATGTTGCTTCTCAGCGTACATTCTTCGGTTACAATGATATGGCTGATGCAAAGAGTATGCTTGAAAGCATTGCCCGAAGTTTCGGTTATATCTATGGTCGTGAAAAGAATGTCCGTATCAATACTATATCTCAGTCTCCTACACCTACAACTGCAGGTAAGGGCATTAAGGATATGGACAACCTCATGGACTTTGCTAACAAGATGTCGCCATTAGGCAATGCTGACGCTGAAGAGTGTGCTAACTATTGCGTGATGATGTTCTCTGATTTCACACGTAAGGTTACTATGCAGAACCTCTACCACGATGGTGGATTCTCTTCTATGGGTATGAGTCTCCGTGCTATGAATCAGTATGCTAAAGACCTAGCTCCATACCAGGATGAGGATGGTAAGGTAATTTATGGATAATATCTATCCTTTATATAATAAAATGGCGTATCAGAATCATGATACGCCATTTTTTATTAAGCTACTTAAAAATGAAAATAACGTCAATACAACAATTAATGCTATTACTATAATTCACGCTAATTGAAGCTACGCTTACATATTACAATATTTCTCAGCTATAAGTTCTGCTTCTTTTCGTGCTGGCTTGCCTGTTTCTGTCAGTGGGAGTTTGTCAACGCTTATATACAATTTGGGCTGCCAATATTTTGGTAGAGTCTTTTTGCATATATTTTCCAAAGCCTTGATGTCATTGCATTCGGTAAGTAGAACGACAATTTCTCCATACTTTACATCCTTTTTCTTTGTAAGCATAAAGGGAAAATGCATGTTTGGGTGTAGTATTCTTTCCACTTCCTCAATCTGAATCTTTATACCACCACTAACAATCACGTTATCCTTTCTTCCTATTATGCGGAATCTTTTTCCGTCAGAAGACAGTTCTGTACGGTCGTTTGTTGTAAGTGTAGTATTGCAGACTGCTGGAGCGTCTATTACAAGGCATCCTTTTTCATTCAGTCTTACGCTGACTTCATCGAAAGGAGTGTACCATTCACTTGCGTCTTGACCGTTTAGTTTCCTGAGAGCAATGTGTGAAAGCGTTTCCGTCATGCCGTATGTACTCCATACGGCGTTGGGAAACGATTTAAGTTCGTTGGCTAGTTCTTCGTCTATAGCACCGCCTCCGATTATTAGATGCTTGATTTGTCTAAGGATGTTTTTCTCATTAATGTCTTGCAGACTGTTATACACCTGCATAGGAACCATAGCTGCAAATACAGGTATTTCAGACAGATTGCGTAAAGGATGCCCTGATGGTTCTACACTGATAAGTCTTAGATTGCGTACCAATGAACGTACAACAACCATCTTGCCTGCTATGTAGTCCAAAGGCATACATAACAATGCCGTATCGCCTTGTTTTAATCCAAGGAAGTCGCAAGTGATGCGTGCGCTTGCTTTCATACGTTCTTTCTCAACCATCATTGGTTTTGGCTTGCCGGTTGAGCCGCTCGTATGAACAAGTATATATTCAGACTTGTTGTTCCATTCTTCTATGAATTCTTCAAGAACCATATAGCATTGTCTTTTATCTTTATAGGCATGTCAATGTTGTCTGTGAAAAGCTGTCCTGTTCCAAGCCCTTGTGGAAATGTTATACCACTGCCGTAGATGTCTGCCGTAAGATGCGCTATGGCGTTAAGTCCTACGTTGCTTTCCAACGCACTTGTTATCCAACTCTTTATATTACGGCTGTTTGCCATGTCTATCCATTCGCGTATTCCCTGCATTCCTCCGTGCAATGACGGCTTCAAGACTATATAATGAGGCTTGATAGTATCAAGCAACTCTTCTTTCATTGCCTTTATATTAACTCCAATCAGTTCCTCGTCAAGCGCAATAGGCAATGGAGATTCCTTACATAGCTCAGCCATCTGTTTCCATTGGTGTTGGCGGATAGGCTGTTCAATGGAGTGTATGTCATATTTTGCAAGAGTTTCGAGATGATATAATACGTTGTTAGGGGTAAAGCCGCCGTTTGCGTCTACACGCAGTTCTATCTGTTCTTTAGTGAAATTACGTCGAATCTCCTTAACGAGTTCCATTTCCTTATTGAAATCGATAGCTCCGATTTTGAGTTTTACGCATTTAAAGCCTTGCTTTATCTTTTCATGCAGTCGGCTTAACATCTCATCAAAGTTGCCCATCCATACAAGACCGTTGAAAGGAATGCCTTCATCTCCGTTTCCGAACGGAGTGTCGAAAAGCATATCGGAACCGCGCTCAAGGTTTAGCATGGCTGTCTCTAGTCCGAACAGCATAGAAGGGTAGGGGCGCAACATCTGATAGTCTATTTCGCCTTTGCTTTCTGTAATATTGCAAATGGCTCTCAATGTCTTTTCGTAGTCTGGTCTTGCATCGCAGCTCAAGTCTGGCAACGGTGCGCACTCGCCTATGCCTTTCCTTCCAGGATATTTGTCTGACGTTATAGTGACAAACCACGACTTGCGTGTAGTGTATATACCACGTGAAGTGCCTGCAGGTTGCTTGAAATGAAATGTTCGTGGAGCAATATCGATTTTCATATTCTATAAATGTTAGGAATCAAGGCAGCTTAGGATACTTCTTGAAGTCTGGCTTTCGCTTCTCAAGGAATGCCCTTCCGCCTTCCTGTGCTTCGTCAAGGAAATAATAAAGCATAGTAGCATCGCCAGCAAGTTCCTGAATACCTGCCTGTCCGTCAAGTTCCGCATTTAGTCCAGCCTTTATCATGCGAAGTGCTAGCGGACTTCTTTCCATCATTGTCTGTGCCCATTCTACGCATGTGTCTTCAAGCTTGTCGAAAGGAACAACACAGTTTACCATTCCCATACGCTCCGCTTCTGCCGCAGAATATTGACGGCACATGAACCATATCTCGCGGGCTTTCTTCTGACCTACTATTCTTGCAAGATAGGAAGCTCCGAAACCTGCATCAAAGGAACCTACTTTAGGACCAGTCTGTCCGAATATTGCGTTTTCGCTTGCTATGGTAAGGTCGCACATAAGATGAAGCACATGACCGCCACCGATAGCATAGCCGTTAACCATAGCTATTACTGGTTTTGGCAGTGAGCGAATCTGTTTCTGTACGTCAAGCACATTGAGGCGTGGAACACCGTCTTCGCCTACATAACCGCCACGTCCCTTGACGTTCATGTCGCCGCCAGAGCAGAAAGCCTTGTCACCGGCTCCTGTAAGTATTACGACACCGATGTTCTGAACTTCACGACACCATGCGAAAGCCTGGCTCATCTCCCATGTAGTGCGAGGCGTGAATGCGTTACGATAACGTGGACGGTTGATAGTTATCTTTGCTATACCGTCGTATTCTTCAAAAAGGATTTCCTTGAAATCGAAACCTTCAATGGTTTTCCATTCTCTTTGTTCCATAATGGTATGTCTTTTATGATTGTTTCAAATAATTATAGTCTTGATTTTGTATATTCCGCCATGACACGGGCATCATCGTCAGGGTTTGTAAATACCTCGAATACCATAGGACGCTTTGTCTTTTCTGTTAGAAAAGTTGCCATGCCTATGTGTAATTCGTCAATGTTTCGGGCTGATATATAGCCTATGTCATTCTGGTTGCAGATGCCTTTAGCGTCAGTGTTGTGCGATGCAGCCACCATCTTGCCGCAAGCGGAACTGTTTTCTAATCCTGGAAGACTATAGAAAATGCCTCCGCAGCCGTTGTTAAGCAGCAGAATCCTCAGATTTCCGCTAAGGTTTGTGTTCCATAAAGCATTCTGGTCATAGAAGAAACTCAAGTCGCCGATAACGCAGAACACCATATTTTCCGTAGCTACAGAGAAACCGGCTGCCGTAGAAAGGCTTCCTTCTATTCCGTTCACGCCACGGTTACACCAAATATAATGCCATGAATATATGTCGGCAAGACGTACAGACATGCTGTTGGCATAATGCACATCGTAGTCATAGTCCATGTCTTCGAGCGACATTTCAAATTCTTTTACAGCTGCCATCTGTGAATATGCAGGGGTAAATTCATCTGTTATCGCTGCTGCAGAACTGAAAAGCCTGTTCCACATTCCCCTGTATGCAAATGACGATGCTGTAAGTAACTGTGCTGCATCTATGTCGTCAGCAGAGTTATCATTGGCTATAGCTTCTGCAACGACACGTATAACGTCTGTTGGATTGGCTTCTATTACTCCTGTAAGGTTCATGAACGTGTCGTGAACGCACCCGTCTTCGCTTACCGCCCAGCATTCGGCATCGTTTGCCTTGCGCAGGAAGTGCTTTATATGTTTGCTTACTAGAGTATCTCCAAGATATAATATGAAGTCAGGATAATATGCTTCAGCAATGTCTATCAGCTTCAATGCTTTAGTAAACGGTGTGGCATATCCTGAGGCGAGAGGTTCGCAGATGATAGTGAATCGTTCCTTTATTGCGCGTATCGCCTTTTCCGTCGTTTCGTCATTACGGCTTATCTGACCTATTACAATCAGCGGTTTACTTGCTTCAAGCAAATCATGAATGATATTACGGTAAAGTCCTTCTATGTTGATACTTGCATTAACGAATGAAATCTTCCTTTCAACGGGCAACTGTTCAACGGTGAAGTTAAATAGAGGTTCACTAATTGGTACATTTATATGTACAGATTTGCATCCATGTCTTTTTGATTCTATAAGCGCTTCGTTTATTAGTCTGTTGCAATACCAGCGTTCTTCATCGCTTTTAGGTTCAGGAAGATTAACGCTTTTGCTTACGAAACAACCTAAAGCATCAGGTTGTGGCAATGTCTGTCCATCGAGTTGTTCTATCCATGCCGATGGTCTGTCTGCTGAAATGACTATCAATCCATGATGTCTGTATGACGCTTCAGCTACCGCAGGTGCCAGATTAAGCAGGGCAGAACCTGACGTTACGCATACTGCAACAGGAGAATCGTCAGCCAATGACATTCCCAATGCGTAGAATCCAGCACTTCTTTCGTCGGTAACAGGATAACACTCTATGCGCGGATGCTCGTTAAGGTTATGCACTATGGGCGCATTTCTTGAGCCAGGGCATACTACAGCCTTACGAATCCCATGAGCTACAAGCAGGGATGTCAGTATATTTATGTTTTCTTTATTGCTATACATCTTCTCATTGTCTCCATTTTAGCCTCGGTTTCAGCCCATTCCTGTTCTTCATCGCTGTCGTCGAGCAGTCCGCCTCCGGCATATAGTCTATATCTGTTGTCTTCTATCTGCATACATCTGAGCGTAACGTACAGATGCGTATTGCAGTTTACGTCAAGTATTCCTGCAAATCCGCTATAATAGTCACGTTGGTTTGACTCGTTCTTTCTGATGTAATCGTATGTTTCGGCTTTTGGTATTCCGCACACGGCTGGGGTAGGGTGCAGCTCGTTTATGAGTTCTCCAAGCATAGTGTCGGCGTTTAACGTAAAGCTGAAGTTGCTTCTTAGATGTACGAGATTGCCTGCACGTGCCGTATATGGCCCTTCTTCCGTTATGTCATCGGTAAAGCGCGAAAGCCTTTCCTTAAGATACGAAGCTACGTATTGCTGTTCCTTTATGTTCTTCTTGCTCCAGTTTATTTCATTTGACTCTATACTGCTGCCAGGTATGTCGAAGTCAAGCAGATGTCCTTGCAGTTTCATTGTTCCTGCAAGCGCTATAGTCTGCCATCTGTTTCCTCCAATGTTTTCAAGCAGTATCTCAGGCGTTGCCATTAGCCATGTCCCTGACTTTGGCATTGATATCAGCGCTATGAACATTCGTGGATATAGGTTGCATGCACGAAGGAAAAGTTCTTCATTACATAGCTTCTCCGTCATATTTTCTTCGCTGCATCGTGACAGCACTATCTTGCTGAAATGTCCGTCTTTTAGCTTTTCATGGAATAAACTGAAGTCATTTTTATAGACAGACCTTTCATTGTCTGTGTTGCGTGTTTCTGTTTCATAATCGTTGTTGGCAATATTCGTATTGCCGTCAATACGTTTATGTTCTATTTCGTCAGGATTAAGCAACAGCACAGGTGTCTTTTCCGATATGGCAAAAGGCGCAAATACAAAACCATGCTTGCCTGTAAGGTCCTTGCATGAACCATACTCCATCGGTTTTCCTGTGGTCTGCCTTAGAATTGTATATTCGTCTGCATGTGGCAGCCTATATAAAACATACGCCTCGCTCACTCCTTGTTCTTTGTTTTAGGCGTTATTATATAGTTGGTAACATGGACAGTAGAAATAAGTTCTCCTGTAGAATCGGTAATGTTCACGTCCCATACATGCAGTTTCCTTCCTTTGCTTACAAGATGTGCATGTGCAGTAACCGTATCTCCTTCAGCTACAGCCTTAACGTGTTCACCGCTTACGCTGATGCCTACGCATATCTTTCCTGGACATAATGATGACGATCCTACGCCTGCCACATTCTCTGCCAAAGCAAGCGATGCCCCTCCACTAAGAAAGCCGAACGGCTGTCGGTTAGTCTCGTTTACCTTCATTGTAGCCATGCAGATGTCATCGTCAGGCGTTGATATGAAGTGCATGCCCAGTGTAGTTGATAGATTGGGCATCGTTTCTATTACTTTTCTTATGTTTTCTACGTCCATAGCTGATAAGATTTAGTCGTTTCAAGGATAGCGGATAATATTTTTCTGTTATCCGCTTTGCCGTATTTACGGCAACGGTTGTTTAATGTATAGGAAATATATAGCCACAAGAACGGCTATAATTACAGCGAAGATTATCGATTTTATCAAGCAACCTGCAACCTTCTTCAATATGAATATCGCTACGATGAGCGCGATTACGCAAAATATATAATATACAAAATCTTCCATTTTACCAATGATATGAATATTCAATTACTTAAAAAGACTTCTGAAATTTGCCGGAATCATTGTCTCAAATTCCATTCTCTCCTTTGTTATCGGGTGATAGAAGCATAGCACGTATGCATGAAGACACAGACGGTGAAGTGGGTCATCGCCGTTTCCGTATTTAATGTCTCCACATACAGGATGCCCCATGTCTGCTGAATGAACCCTTATCTGGTTCTTTCTTCCTGTTTCAAGACGATATTCCACAAGGCTGTGTTCCGTAGTTCTGTCAAGTGTATGGAAATGCGTAATTGCATATTTGCCTCCGTTATCCACTGGCGATGAATAAGTTATATATGCCTTGTTGTCCTTTAGCCAGTTCTCTATCGTGCCTTCGTCATCTTCCATCTCGCCGCTTACAACGGCTACATATCGACGGTCATATACAATATCATGCCAATTATGCTCAAGTATCTGTTCTGTCTGAATGTCCTTTGCATAAATCATAAGTCCGCTTGTGTCACGGTCAAGGCGATGAACAACATGTGCCTTGCAGCGTTGACGGCTCTTTTTGAAATAGTCATCAAGCACCGTCTTCACGTTAAGCGAACTATGTCCAGCTGCCATTGATAGAATACCGATGTTCTTTTCTATAACAACAATATGCCTGTCTTCATATACAATCTTCACATAACGGCTTTTGAACATCTCGTTGTTACGTTTGCTTTTGCTGACAGAAATCTTCATTCCCTTTGTCAACGGATAGTCAAACTGCGTAACAGTCTTTTTGTTTACCTTTATGCCCCTGCCTTTAAGCGTAGCTTTTATCTTGGAACGGCTTTCGCCTTTTACATTCTGAAGAAGAAACTCCAACAGTGGCATGTCTTCTTCCACAATGTAATAATCGTAGTCGTTCTGATGGTTATTGTAATTGCTATACATTCTTTATTTGCCTCCTTCTATTCTTTAGCCGTAGCATCGAATAATGTTATGCAAAGGTAATACAAGAAAAAGACAAATCAAAATAAACGTATTTATTTTTGTTGTTTAGTGTGGTTTTTGGAATGTTGGTTGTATATAGTCTCTTGATTTAATTCTATTGGATTGAAAATAATTGTCATCAATACCGATGGATGATGTTTCCATCGGTATTGACTATTTACATTTTGTTATATCAGTATTTTCCAGATACTCAAAAATATTGTCTAAATAAGGATAGTATCTCATTACGTTTGGTTCTTCTCTAT
>JAUNIZ010000152.1 GCA_030523165.1 Prevotellaceae bacterium
AAGTCAATACAAGGATATTAAAATGATAAAATAGACATAATTTATTTTCTGATAAGAAACGTTACAGATACAATACAATTTTTTTGAATGAAATATTTGCATGGTTAAGAATTAATCCGTAATTTTGCATTTAGAAAGAAGCGAGAAACAGACCGTATTGGTTCGATCGGGATACTCATCAATAATAAATCGAAAACCGAGAAGACTTCTTTTGCTAATGGCGGGCCACATTGTCGAAAGACATAGCTGTAAAGTCGGTGGATTACAAAGGCGGAGAGCTCTCAAATCTTATATAGCTCGGAGTTTCATCACATCACTGGTACGGTCTTCTTTTATAACGGGCAGGATTATTTTAATTCCTGCCCATATTTTTATAAACCCATATAATTATTAATAACAATGTTTTCTGGAATTATTGAAGATTTTGCCATTGTCACAGAGATAAAGAAGTATAAGGAAAATGTAGACCTGACCTTAAAATGTTCTTTTGTCGATGAACTTAAGATAGACCAAAGCGTTGCACATAACGGAGTGTGCCTTACCGTTGTAAACATTGAAAACGGATGTTATACTGTAACAGCAATGAAGGAAACTCTAGACCGTTCTAATCTTGGATTGCTTGAAGTAGGCGACAAGGTTAATGTTGAACGTTCAATGATGATGAACGGGCGTTTAGACGGACATATAGTTCAGGGACACGTAGACATGACTGCTGAATGTGTCGATATGAAAGACGCTGACGGAAGTACATATTTTACGTTCAAATATGCTTTTGACAAGGAAATGGCAAGCCGTGGATACTTTACAGTAGATAAAGGAAGCGTTACTGTAAATGGCGTTTCATTGACTGTATGTAACCCTACAGCAGACACGTTTCAGGTAGCTATAATACCTTATACATTTGAACACACTAATTTTTGCGATATAAAATTAGGTTCAACGGTCAATATCGAGTTTGATATTCTTGGTAAATACATAGCCAGACTACAGCAGATAAATGCTTGAAAAACCATATTATCCAGTCCGTCGATAAACAAATGTTAAGTACTATGCCTTTATCGAAGAATTGGATAATTATTTCTACTAACGGCTTATAAGGATATATAATATTTTTTTTGTCCGATAATTCTGCTTAATTTTGCATCGAACAAAATTGAGGAATTTATGAAAAAAGGTATTATTCTTATGTCTGCTTTTCTCCTGGCTTTAGATGCAGGGGCGCAAAGTTCTTCTGGAAAGTGGACTTTAAAGGAGTGCATTGATTATGCGATGGCTAACAACATAACCCTCCAGAAGTCAAAGCTCACAAAGCAATCATCGGTTGAAGACTTTAAGCAGTCTAAGGCGGCATTGTTTCCTTCTCTTAATTTTTCCACAACCCATTCTATAGGATATCGCCCTTGGGTAAATAGTGGAACTTCTACGGTAACAAACGGAACGGTTGCTACAAGTATAGACAAGTTCTATTACAACGGAAGCTACGGCATAAACGCAAGTTGGACCGTGTGGAATGGAAACCAGAACCGTAATACAATAAAGCAAAATAAATTGGCTGTTCAGCAGGCTGAGCTTGATTCTATTACTTCAGCAAATAGTATTCAGGAACAGATTGTTCAGCTTTACGTTCAGATTCTTTATACTAATGAGGCTATTAGTGTGAATCAGCAGAGCTATGAAATCAGTGTAAAGAATGAAGAACGTGGCAAGGTAATGCTTGAAGTAGGAAAGATGTCAAAAGCCGATGTCGCTCAATTGACGGCTCAAGTGGCAGAAGACCAATACAATGTAGTAGAAGCAAAGGCAACCCTTGCTAACTATAAGCTTCAGTTGAAGCAACTGCTTGAAATCACAAACGAAACAGAATTTGACGTTCAGATACCAGAAACGTCTGACGAACAAGCGCTTGAAGATATTCCGTCACTTATGTCTGTCTATGAGGCAGCAGTCGCTACACGCCCAGAAATAGAAAACAGCAAGTTGGCTATACAGAGCAGTGATTTGAGCATAGCAATAGCAAAGGCAGGCTATTTGCCGACTATAAGCCTTTCAGGTTCAGTAGGAACAAGCACGTCTTCAATGTCTGATTTTGGCTGGGGCACACAAATGAAAACCAATTTCGATGCTGGAATAGGTGCTTCTGTCAGTGTTCCTATATTTGATAACCGTAGCGCAAAGACAGCTGTCAATAAAGCCAAGATTGAGCGCGAGCAGAGTTTGTTGGATTTAAAAGACAAGCAGAAAGAACTTTATAGCACAATCGAGGGCTATTGGCAAGATGCATATACGAACCAGGCTAAATACAAGGCTGCTAAAGCAAGCGTAGAAAGCGCTCAGGCAAGCTATGACCTGTTGAGCGAACAGTTCCGTCTCGGATTGAAGAATATAGTAGAACTGATGACGGGAAAGACAAATCTTCTAACAGCGCAGCAGAACAAACTGCAAAGCAAGTACACTACGATACTTGACCAGCAGTTGCTGAAGTTCTATAAAGGTGAATCAATAGACATGTAAAACAAATAACTAACATAATTATGAAGAAGGTAAGTAAAATATGGTATGTCGTTGGCGTCATTGTCATTATCGCTATTGCGGCATGGTTATGGCCAAGTGGCAAAAAGAACGAAAGCGTTACATTTACTACGGCGAAGGTGTCGTTGGCAACTATACAGAACAGCATTACTGCAACTGGTACCGTTGACCCTGAATCAGTAACGGTAGGTACACAGGTATCAGGTATAATTGACAAGATTTATGTTGATTATAACAGTGTTGTAACAAAGGGTCAGGTTATTGCTGAACTAGACAGAACAAACCTTATCAGTACGCTGAACACTGCCAAGGCACAGCTGTCAAGCGCAGAAAGCACACTTAAATATCAGACCGCAAACTTTAATCGTTATACAACTCTTTACAATAAAGGTCTTGTAAGTGCTGATGATTATGAGAGTGCACAGCTTAGCTATAAGCAGGCGAAGGAAGATGTTGCTACGGCAAAAGAATCTCTTCAGCAGGCACAGACAAACTTGGGATATGCTACCATTACTTCTCCTGTAGACGGTATTGTTCTTGAGCGTTCGGTAGAAGAAGGTCAGACAGTGGCAGCCAGCTATAGTACTCCTGAGCTGTTTACTATCGCAAAAGACCTGAAAAAGATGCGTATCATTGCTGATGTCGATGAAGCTGATATAGGCGATGTTAAGGAAGGAGAAAGAGTTTCTTTCACAGTTGACGCTTATCCAGACGACACATTCTCAGGAACTGTAACACAGGTAAGACAGAACGCTACTACAACAAATAATGTCGTAACTTATGAAGTTGTAATCAACGCGCCGAATGAAGATCTGAAACTTAAGCCAGGTCTTACTGCAAACGTAACAATATATACAGCAGAGAAGAAAGATGTTCTGAGCGTTCCTAGCAAGGCTCTTAGAATATTGCCTACAACAGAGACTGTCGGTAAAGACAAGAAGATTGTTGATTGCAACGGAAAGAACAAGGTTTGGACATACGATGGCAAGACATTCAAGGCATATAGCGTTCAGATTGGTATGTCTGACGGTGTAAACACAGAAATATTGAGCGGTGTTACTAAGGGAATGTCTATTGTAACGGAGATAAAGGAGGCAACGGAAGAGGAGCAGACAGCAGATGCTTCAAGCGAAGAGCAGTCACCGTTTGCGCCAGGTCCAAAGAAGAATGACAAGAAGAAATAACGCCTATGTCAGAGAAAGAAAAGAAAGTCGTCATAGAGCTGCAGAACGTTAAGCGTGAGTTCTTGGTCGGAGAAGAAACAGTACATGCCCTTAGAGGCGTTTCTTTCAAGATCTTTGAGGGTGAATTTGTCACCATCATGGGTAAATCTGGCTCAGGAAAATCTACATTGCTTAATCAGCTCGGATGTCTTGACACTCCTTCAAGCGGAGAATACTTCCTTGACGGGGTATCAGTAAGAAGAATGTCGAAAGCGCAGCGTGCGGTTCTTCGTAACCGTAAGATAGGTTTTATTTTCCAGAATTACAATCTTCTGGCAAAGACAACCAGTGTGGAAAACGTTGAGTTGCCGTTGATGTATAATAGTGCTGTAGGCTCAAAGGAACGCCATGACCGTGCGGTAGAAGCGCTGAAAGCCGTTGGATTGGGCGACAGGCTTAACCATAGGTCAAACCAGATGTCGGGCGGTCAGATGCAGCGTGTCGCCATAGCCAGAGCATTGGTAAACAACCCTGCGGTGATTTTGGCTGACGAGGCAACGGGAAACCTTGACACCAGAACATCTTTCGAGATTCTGGTTCTGTTTCAGAAGCTTCATGCAGAAGGCCGTACTATAATCTTTGTTACTCACAACCCTGACATTGCCAATTATTCAAGCAGAAACATAATGCTGCGTGACGGTCATGTTATAAGCGATGAGTATAATAATAATATACAGTCGGCAGCAGAGGGATTAGCTGCATTGCCAATAAATAAAGACGAATAATATGAATTATGCGAATCTATTTAAAATAGCCCTTCGTGCTATAGCCGCCAATAAGCTTCGTGCGTTTCTGACAGCATTGGGTATTATTATAGGTATTGCCTCAGTGATTACCATGCTTGCTGTCGGTCAGGGAACCAAGCAAAGCATACAGGCGAACATTGCAGAGATGGGTTCAAATATGATAATGATTAGCCCTGGAGCCGACATGAGAGGTGGTGTGCGCCAAGATGCCTCTGATATGGAAACTCTTAAGATGGCTGACTATGAATCTATAAAGGAAGGCTGTCATTATATCTCTGCCGTTAGCCCTGTCGTTACAAGTAGCGGACAGTTCATTTACGGCAATCAGAATACGCCTTCAACTATCTACGGTGTAAATCAGGATTATCTTGAAATACGTCAGTTGACTGTCAGTGACGGTGAAGTGTTCACTGATGCAGACATAAAGTCGAGCGCAAAGGTATGTATTCTCGGTCAGACTGTTGTTGACAATCTTTTCCCTGACGGAAGTGACCCTGTTGGTAAAGTTGTACGTTTCAACTCCATTCCGTTCAGAGTAGTAGGAGTGCTGAAGAAGAAAGGCTACAACTCAATGGGCATGGACCAGGACGACCTTGTGCTTGCTCCTTATTCTTCAGTCATGAAGCGTATCCTTGCGCAGACATTCCTCGGCGGTATACAGTGCTCTGCGATTACAGAAGGTGCGACAGACAAGGCTACTGAGGAAATTACAAACATTCTCCGTACCAATCATAAGCTGAAAGACGCTACGGAGACAACCGAGGCAGACGATGATGACTTCGATATTCGTTCACAGGAAGAGCTTGCGTCGATGATGAACTCTACAACAGATATGCTTACAATCTTGTTGGGTTGTGTAGCAGGCATTTCGCTTGTCGTTGGCGGTATCGGAATCATGAACATCATGTATGTCAGCGTTACAGAGCGTACTCGTGAGATAGGCTTGCGCATGAGTGTAGGTGCAAGAGGCATTGATATTCTGAACCAGTTCTTGATAGAAGCTATTCTGCTTAGCGTAACAGGCGGTGTAATAGGTGTAATACTTGGAATAGCCGCATCATACGCAATAAAGATGTTTGCACATTGGCCTATAGCCATTCAGCCATGGACAATAATCATGAGTTTTGCGGTGTGTACATTTACTGGTGTGTTCTTCGGATGGTATCCTGCTAAGAAAGCAGCCCAGCTTGACCCGATTGACGCATTGAGGTATGAATAGAAATTAATCACAACATATACAGACAGGCACTTTAATTGATTGTGGTGTCTGTCTGTATAATAGGTTAAACCGAAAGGAAACCACGATATAATAAATTAATCCGCAAGGAATACATATAATAGATATAATCCGAAAAGGAAATGAATATGAAAATGACAAACGTATACTTCACCATATTCCACATATTCTGTTGGATTATGGTAATAGTACCTGCGTTGATATTCGTGCCCGAAAATCAACAAGACGATATTATGATGTTTCTTATGCGTTTGACGTTTCCGTTATTGATGTGTATCCTCTTCTATTTGAACTACCTATGGTTGGTTCCGAAATATTTCATGGAACACAAGCAGAACGTGTTCATTATCGTGAATGTCATTGTCATGTTGCTATTCGCGATTATCGTGGAATTCCTTATGGAAGGCATGCATCATCATGAGATAGAGACAGGTATGGTTCCTCCAGAAGAAGAGGACAGACCTATATCGTTCATGCTGATGTTGTTCGTTGCACGCAATGTGTTCTCTTTGGCATTGTCCGTTTTCGTAGCCACGTTGCTGCGTCTTGCCGTTAAGTGGTATCAGACGGAAACCGCGCGCAAGGATATTGCCAAGCAGAAGACGGAAGCCGAGCTTGAGATACTCCGCAATCAGTTCAGCCCTCACTTTCTTCTGAATACGCTCAACAACATATATGCGCTCATATCTTTTGATAGCGAGAAGGCACAGAAGGCAGTTCTCTCATTGAGTGCAATGTTGAGGCAAATACTAAGCGGCTCTAACCAGAGTTCGGTTGCACTTAACACAGAGCTTGATTTCCTTAGGCATTATATCGATTTGATGAAGCTGAGAATGACAAAAAGCGTAAAAATAGATGTAAATATGCCTGTTGCGAACAATAATATCAACGTAGCTCCGTTTATATTTGTATCACTTGTGGAAAACGCTTTTAAACATGGGGTCAGTTTGACTGAGCCTTGTTTTATCTCTATTGATATCACGTCAGACGATGACAAGATAGTATGTGAAATTAAAAACACCAATTTCCCTAAAAGCAGTTCCGACAAGAGCGGTCATGGAATAGGACTGAAACAAGTTGCCCAACGTTTGAATCTTGCATATAGTGGAAAATACGAATGGACAAAGGGAACAGACGAGAATAATATATATACATCTAAAATTATAATTTATGATACTCAACTGCGCAATAATTGATGATGAGCCGTTGGCAGCTGACCTTTTGGCAAGCTATGTTGCTAAAACGCCAGAGCTGAACCTTATTGGTACTTTTGAAAGTGCCTTGACGGCTATGAAAGTTTTGAGGGACAATCCTGCAGACCTTCTATTCCTTGATATTCAGATGCCTGAACTCAGCGGATTGGAGTTTGCTAAGATTCTTCCTAAAGAAACTAAAGTTATTTTTACTACAGCGTTTGACCGTTATGCCATTGAAGGCTATAAGGTAAATGCTATAGATTATCTTCTCAAGCCGATAAGTTATGATAAGTTCGTTGTGTCTGTAAATAAAGCAATGGAGTGGTTCTCTGTAGCCAACAAGCAGAAGATCATGTCACAAGACAGGTTTATATTCGTAAAGAGCGAATACAAGCTTGTGCCTATAAAATTCGATGATATATTATATATCGAAGGTTTGAAGGACTATATCAAGATTTATCTTTCAACAGAAAAGCGTTCAGTGATGTCATTGATGAATATGAAAAAGATGGAAGACTATTTGCCAAGACCTCAGTTCATGAGAGTTCATCGTTCGTTTATCATCAATATGTCTAAGGTCGATCTTATAGACAGAGGAAGAATGGTTATTGGTGAAACATTCATACCTATCTCTGAAAGCTATAAAGATGTTGTTCAGAACTATATTGATAGTCATACGTTGCAGTAGAGATAAAACGTTTAAAAGAAAACGGAATTCACTAATGATTGTGGATTCCGTTTTTTTTGTCTAATTTGCGTCAGTGGTTAACTCCATATCCGAACAAGGCAAAGTCGCCTTTCATAGGGTCTTCGGGGAAAATCTCTGAAAGTTTTTCCGTTAGTTTTATAGCTACAGACATTGATGCTGTCTTGCTGTTTATCAGCCCAAGTCTGTTTGCTTCTTGAAGAACATGAGTGTCCATTGGTATGATTAGTGTTCTCTTGTCCATAAAAGAACTCCATATACCCAAGTCTACTGGCGAGTTGTCTCTGACCATCCATCGCATGAACATGCATATACGCTTGCATGCTGACGTAGTGTTTTTCGGAATAATTGTTTCTATGCCATGTACCGAGAAATACTCTGTTAATGACTTTACTGCAGAGAGACAGTCAACGGAAACCTTAGACGAGCCGTCAATATTATTCTTAGACGAGCAATCTTCAGAAGCCTTCTTGATATATTCTCCTATGCTTCCGTATTCTTTGAGCATTTGCTGCAAGGCATGGAGCAGTGAGTGCATTGTGTGTTGCGTGTACAGTCTATAGAAACATGTCTTGTCGTCATCGGGTATATCGTTGGCAAACAGTCCGTTAGCCACCCATTGATAAACATTTCCTTTTGATGCGTCAAGAATATATTGTATCTTCTGCATGAACTGCTTACGGCTGCCATAGCTTAGGCATGACGCTATGAAAGCCATAGTTTCCTGGTTCTCTTTTCCTGATACCTGATGCATGAACCAACTTGGGTCTGCAGGCAGAAAGTCTTTTGTTTCATACCTTTCGGCATACTCTATAAGCAGTGCTTTTGTTTCGTCTGAAATCATGGTTTCTATTAGCTATATGGGATAATACCTATGTGAGAAAATAATTGTAATCTGTAATAACTGTAATCAGTCTATGCTATGCGCTATGGAGGCAAAGAAAA
>JAUNIZ010000153.1 GCA_030523165.1 Prevotellaceae bacterium
TTGCTCAGGCACTTATAAATAATGTTAAACTATAGTGTTGCGGAATTAAGGATAACAACAAAACATTGATATATGAGAAGATTTTACGCATTGTTGGCAGCTACACTGCTCGCCACAGTTTCTTTCGCACAGAAACCTATCCGAAACGCTAATACAGACGCTTCTATCGGCAAGTCGGCAAGACAGACAATCAATCTTGCAGACGGCAGCACCACCCTTCGAGGCAACTATTTCAAGCCTACAGCCAATGCAGCGGCTTCACGCATAAAGAAAACTGACGCAGAGGAAACGCTGATTACAGAACAGCCAGAGGGCACATTGTATAAAGACATGTACTATTCAAGCTACTACTATCTCAACTTCTACAACACCGTTCTTCATGGCGATGCTGACGGCTATGCCAGAGACATGGTAGTGGCTGACGACGGATCTATTTATATAAAGAATCCTATATCACAGCTTTCCACAGGCACATGGCTGAAAGGCACCAAGGGCGAGGGCGACACCATTGTGGTGAAAATGCCGCAGCCGATATACGAAGAGGGATACGAAGGCGACATGTACAAATACTATGCCGCAAAGTTCTACTACAGCACCGTTGAACGCTGGTATGTGGAAGATACGGTAGACACCGACATGAAGTTTGTGTGGAGAAACGACTCGCTCATATGCACTGAAAGCACTATGCTAGGTCTGCTTGACGAATATTCAGGCGACTGGGTTGGCTTCGGTGACCTTAACCTGACAATGTCGAAAATCAACGAGACCGCTCCGTCAATCCCTTCTGACGCTACTGTTGAGAAATACATGCTAGAGGCACACGACACCGATACCACTTCTACATACGCTGTCGTTGACGTGGCTATTGACGGCTCTGACATTTACATCAACGGATTCCCTGACAACTACATCAAGAACCCATGCATAAAGGGAACCATCGAAGGCAACAAGGTTACATTCCCTGCAATGCAGTATGTAGGTGTAGACTCTGTAGAGCATGCTCATGTCTTTGCAGCATCTGCCAACATCACCGTTACAGAGACATTCGGCATAACTTTCAATGACGTTTCGCTTAACAGCAACCCTGTTGTGTTCGACTATGATTCCGCAAACAAGACATTAACCACTACGGGCAACATTCTCTTCAACTACGGCAACAAGTCTGCAAACGAGATTACTTCTTTCCGTCTTCCTGAACTGAACGGTTGGAACGAGGTAGCAGCCGTGCCTGCTGACCCTGTATTTGTAGAATGGTTAGACTATGACGCCTCAAGCGGCTACGGACGTTTCGGTGTTAACCTCTATGCAAAGGACGTAAACGGCAATACCATTGACCCAGCGAAGATGTACTACAACATATACATGGACGAAGAAGTGCTTACTCTCTATCCTGACGAGTATATAGCTCTGTCTGAGGAAATGACTGACATTCCGTTCTATTTCGTTGACAACTACTCTATCCACCGCTACAACGACAAGCGCAGAATATACTATTACAGCACAGGTTTCGAAAAGCTTGGCGTAAAGGTTTACTACACAGGCGGTGGCGAGACTAACGCTTCTAACCTCGTCTACTATTATGTAAACAACGAAGACACAGGCATAAGCGGCATAAGCAGCGATGAAACAACCGTGAAGAGCGTTAGCTACACAGACCTCAGCGGAAGAAAGGTAAGCAACCCTTCAAAGGGAATATTCATAAAGAGCACGACCTATGCTGACGGTACAAAGAAGAATATCAAGATTATCAAGAAATAAAAAAAACGGTTATCCATTTCAGAACAATATAAAGAAGAAAAAAAGAAAACATTATTATTCTGAATTGGAAAAGCAAGAAATGAAAAAAAATGAAGATACTCAGAACATTCGCTCTCTCGCTCGTAATGTCGCTATGCGGCATAATGACTGCCAACGCGACAGAACTCTCTGACGGAGAGATAATATACAGCTACAACAACACTGGCTCGTCAGTCTACTACGGCACAGGCAAGAAAGAAAACTATGACGTGGCTATCCACCTCACAGGCGCTGACCTCGTAGGAACAACAGTCACTAAGGTTATTCTTCCTTTCGAGGGAATAGCCAGCGTGTCAAACGTGAAAGTGTGGCTGTCAAAGGAACTGACCCTAGAAACCATTGACGGCAAAAAGACCAACGTGCCTGACATACAGACGCAAGACGTTGACTTCACGACAGGTACAATAGAGGTAACACTCTCTACACCTTACACAATAGACGCTGACGGTGTGTATGTAGGCTATTCTTTCAACATTGACGAACTGAACGACTATAGCGCATTTCCCGTAGCCGTTTGCTCAGCTACTGACGAAGGCGGCTTCTATATCCACTCGTCAAGAACATACCGTAGTTGGATGAGCATTGTTTCGCAGATAGGCGACCTTGCTATGGAGGTGGTTCTCGACAACGTGCCGTCAGACGCTGCTGGCGTTACTGTTCCTGAAAGCATAGACGTGCAGGGCAACAGAGACAACACCGTAGAAATGACCGTCTTAAACCACGGATATAATGGCGTAAGTTCGTTTGAATATACCTACACCGTAGGAGGCACGACCACGACCAATACCGTTGACCTTGGCGACAACGCTCTGGCTGCACGCTACAACGTTTCTACAACCGTAAACATACCATTGCCAGAGTTCAGCGTGTCAGGTGCATATCCGTTGAATGTAAAGATTACCAAGGTTAACGGCACTGACAACACCGACCCTACGGCAGAGGCAACAGCAACGGTTAATGTCTTTGACGTGCTGCCTACACATCGTGCAGTGTTAGAGGAATATACAGGCACATGGTGTGGCAACTGCCCTCGCGGATTTGTGGCACTTGAGGTGATGAATCGTCTTTATCCTGACGACTTCATCGCTATATCCTACCATAATTCAGACCCAATGGAGATAATGGCTATATCGTTATATCCTAATGACGTTAGCGGCTTCCCTGCTGGCTATCTTGACAGAGCCTATGAGGCAGACCCATACTATGGCTTCACCAATTCGGGCTTCGGCATTGAAACCGCATGGAAAGAGGTGTGCGAACAGATAGCTGCCCCTGCCGACATAGACGTTACGGCAACTCTTAGCGACGATGCCAAATATGTAAACATTGACGCGTCAACAATCTTTGCAGCAGACTATACCGCTGCCGACTACAAGATAGAGTTCGTTCTTCTTGCCGACAGTCTGCAAGGTACAGGCAACAGCTGGATGCAGAGCAACTACTATGCAGGCGGCTCTCTGGGAACATTCTCTGAGCCAGAGTTTCAGCAGTTTATGACTGGCAGCGCATACGTTAGCGGACTGAAATACAATGACGTTATCATTGCAACAACACGTCTGACGAACGAAGACGTAGCATTGCCTTCTACTATCACCGCAGCAACATATATGGACACCAGCTATACATTTGACCTATCGACAGCCATAAGCACAAGCGGAGAAAACCTTGTACAAGACGTGAACAACCTCCGTGTTGTTGCCCTTCTGATAGACAACGCCACAGGCGCAATAGCCAACGCCAACAAGGCAAAGGTTATCAACACCACAGGAATAAAAGGCATAACCACAACATCGCCTGCTGACGGCAATGCCGAGTTCTATGACGTTAACGGTCGCAGACATTCCTCTGCATTCAAGGGTCTTAACATAATCAAGACCTCCAACGGCAAGGTAATAAAATTTATGAGGAAATAAATAATCTTTCTATTCACAAGAATAACGTGGGTCATTCAGATTGGCTCACGTTTTTTTATGAGAGTTTGTTTCTGTCATATTTTCCAAAAATTATGACAATCGTCCGATATACGGAAAAACACATGGATTTTTTGTTATATATCATGTGATTTTGTTTTTTCACTTTGTCGTTTGCAGAAAAAGAAGTATCTTTGCATAAACATCATATATAAAAATAATGGAATTACATTTCACAGGAATAATCATCGCAGTGTTGTCGTTTCTGATAATAGGACTGTTTCACCCTATCGTGATAAAAACAGAATACTATACAGGCACAAGATTTTGGTGGATATTCCTAATAGCAGGCATAGTCTGCATAATTGCTGCCCTGTTCATAGAAAACTCGCTCATTTCGGCTGTATTGGGCATAATAGGAGCATCGTCACTATGGTCAATAAAAGAACTGTTCGAACAGAAAGAAAGAGTGAGAAAGGGTTGGTTCCCAATGAATTCTAAGCGTAAGAACGACTATATATAAGAGGTATTATAAAAGTATATGAAAACCACGCTTATACTTGTAGGCAAGACGGCTGATCGACTTTTCGCAACTGCCATTGACGACTATGTCGGCAGAATCAACCACTATATGCCGTTCGAGATAAAGGTAATACCTGAACTCAAAAACAGCAAGAGCCTGAGCGAGAGCCAACAAAAGGAGAAAGAAGGCGAACTGATACTGAAAAGCATAGAGGACAAAAGCACGGTGATTCTGCTTGACGAACGCGGAAAAGAAATGAGAAGCGTGGAATTTGCCTCATGGCTTGCCAACAGACAGCAGACTTCAAGGCAGCTGACGTTCGTGATAGGCGGTCCCTACGGCTTCTCTGACGCTGTATATGAAAGGGCTGACGGAAAGATATCGCTGTCGAAGATGACCTTGTCGCACCAAATGGTAAGGCTGGTGTTCACAGAACAGATATACAGGGCTTGCACGATAATGAGAGGCGAACCATATCACCACGAGTGAACAGGCATAATGAAAAGCGCGAACAGAATTGTATCAAAGATACTTGAAAACAACAAACATTATAAACATATATTATGGAAAGAACATGGAGAAGGTTTGGCAAGAACGACAAGATAACGCTTGCCATGCTAAGAGAAATTGGAGTGGAAGGCATAGTTACAGCCCTTCACGATGTTCCTAACGGCGAAGTGTGGACACGAGAGAAAATACGTGACCTTCGCGAATACATAGAAAGCTACGGCATGCGCTGGTCTGTTGTAGAGAGCTTGCCTGTATGTGAGAGCATAAAATATGCAGGTCCTGACCGTGACGAGCTGATAGAGCGTTACAAGGAGAGCCTTAAGAACCTTTCGCTTGAGGGCATTCACACTATCTGCTACAACTTCATGCCTGTATTGGACTGGGCTAGAACAGACCTCTCCCACCCTAACCCTAACGGCACAACCAACCTCTACTTCTCACACGCACAGTTCGCATATTTCGACATATGCATATTGAAGCGTGAAGGCGCTGAAAAGGACTGGTCGGAAGAAGTGCTCAAAGAGGTAGAAGAGCTGAAGAAGACAATGACACCTGAGGACGACCACATGCTCGTGGAGAACATTATCGTGAAGACACAGGGTTTCGTAAGCGGAAACATTAAGGAAGACGACGAGCACCCAGTAGAACTGTTCCGTCAGCTTCTCGACCTATACAAAGGCATAACGAAAGAACAACTGCGCGAGAACATGCGCTACTTCCTCTCAGCAATAATGCCTACATGCGAGGAGTATGACATGTACATGTGCGTTCACCCAGACGACCCACCATTCCCTATACTCGGCTTGCCGCGTATCGTTACATGTGACGAGGACATAAAGTGGTTCCTCAATGCCGTAGACAATCCTCACAACGGACTTACGTTCTGCGCTGGCTCTCTGTCGGCAGGCGCACACAACAATGTGGTAGACCTAGCACGCAAATACGCTTCACGCACATGGTTCGTGCATCTCCGTTCATGCCACATATTCCCTAACGGCGACTTCACAGAGGCTTCACACCTTGGCGGACGTGCAGACGTGATAGAGCTTGCACGCATATTCGAAAAGGAAAATCCAAAGCTTCCAATGCGTGTAGACCATGGCATGACCATGCTTGGTGACGACAGCAAGGGCTACAACGCAGGCTACAGCTTCCTCGGAAGAATGTTCGCAATGGGTCAGGTACAGGGCATACTAGCCACCGTTGACCGTGAGCTGGGAATAGAATACAAGCAGCCTGGTTTCTACGAATAAAAACAAACTAATACATTATATATACTTGTCAACTTGTAAACTAAAGAATATGAACGAACTATTCAACATCAAGGATTACGTGGTGGTAATCACAGGCGGCACAGGCGTATTAGGCCGCACAATAGCAAAATATCTTGCCAAGAACGGTGCAAAGGTAATCATTCTCGGACGCAAGGCAGAAGTAGGTAACGAAATCGTTGCAGACATAAAGAAAGACGGCTATGAGGCTGAGTTCATGAAAACCGACGTAATGAACCAAGAGACCGTACAGAAGAACTGTGACGACATACTTGCGAAATACGGCCGCATAGACACTCTGCTCAATGCAGCTGGAGGCAACATGCCAGGCGCGGTAATAGCACCAGACAAGAACTTCTTTGACCTCAAGATAGAAGAGTTCCAGAAAGTGCTCGACCTTAACCTCACTGGCACGGTAATACCTACACAGGTGTTCCTAAAGCCGATGGTAGACCAAGGCAAAGGCTCAATCATCAACTTCTCGTCAATGGCGGCTTTCCGCCCTATCACACGAGTATGCGGATATGCAGCAGCAAAGGCAGGCATAAGCAACTTCACCGAGTTCATGGCAACAGAGTGCGCAAAGAAGTTCGGCGAGGGCATCAGAGTGAACGCCATTGCCCCAGGCTTCTTCATAACAGAGCAGAACCGCACGTTGCTGACAAACCCTGACGGTTCGTACACACAGCGCGGAAAAGACGTTATCCATCAGACACCTTACGGACGTATGGGTGACCCAGAAGAACTATGCGGCACGATACACTATCTGATGAGCGACGCAGCTAAGTTTGTAACAGGTACGGTAGCAGTCGTAGACGGTGGTTTCAACGTATTCGCTATGTAACAATATAAGCCCGAGTCATAGAGATTCGGGCTTTTTACATTTTTACGCAAACCTTTACGTTATTTTTACACTGAAAATACAACATGCTATCAGAAAAAATATTAATTTTGCAGTAGCTAAAGAAAAACAGCTAAGAAAAACAAATTAAACACATAATTTATATACAAATCATGAAAAAATTGCAAGCGTTAAACAAAAGGACTGCGCCTAAAAGCGTAATGCCTGAGAAAGTCATCCAGTTTGGTGAAGGTAACTTCTTACGTGCTTTTGTTGATTGGATCATTTACAACATGAACCAGAATACAGACTTCAACGGTTCTGTAGTAGTAGTTCAGCCTTTGGCTGGCGGTATGATTGACTGGCTCAACGGTCAGGACTGTCTGTATCACGTAAATCTGCAGGGTCTCGATGAAGGTCAGCCTGTAAACAGCCTTACACGTATTGACGTTATCAGCCGCTGCTTGAACCCATATTCTCAGAATCAGGCTTTCATGGCTCTTGCAGACCAGCCAGAAATCCGTTTCGTTATTTCTAACACAACAGAGGCAGGTATCGCTTTCGACCCTAGCTGTAAGCTTGAAGACGCTCCAGCTAGCTCATATCCAGGCAAGCTCGTTCAGCTTCTCTATCGCCGCTATCAGACATTCAACGGTGATCCTACAAAGGGTCTTATCATCTTCCCATGTGAGCTTATCTTCTTGAACGGTCACGTTCTTAAGGATTGCATCTACAAATATATCGAACTGTGGAACCTTGGCGAAGACTTCAAGAAATGGTTTACTGAGTGCTGCGGTGTTTACGCTACATTGGTTGACCGTATCGTTCCTGGATTCCCACGCAAGGAAATCAAGGAAATACAGCAGAAAATCAGCTATGAAGACAACCTCGTTGTACAGGCTGAAATATTCCACCTTTGGGTAATCGAAGCACCGAAAGAGGTTGCAGAAGAGTTCCCTGCAGACAAGGCAGGACTGCATGTATTGTTCGTTCCGTCAGAAGAGCCATACCACGAGCGTAAGGTTACTCTGCTCAACGGTCCTCACACAGTTCTTAGCCCTGTTGCATTCCTTAGCGGTGTTAACATTGTACGTGACGCTTGCAAGGATCCTGTTATCGGCAAGTACATACACAAAGTACAGTTCGAAGAACTCATGGAAACTCTCAACCTTCCGAAAGACGAACTACAGAAATTCGCTAGCGACGTTCTTGAGCGCTTCATGAATCCGTTTGTTGACCATCAGGTTACAAGCATCATGCTTAACTCATTCCCAAAATATCAGACTCGCGACCTCCCAGGCGTAAAGGTTTATCTCGAGCGCAAGGGCGAACTTCCTCAGGGTCTTGTATTCGGTTTGGCAGCTATCATCACTTATTACAAGGGTGGCAAGCGTGCAGACGGTACAGACATCGTTCCAAACGACTCTCAGGAAATCATGGACTTGCTGAAGGAACTTTGGGCAACAGGCGACACACAGAAGGTTACAGACGGTGTTCTTGCCGCTACACAGATTTGGGGTGAAGACCTCAACAACATTGCAGGACTCAACGCCCTCGTTAAGAAAGACCTTGACCTCATTCAGGAAAAGGGTATGCTCGAGGCCGTTAAGACTATACTATAATGTCTTTTTTAAGTTAAAAACGTTGAGGGTTGAAGGTCGAAAGGCCTTTAATCCTCAATTTCTTTATAAGACATGCATGGAATATTTCAATAATTGCAGTT
>JAUNIZ010000154.1 GCA_030523165.1 Prevotellaceae bacterium
GCTCATGTACCAAAATCAGAAGAAAACAATCTCGTCTATAAGATTGTATATAATCTAAGTGATGCAACAATACATCTTGGGCAAATCAGTTATGATATTTTCAAGAAGACATATTTGAATGTAGAACAAGTAATTATTCCACATCATGTATATGACACTTTGTATCCTAATTTGTTTAGCAAACAGGAAAGTTGTAGAAAAATTGGTTTACCATTGAAAAATAGATACATTCTTTGTATGGGTGCTTTTAGAAATGATATGGAAAAACAATTTGTGTGTAATATCGCGAGACACCTAAAAGGTACAAATTATTATTTGTTGGCACCTACATTCGTTGAAAGAAAGAAAAGAAGATACTTAATTAAATATGTCCATTTTTTGTGTTTCATACTAAAAATGAAAATTAAGTATCCAAGAATGATAATAAAGGGACAACCTGTTAGCGATGAAGAATTACCCTATTATTATGGCGCTTCAGATTTGTCATTAATCCATCGTCTTGAAATTCTTAATTCTGGTAATTTGCCTTTAGCTTTTTATATGGGTAAAACAGTTATAGGACCAGACACTGGTAATGTTGCATCAATTCTAAAAAACACTGGTAATTATACGTTTGACACACAAAATCCGAATTCTGTTGTTAAAGTATTAGATGCCGCATTATCTACAGATTTAAAAGAAAAAGGTTTAAGGAATAGGGCATTAGCCATAAAAGAATGGAAAACTGCAACTATTGCTCAAAGTGTCGTGAATTTGTATAAACAAATATTAAATTATTAATTAAATGAAAGTAGTACTTTTAGCAGGTGGCTTTGGCTCGCGTATAAGCGAAGAAAGCCAATTTAAACCAAAGCCAATGATTGAGATTGGCGGCATGCCTATTCTGTGGCATATCATGAAAGAGTATGCTTACTATGGCTATACTGAGTTTATAATTTGTGCTGGTTATAAGCAGGAGTACATTAAGGAGTGGTTTGCCAACTATTTCCTTCATAATTCCGATGTAACCTTTGATTACCGCAATGGTAAGAATGAAATGACTGTACATCAGACAAATATGGAGCCATGGAAAGTGACAGTTGTAGATACTGGATACAATACGATGACAGGAGGACGCATCAAACGCATTCAGAAATATGTCGGTAATGAACCTTTCATGATGACATACGGAGATGGTGTTTGTGATGTTGAGATAGATAAGTTGGTAGAGTTCCATAAAAGCCATGGAAAATTAGCGACTCTTACAGCTGTGAAAATGGCACAGGACAAGGGAGTGATAGATATTGAGAATGGTGCAGTGAAAGCGTTTAGAGAGAAAAACGCTTCAGATGGTGCTCCTATCAACGCAGGATATATGGTGCTTCAGCCTGAGGTGTTTGAACTACTTGATGGCGACTCTTGTGTGTTTGAGAAGGTAGCTCTAACCAAATTGGCAGAAAATGGTCAATTAATGTCTTATGTGCATGAAGGCTTTTGGCAGTGTATGGACAATATTCGTGAGAAAAATATGCTTGAAAAGCTTCTTGCAGAAGGAAAAGCCCCTTGGAAAAGATGGGAACGTTCCATTCCTAATCCTAAACATTGTTAGTAAATAATCATTTTTTAATTTTATAAATAATTATGTCAAGAAAAGAAGAATTGAAAGCTCAGATTCTTGAGCTTACACGTGAGTATTATAACGAAGTTCACGCTCCAAAAAAGGAGTTCATACCAGGTAAGACCCATGTTAACTATGGTGGTCGCTACTTTGATGACAAAGAGGTTGTCAATCTTGTTGACTCTTCTTTGGATTTCTGGCTTACAGCTGGTCCTTGGGCACATAAGTTTGAAACACGTCTTGCCAAATGGTTAGGTGTAAAATACTGTGCTGTCACTAACTCTGGCTCGTCAGCAAACCTCCTTGCTTTCTATACACTCACTTCACCTAAATTAGGCGAACGTGCAATTAAGCGTGGTGACGAAGTAATTACTGTTGCTGCAGGTTTCCCTACAACTGTTAATCCTATCATTCAGTTTGGTGCAGTTCCAGTATTTGTTGACGTTTGTCTTCCTGGATTCGATATTGATGTTGAGCAATTGGAGGCAGCTTATTCTCCAAAATGTAAAGCTGTCATGATGGCTCATTCTCTGGGTAATCCTTTTAACCTAAAGGCGGTGCTTGCTTTCTGTGAGAAGCATAACCTTTGGCTTATTGAGGACAACTGCGATGCTCTTGGTTCAGAATATACCATAGATGGAGTAACGAAGAAAACAGGTACTTGGGGACATATTGGAACATCCTCTTTCTACCCACCTCATCACATGACAATGGGAGAAGGTGGTGCTGTCTATACCAATGACCCTTTGCTTGATAAGATAACACGTAGTTTCCGTGATTGGGGACGTGATTGCTGGTGTGTGGGTGGTGTTGATAACACCTGCAAGCTCCGCTTTACTGGTAAATTTGGTGAACTTCCTGAGGGATATGATCACAAATATGTTTACAGCCACTTCGGTTTCAATCTCAAAATTACCGACATGCAGGCAGCCATTGGTTGTGCCCAGTTAGAGAAACTTGACAACATCGTAGCTGCTCGTCGTGCTAATTACCAGACTCTTTACAACGGTTTGAAAGATGTACCTGGTATTATACTACCTATAGCAGAAGAGAACTCTAATCCTTCTTGGTTCGGATTCCTCATTGCTGTTAAAGAGGATGCTGGTTTCACTCGTAATGAATTAACAGGATATTTGGAAGAAAATAAAATCCAAACTCGTAACCTTTTTGCTGGTAATCTAATCAAGCATCCTGCATTTGATGAAATGCGCAAGACAGGAGAAGGTTATCGTCAGGTAGGTGAACTTAAAAATACAGATTTTGTGATGAACAACACATTCTGGATAGGTGTTTATCCTGGTATGACAGCAGAAATGAATGCATGGATGATAGAGTGCATTTCTAAGTTCTGTAACGAACATGCAAAAAAATGAATGATGTTCTAAAAAAGATAAGGGAAAGAATGTCCTCTCTTGGTATATCCCCTGAAAAAGGGTTGGGAGAGGAACTCTTTCTCTTTGTATCTTCTTTAGTCCCGATTGTAAATGTAGATTTATTGGTTTATAACTCAAAGGGAAATTTTCTTCTTACAAGACGTAAGGATACACATTGTGGTATAGGTTGGCATGTTCCAGGTGGCTGTATTCGTTTCAAGGAAACGATAGATACTCGCATCCGTATGGTAGCCAAAACAGAATTAGGACTAACCCAATTTACATACGACAAAGAACCTGTAAGGGTTTTTGAAATTTTTAATAAGGAGTATCGCAAAATTAACAATCAGGACGAAAGGGCTCATTTTATTACATTAGTATTTAAATGTTATGCTCCTGATGACTTTGAACCCTGCAATGAAGAAAAAACAGAATCCGATGCAGGTTATGCGAAATGGTTTGATGCATTGCCAAACGATTTCCTCAAAATACAGGAGTGTTATAAAGAATTATTGTTATGATTGACGTATTTGATGGATTTTTCAAGGGCAAGAAAGTCCTTGTAACAGGTCATACAGGTTTTAAAGGCTCCTGGTTGTGTATCTGGCTTCATGAGTTGGGAGCAGAGGTCGTAGGCGTAGGTCTAGACCCATATTCTGAGCGTGACAACTTTGTACTTTCAGGCATCGGTTCTAAGATAAAGGCTGACATCCGTGCTGATATACGTGACGGAGAGAAAATGAAGCAAATCTTTGTTGAGTATCAGCCTGAGATTGTATTCCACTTGGCAGCACAGCCTTTGGTCCGTCTCTCTTACGAGATTCCAGTAGAAACATACGAGGTTAATGTCATGGGAACCATTCATGTGATGGAGGCAATCCGTGCTACTAAGAGTGTGAAGGTGGGTGTAATGATTACTACCGACAAGTGCTATGACAACAATGAGCAGTTGGAAGGATATGTAGAGACCGACCCATTTGGAGGTTATGATCCTTACAGTTCTTCTAAGGGTGCTTGTGAGGTGGCTATACAGTCATGGAGACGTTCTTTCTTTAATCCTGCTGACTATGGAAAGAAGCATACCGTGAGTCTTGCATCTGTAAGAGCTGGTAACGTAATCGGTGGTGGTGACTGGGCTAAGGACCGCATCATACCAGACTGTATCCGAGCTTTGGAAACAACCAAGGTGATTGATATCCGTTCTCCAAAGGCAGTTCGTCCATGGGAGCATGTGTTGGAACCATTGTCTGGATATATGCTCTTGGCTCAGAAAATGTGGAATGATCCTACTGGTTACTGTGAAGGATGGAACTTTGGTCCGGAAGCTGACAGCGTATTAACAGTTTGGGAAGTTGCTTCTGCCATCGTTGAGAATTTTGGTTTTGGTGAGTTGAAGGATGTTTCAGATCCGAATGCCCTCCATGAGGCAAACCTTTTGATGCTCAATATCAATAAGGCAAAGACCCGCTTAGGATGGAAGCCAAGACTGAATGCCAAGCAGTGTGCCATGCTCACTTCTGACTGGTATAAGCGATACAAGACTGAAAATGTACATGACCTCTGTGTGGAGGAAATTCAGAAATTCTTAAAAGACGGATAAACATGAAATTTGTTATTACAGGTGCAACCAGTTTTATCGGTCTTGAACTGATCGATTATCTACTTGCACATAATCATTCTGTTGTTGCCGTATGTCGCCAAGACTCTAAGGGACTTTCTTTTATTCCTCATGAAGTAGAGATTGTTGTCTCAAAAATGTGCGATTACGGAAGATTGTGCGATGCAATACCAAAAGCAGATGTATTTGTCAATCTTGCTTGGGGTGGTACAGGGCATGATGGTAGAAATGTGGTGGATATTCAGAATGAGAATATCACATATACAATTGCAGCTATGCATGCAGCAGACAAAATGGGATGTAAAGTTTTTGTCGAGGCAGGCTCTCAAGCAGAGTATGGTGCAACTACCGAACCACAGACAGAAGATTCCAACTGCAATCCTTTCTCTGAATACGGTAAAGCAAAACTGAAAGTTAAACAAGAACTCTTCAATCTTTCAGAACAACTAGATATTAAATACATTCATCTTCGTATCTTCAGCCTTTTTGGAGAAAAAGATCATCCATGGACGCTTATTATGTCTGCAGTAGATAAGATGCTTAAAAATGAGCAACTTGATTTAAGCCCTTGTACTCAGAATTGGAATTTCTTGTATGTTAAGGATGCAGTCCGCATGATTACTATTCTTTGTGAAAATGCAGTTGACAATATATCATTTAAGCATGAAGTATATAATATAGCCTCTGATGATACACGTCAACTTAAGGAGTTTGTTGAAAGAATTAAATTTTTGACTGGTTCTTCAAGTATTCTTAACTACGGAGCAAACATCCCACAAAATTATGTATCACTCCAACCAAATATAAGAAAAACCATAGATGCAATTGGTTTTACTGAATTTCATAATTTTGACGATGTGATTTGTGAAATTGTTAAATTAAATAGACGTAAAAATGATTAAGGTTTCTAACTTTATATTCCAGCATCTCGTAGAGAAGCATGGAATAGAGCATTGTTTCCTTGTAACAGGTGGCGGTGCAATGCATCTTAATGATGCAATTGGTCATACCAAGGGATTGACCTACATTTGTAATCATCATGAGCAAGCATCAGCCATTGCTGCAGAAGGATACTATCGTACATGTGGTAAACTTTGTGTTACGAATGTGACTACTGGACCTGGTGGTACAAATGCTATTACTGGCGTATTGGGGCAGTATCTTGATTCCATACCAGGTCTCTATATTTCTGGTCAGATTAAAACATCCACCTATAAGCATACTTATCCATATCTTCCTCTTCGTCAGTTAGGAGATCAAGAGGCTGATATTGTGAGTGTTGTTACTCCAATCACTAAGTATGCCAAAACAGTGTATAATCCGCTTGATATTAAATATGAACTTGATAAAGCTATAGCGATTGCACTTGATGGCAGACCTGGTCCTGTATGGCTTGACATTCCTCTTGATGTTCAAGGAGCTATGGTTGATGAGACACAAATGAAAGAATTTGAACCTTCAGAGCTGATAGATCCTGTAAAGCATGAACTTGTTGATAAGCAGATTCAGCAGCTTATCGAAAAGATTAAAGAAGCAAAGGCTCCTGTCATTTATGTAGGTAACGGCGTTCGTCTTGCAAAGCGTGAACGCCAGTTCATTGCTCTTGCAGAGAAATTAAATATTCCTGTTGTTACTGCTATCAGTGGTTCAGATATTATTTGGCACAACCATCCTCTTTGTTTTGGCAAGCCTGGAATCTGTGGTGATCGAATCGGTAATATTATGGTGCAGAACTCAGATTTGCTTATAATTCTCGGTACACGTCTCTCTATCCGTCAAGTGTCTTACGCTTATGATTTGTTTGCACCAAAGGCATACAAAGTTATGGTGGATATAGATCTTGCTGAGATGGAGAAGCCTACTCTGAATATAGACATGCCTATTCATGCCAATCTCTCAGAATTTATAGACAAGATGACTACCGCTGTTGACGATTTTAAAGCTCCTGCAGCATTCGATGCGTATAAGGATTGGGGACGTACATTAGAGGCAAAACTTCCGACCCTCTTTGATGACAATCCTGATTGCGATGGATATACCAATTCTTATAAATTTGCAGATGAGCTGTTTAAACAACTTCAAGATGGCGATGTAGTTGTAACAGGTAACGGAACAGCCTACACCTGCACATATCAGGCAATGCAAGTGAATGAAGGTGTTCGTGTTTTTGCAAACCAAGGATGTGCAGCAATGGGATATGACCTTCCTGCCGCTATTGGTGCCGTGGTATCGAATGAAGCAAGGGAAAATGGTATCAAGGGAGGTCAAACAGTACTTGTAACAGGTGATGGTTCTCTCCAGATGAACATACAGGAACTTCAGACACTTATAACCTATAAATTGCCTCTTAAAATATTTGTTCTAGAGAATGAGGGCTATCTTGCTATAAAAACCACCCAAAAGAGTTTCTTCAAGGGAGAGTTCACTGGTTCTAACCCAGCATCAGGTGTTATATGTCCTAATCTCTGCAAAATTGCAGCTGCTTATGGCATTCCGTACACCTCTGTAAATGAAAATGGACAAGCACTCGAAGATGCTATTGCACAAACTCTTGCGGCAGAAGGTCCTATGATTTGTGAGGTTCATATGCATCCAGAGCAAACACTCTTCCCTAAGAGTGCAAGCTTTATGGATCCAAAGACTGGAAAAATGTCTTCTGCACCTCTTCAGAAGCTAGCACCTTTTGTAAGCGAAGAACTTCAAAATGAGTGCGAATACAAAGGATAAATAAAAAGGAACGTATGACAGTTCTTTATATATTAGATTATGGAACGGTTGGTGGAGCAACACGTTCCTTTGTAGAGATGGTCACCCAATTGAAAAAATTGGGTGTCCGTCCAATTGTTGTAACAAGCAAAAGAAATGAATTAAATATACAATTAGAGAATTTAGGGATAAAGACGGTTGCGGCTGGGCATTATACAATTCTAGAACCTTTGTTGAAAAACAAAATGAAATGGCCTCTTGTATTATTACGGAATATTCTGCGATATCATCTAAGAGAATATAGAGCCTTGGCGAAGCTTAATATTGAAATTGATTTTACTAAAATCGATTTGATCCATACGAATTCGGCTCGTAATTCTTTAGGATGCAGATTGAATAAAAAGTATCATATTCCTCATATTATGCATATACGTGAATTTGCAGATGCTGATTTCAATTGTGTGCCGCTATCTCCTTACATTAAATTGTACAATAAATATACGACTGAATTTATAAGTATTTCAGAAAATGTTCGACAGCATTGGATAAAAAAAGGCATAAGGGGAGAAAAAATAAAGACTATATATAATGGTATTTGTAACGAAGATATTTTGATTTCCTGTAATGAAGATAAATTCAATGATGTTATTCGTATAGTTATTGTAGGTGGTGTTTGTGAAGCAAAAGGACAACATCTTGCAGTTGAAGCTATAGGTAAAGTTCCTTTAGAAATACAAAAGCATATTTCTCTTGATATTATCGGTTGGACTGATGCTGAGTATATAAAAAAAATAAATATATTATCAGAAAAGTACAAGATAAAAGATAAAATCAATATTTTGGGGAGTCGTAATGATGTTCATGAAATATTGAATAATTACCAGATTGGACTTATGTGCTCACGTGCAGAGGGGTTTGGAAGAACAACTGCTGAATATATGCATGCAAGATTAGGCGTAATTGCATCTAACACAGGAGCTAATCCTGAATTAATTCAAAATGGCATTACTGGCCTTCTTTATGATTCTGGAGATTCTTCTAAGCTAGCAGAATGTATAGCATTTTTTTATTATAATAGAAATGAATTAGTCAAGATGTCAATAAATGCCCAGTATAAAGCATTGGCTAATTTTACTGACAAATTAAATGCTAATAATATTTTCAATTTATATAATTCTATACAAAAATGAATAGACCATTATTAACAATTGCCATTCCGACTTATAATGGATCCAAAACGATTAAAGACTT
>JAUNIZ010000155.1 GCA_030523165.1 Prevotellaceae bacterium
GAAAAATTCTCAAATTATATTGCAGAAGAAAACAACAGTTATTTTCGCAGGGGTATATCAAAAAAAACAAATGCAAAATAATGGCCGATAGGGAAATAAAAAAGAGGCTGCGCCAATTTTTGACACAGCCTCTTTTCTATTATGTAAAACAGGATTGATTCTTTTTTATTATCCGAGATATTTCATGAGAATCTTTGCGTTGCCGCTTTCGCGCAACTTTGCGATACTCTTTTCACGAATCTGGCGAACACGTTCACGGGTAAGGCCAAGCTGGTCGCCTATTTCTTCGAGGCCCTTTTCGTGGCAACCTATACCGAAACATTCGCGTATGATTGTAATCTCACGCTCTTTGAGAACCTTGCTGAGAACAGAGTTGAGTTCCTGTGCCATAGATTCGTGGTCTACTACACGGTCTGTTCTGCTATCATCTCCGCTTGGCATAACGTCGAGCATACAGTTGTCTTCTCCGTCCTGGAAAGGAGCGTCAATGCTTACGTGATGACCGTCAGCAGCCAAAGACTGACCGATTTTGTCCTCGTCGAGCTTTGTTACTTCTGAAAGTTCAGAAACAGAAGGGTGGCGCTGGTTCTCCTGTTCGAATTTATTGATTTCGTGGTTAATCTTGTTGAGTGAACCAACCTGGTTCAATGGAAGGCGCACGATACGGCTCTGCTCGGCAATAGCCTGAAGAATGCTCTGGCGAATCCACCATACTGCGTATGAGATGAACTTGAATCCACGAGTTTCGTCAAACTTCTGTGCTGCCTTAATCAGACCGATGTTACCCTCGTCAATAAGGTCTGTCAAGGTAAGTCCCTGATGTTGATATTGCTTCGCTACAGAAACGACGAACCTAAGGTTAGCTGTTACAAGCTTGTTCTTTGCGCGTTCAGCGTCTGGTCCACCTTTCTTTATCTTTTGGGCTAATTCAATTTCCTCGTCTATTGAAATCAATGGAGCGCGTCCTATTTCTACGAGATACTTATCCAAAGCCTCGCTTGAGCGATTAGTAATACTCTTTTGAATTTTTAATTGTCTCATCTATTTACCTTAAATTATTGTAACTGCCTGATTATTAAGCTTGTAACTCAAATTCGTTATAAAAACGCTGCAAAGTTACGAAAAATATCAGTACGTTGTTATCTGAATATGGTTAAAAAAGTTTAATACCGTAAGATTGTTTCTTTACATTAAATATGATACAACATGCTTGTTTCTTTACGTTATAGATAGAACGATTAGGAAAAGAATTTATTGTATTCGTGTTCGAAGTTAGGAGTAAAAATGTTTTTGCCCATGTTTTCCTCTATTTCTTTCTTCGACCAGAATCTTCCGCCGTTGAGTTCCTTGTCGCTTGGATATATCTCTCCGTCGAATACGGTCTTGAACACGTTGACGTATTCTTTCTCGACATTGCTCTCAAACACATAGTTTCCTAACTTTATGGGTGTAAAGCCTGTTATCCCAAGTTCTTCTCTTACTTCTCTTTTCAGTGCGCTTTCCACATCTTCGCCATAGTCAACGTGGCCGCCTGTGGCTGTATCCCACTTTCCTGGCTGAATGTCTTTCCAGTCTGGTCGTTTCTGCAGGTATAGGTCGCCGTTGGAATTGAACACATGAAGGTGAACCACAGGGTGCAGCACTTTAGAGCCGTTGTGCGCTTCGCCTCTTGATATGCTTCCCGTTACATTGCCCGATTCGTCAACTATTGGAAATAGTTCTTTCTTGTTATCCATCTTTTGAGACATTATTTTGCTATAGCCGTATAATAGCCTTTGAATATATTGTCAAGATTCTCAGGCTTGTCTTTGAATATGCCGAAGAGTGCGCTACCGCTTCCGCTCATTGCTGCATATATTGCTCCCATGTCGTAGAGCTTGTCTTTGATTTCCCCGATTTCCGGATGCAACGGAATCACACTTTGCTCAAAGTCGTTTACAAGTTCGTCTTTCCATGTGTCGATAGGTTGCAATACAATATCCTTGCAACATTTCTCTGGTTGTATTGGCGTTACTTTGGAGAACGCTTCTTTTGTGCTTACCGGCACAGGTGGCTTAACGATAGCCAGGTGATAATTGCTTAAGTCAACGTCAATGGGCGCAAGCCTTTCGCCAATGCCTTCAGCGTAAGAAGGAACAGGATTGATGAAGAAAGCGCAGTCAGCGCCTAACTTTGCAGCCAATAGCTGCATCTCGTGGATATTCATATCCAACGAGAACAAGTCGTTAAGAGCCCTTATCATATAAGCGCAATCAGACGAGCCGCCACCCATACCCGCTTGTGTAGGAATGGCTTTGGTCAGTTCAACGTGGACATCAGGCAAGGCATAGCGTTCAGCCAACATCTTGTATGCTTTCACAACGAGATTCTGCTGCATATCACCTTCAATCTCTATTCCCTTGATGCTCAGCTCGCAGTTGTGTTCCTGCTTTCCTTTGCTGACGTTTATGTCAATAGTATCAAGAATATTTACAGGATAGAACACCGTTTCGAGGTCATGATAACCGTCTTCCCGTTTTCTCACGACATTAAGCCCTAAGTTTATTTTGGCGCATGGATTGACAATCATATTTTTATTTTTCTACAAAGATAGTGCAAGAAGAGCGAACTACAAATACAATTTACAAAGATTAGAATTGTAAATTGACGGCTTAACATTATTTATTCATAGGTAACAAAACATGAATTAATATTTACCAGATATATTACCCATGAAATTGGTAGGTATTCTACTTTTTCTGTTAATAAGCAAATGCCTTATTGTCTGTACTTTTGCAATCAGAAATAAACTTAAAAAAGTACAGCAATGAAAAAAAATCACTTTTTACTTGGCAGCTTGTTTGTTTGTATGCTGCTTTCTTGTGGAGGACAGAAGGATGAAAAGTCGGAAGCTTCATCCTATCGCCTGTCTGAGATACGTCCTTCAGACGTAACGCTCACTTCCCGTCATTCGGCTTCTATTCGAGGTCGTCAGGACATAGACGTTCGCCCTCAAATATCGGGACTTGTCACCAAAGTCTGCGTGACTGAAGGTGAGCATGTCCGTAAAGGTCAGACACTGTTCGTAATAGATCAAGAGGAAGCCCGTTCCGCATTGGACTTGGCACATGCTGACGTAAACGCCGCAAAGGCAGAACTCGCCACTGCACAGCTTGATGCGGAAGGGAAGCGCGAACTCTTCAAGGCAAAGACCATTTCCGAACATGACCTGAAAACGGCAGAAAACAACCTTGCTTATCACAAGGCGCTATTGGCGCAGGCACAAGCCCGTGAGAAGAAGGCAGAGAAAGACCTGTCGTTTACGGTAATCACAAGTCCATCCGACGGCACAATCGGCACACTGCCCTATAAGATAGGCGCATTGGTTTCTCCCGACATGAAGGAGCCGCTTACAACCGTGTCGGAGAACCACGAGATGTATGTCTACTTCTCCTTGACCGAACGGCAGATGTTGGATTTGCTCGACAAGAACAAGTCTGGCAAATCCGTCATACAGAACATGCCTACCCTCACGCTGGAGTTGAGCAACGGAACGGTTTACGGAGAAAAGGGGCGGGTGGAGTCCATCAGCGGCATAGTTGACAGGAGTACGCGAACAGTTAGTGTAAGGGCAGCATTCCCCAATACCGACGGGTTGCTTCTGAGCGGTTCCACAGGCAACATACTTATTCCTGAAGTTCGGAAGAATGTGTTCGTTGTGCCACAGATGGCAACGTTTGAAATGCAGGATAAGGTGTTCGCCTACAAGGTCGTTAACGGGAAAGCCGCTTCCGTTGAAGTCAAGGTGTCGCAAGCTGGCGACGGGAAAAACTATATAGTGGAGCAGGGACTTGCCAAAGGCGACGTGATAGTGGCCGAAGGTGTAGCGACCATGCGTGAGGGAACATTAGTGAATAACGGTCATCAATAAGGAGGTATTATGAAAGTAGAAACATTTATCCGTCGCCCGATACTTGCCACCGGATTCACCATCCTGCTGGTTCTGCTTGGTGTCATAGGTCTTGTCACCATGCCCGTTGAGCAATTTCCCGAGTTGGCGCCGCCAACCGTCCGCGTCACCACCCAATATCCTGGCGCCAATGCGGAAGTGGTGCAACGCACAGTGGTGGCTCCATTGGAGGAAAGCATCAACGGAGCGGAGAACATGCTGTATATGACTTCCACATCCTCCGGATATGGCAACGTCACCATCAATGTCTTTTTCCGTGCCGGCACCAATCCCGACATGGCCGTGGTGGATGTGCAGAATCGTGTGGCTTCCGCCAGTGCCCGTCTGCCGGAAGAGGTCAACCACATAGGCATCACCACCCGCAAGCAGCAGACAAGCGAGCTGATGAGCTTCGTATTGACAAGCCCAGACGGACGGTTCGACCGCTCGTTTCTCGTCAACTATCTGAAGATAAACGTGCAGCCCGCCATCTTGCGCATTGCCGGTGTGGGCGATGTGTTTGCCATGGGACAGGACTATGGTATGCGCATTTGGCTTGATCCGGCCAAGATGGCGCAATACAAGCTGATGCCGTCGGACGTTACTCGGATACTGGAGCAGCAGAACATAGAAGTATCCATGGGCGACTTCGGGGCTGAATCTACCAACACATACCAGTATGCGTTGAAATATACTGGCAGGTTGATTACAGAAGAAGAGTTCGGTAATATGGTTGTCCGTGCCTTGCCCAATGGGCAGGTGCTGCGGATGCGCGACATTGCAAAGGTGGAACTGGGCGAGCAGAACTATCTTTTCTTTGCCGAGATGCAGGGTAAGCCCGCATTGCTGTGCCAAGTCTATCAGACTCCCGGCTCAAATGCGAGCGAGGTGACGGCTGCGGTGGAACAATACTTGAACGAGGTGCAGAAGACTTTCCCGAAAGGCATGGAAGTGAAGATTATCCAAAACAGGAATGAGTTTCTTTATGCTTCCATCAACAATGTGGTGCATACACTTGTGGAAGCCATAGTCCTTGTGGTGCTGGTCGTTCTGTTCTTCCTCCAGAAGATACGCATCACACTTATTCCAACGCTGTCAATACTCGTCTCACTTGTTGGCACGTTCGCATTCCTTTCCATAGCGGGATTCTCCATCAATTTGCTGACATTGTTCGCACTGGTGCTTGTCATCGGAACGGTGGTCGACGACTCCATTGTCGTGGTTGAGGCGGTTCAGACGGAATTCGAGAACGGTTGCAGGTCTCCTTATCAGGCTACCGTAAAAGGAATGCGCAACATCACCAATGCCATTGTCACCAGTTCGCTGGTCTTCATGTCGGTTTTCATTCCAGTGTGCTTCATCAGTGGCTCACAAGGCACGTTTTATAGGCAGTTTGGCGTTACGATGGCCATTGCCGTAGCCATATCCGCGGTCAACTCCCTGACGTTCTGCCCTGCTATGTGTGCTATGTTCATGCGCCATGATACCGCAGAGAAAGGTCTGACCAAAATATTGTCGAAGGCGTACAACGCTTCTTTCAACGCGATGCTTGGCAAATATAAGAAGGCACTGTCCGTATTCATCCGCCACCGTTGGATTACAGCCGGTTCATTGGTCTGCGCCACGGCATTGTTGACAGCACTTATAAGCACTACGCCGTCGGGGTTCATCCCCTCGGAAGACACAGGCATCCTTTACCAGAACGTGGCGATGCGTCCGGGCAGTTCGCTGGACAATACGCACTCCATGCAGCTGAGGATTAACGAGGAACTGGAAAAGATACCGCAGATAGAAAGCGTAACGCAGATTTCCGGCAACGGCATCATCAGCGGACAAGGAGCTTCATACGGATATACTTTGATACGCCTGAAGCCGTGGAGCGAGCGCAAGGGCAGCGAGAACAGCATGGATGCCGTCATAGAGGAAATAAACAAGCGCATGGCGAAGTTCAAGGATGCGCAGGTGCTGACCTTCGCACCGCCAATGATTTCGGGCTATGGAACGAGCAATGCCCTCGAAATGCACTTGCAGGACAGGACGGGCGGAGACATCAACCGCTTCTATCAAGTGTCGCAGGACTTCATAGCAGCGCTGTCCGCACGTCCGGAGATAGCAAGCGCATACAGTGCTTTCAGCCCGTCGTTCCCAATGTTCAGGGTGGATGTCGACGCGGCTCTGTGCGAACAGTTCGGCACCAACGTGTACGACGTTTTGAACGTCATCGGTGGCTATTGCGGCGGTGTGTATGCTTCCGACTTCAACCGATTCGGCAAGATGTACCGTGTCATGGTGCAAGCCTCGCCCGAATACCGGTTGGACGAGCAGTCGCTGAACAACATGTTCGTGCGCTGTGGTGAAGGAGAATCTGCAACGATGGCTCCAGTGGGGCAGTTCGTGAGTCTTACTCCTATCAAGTCGCCGTTAAGTCTTTACCGTTTCAACCTGTTCAATAGCATACAGGTGAGCGTGACTCCCGCCGATGGATACAGCACAGGCGATGCAATCAGTGCCATAGATGAGATGGCGCAAGGCACGCTTCCGAACAACTTCTCATACGAGTTTGGCGGAATGACGCGCGAGGAGAGTCAGCAGACAGGCAGCATCTATATCATTTTCGCGCTTTGCGTGGTGTTCATCTATCTGTTGCTGATCATGCTTTACGAGAGTTTCCTCATACCGTTTGCGGTTTTGCTTAGCGTGCCGTTTGGTTTAGCAGGCAGTTTCCTGTTCGCCCGCATCGCAGGACTTGACAACAACATCTACATGCAGACAGGACTGATAATGCTTATAGGACTGATGACCAAGACGGCCATACTGCTCACAGAGTATGCCACGGAGCTTCGCCGCAGCGGAATGTCCTTGTCTCAAGCAGCGTTTACGGCTGCAAAGATTCGTCTGCGTCCTATTCTGATGACCTCTCTGGCAATGATTGTGGGAATGTTGCCGATGATGTTCTCGTCGGGCGTTGGAGCCAACGGCAACAGGTCTTTGGGCACAACCGTTGTTGGTGGTCTTGTTGTTGGCATCGTCGCATTGCTGGTAGTTGTGCCGCCGATGTTCATTGTGTTCCAAAGATTGCAGGAAAGGTTCAGAAGACCGCAATACATAGAAGAAAATGTTGAAGCGTAAAACAAGAATAGATATGAAACGAATATATTATTGCATTATTACAATGGCAGCTGCCTTTGTGTTGGCAGGTTGCTCTTATAAGATGTATGAACGTCCAGATACTGTCAAGGCTGAAGAACTAATACCGGCATTGGACACTCTGAGGCAAGACGCGGATACGTTGCTCCACTGGCAGCACGTATTCCCTAATCCTCATCTGCAAGCAATCATCCGCCAAGGCTTGCAGGGAAATGCAGATTTGCAGATGGCATCGTGGCGCATCGAAGAGGCTAAAGCCATGCTGACGGAAGCCCGCCTGTCCTACCTCCCTTCGTTTGCCCTTTCGCCGGAAGGCAGCATATCGAAATTTGGCGACAACGAAACGAGCCGGACGTATAGCCTACCATTGACAGCATCGTGGGAGATAGACCTGTCAGGAAGCAAGACCGCAGGCAAGAGACGTTCGGCGGCAGCCTTTCGCCAGACTTTGGAAGAACGCCGGACGCTTCAAGCCGACCTGATAGCCATGATAGCCAACGCTTATTACACGTTGGTGATGCTCGACCGTCAGTTGGAAATATGTGAACAGACCCAAGCCTCATGGAATGAGACGGTGCGTGTGCTGAAAGAGTGGAAGGCAGTAGGCAGAAGCACCGAAGCCGCTGTTGCCCAAGCAGAGGGCGACAGGATGCAGGTGCTGTTGTCGATGGCCGACATACGTACACAGATGGAGACCGTAAGGAATTCGTTGAGGGTGCTTGTCGGAACGCCACACGCAGATTTGGAGATGGGAAACCGTGGAGAGGATGCTGAAGTGAACTTGGATTGGTGTTCTAACATTCCTTTCAGCAAGATAACGGAACGCCCGGACATTAAGGCTGCCGAGATGGAATTGGAACAGGCATTCTACACCACACGTGAGGCATACGCTGCCTTCTATCCTTCGCTGACTCTCAACGGGAGTGCAGGCTGGAGCAATACGAACGGCACCACCATCACAAACCCCGCGCAGTTCTTGCTCAATGCCGTAGGCTCTTTGGTGCAGCCGCTGTTCAATAAGGGAGCCAACAGGGCACGCCTTAAAGTATCGAAGGCACAGCAGGAAGAAGCCGTCATAGCGTTCAGACAGAAATTGCTGGAGGCAGGAACGGAAGTGAACGACCGCCTGGCCGAATGGCAAAACGCGGAGCGGAAAACCACGTATTACGATACACAGACGGAAGCCTACCGCAAAGCATTTGAAGACACGCAACGATTGATGCAGCATGGCAGTGTCACAACTTATCTGGAAGTGCTGTCAGCTCAGCAGACGCTGTTCACCGCACAGTTGAACCAAACAGCAAACGAATGCCAGCGGCAGCAGAGCGGAATAAACCTCTACAAGGCTTTGGGCGGAGGGAGCGATTACTGATTATCCTTAATTCCGCAACACTATAGTTTAACATTATTTATAAGTGCCTGAGCAA
>JAUNIZ010000156.1 GCA_030523165.1 Prevotellaceae bacterium
ACCCGTGACCCCATGCGTGACAGGCATGTATTCTAACCAACTGAACTAACGCACCTTTTGGCTCATTTCTTATTTGCGGTTGCAAAGGTAAGAATATTTTTTGTTATACCAAAATATTGTGGGTGTTTTTTATAAAAAAAGTTGTAAAATCCACGCGTCATGATAGTTTTTACCGTCATATAGCCAATCCCTTAATTGGCATGAGCGCAGGAAACCGCATTTTTCGAACAATCCCAATGACGGCTGATTGTCGGCATTGACGTAGGCATAAAGCTGGTGCAGATGGAGAATATCGCTTGCATATCGCTTTACGTTCTCTATTGTGGCATAGGCATAACCCTTGCTTCTGAAATCGGTTCTTATGACAATGCCCACTTCAGCTCTAAGATGCTTCGGGTCGAAGTTTATGATGTCGACAATGCCTACCAGTGTCTTTTCTTCGTTCTCAATCATCATGCGCACTTGGCGGTCAGAGTAAATGTCATTCTTGGCATTTGCGACATATTCATACAGATTGTAGCGCGAATAAGGCACGCTGGTTGTTCCGACATTCCACAGGCTCATGTCGTTTTCGATGCTGTAAAGAATGTCGAGGTCTTCAGGTTCTATCGCCCTGAGAAAGACGTTCGGCAGATTCTCGTTCATTAAATGATTATTTCCTTATCAGTTATTATTATATTGTTTATTGCATCATAAGTGCCGATAAGCAGATTAGGCATCGGCATGGTCGAGAAGTTTCTTAATATTGTCTTGTATTTATACGAACCTTTGTCGTAAACGACATACGTCAAGGTGTCATGGTCTATTTTCTCCATAAGGCTCTGATGACCGTCGGGCATGGATATCTCGTCGCCTACAAAGAACTGCGCCGAGAGACCGTTGTTGGCTGCCAGCTTGCGGCATCGGCTGATGGCTGCCTCGTTGCCGATGAAGATATATGAAGGCATCTTCTTGCGTATTTTTGTAGACATGCCCAGCATCTTGCGAATGCTTGAATATTGCATGTTCACCAATGCCATAAACGCTTTCACATAGATTGCCGACTTTATAGGTATGCTAAGCCAGAAACTAAGATGGCCGTAATGCTTGCGCAGGAATATGAGCATGGCTTCATAGAACACATGCACATATCTGAACGATGACTTCTGGGTGCTTTCGCCCTTGTAATGGAGTATCTTGGCAGGCAGGTACCAGTTATGATAGCCAGCTTTCAACAGACGATATGACAGGTCGATGTCTTCTCCATACATGAAAAAGTCTTCGTCGAGCAGACCAGCCTTGTCGAGCGCCTCACGCCTAAGCATGAAAAACGCGCCACTTACTACCTCTATCTGCGCAGGCTCATCCCAAGGAAGGTAACCCATATAGTATTTACCGAAACGACGGCTTTCGGGGAATTTCTCGCAAAGACTACACATCTTGTAGAACGCCGTCATAGGAGACGGGAGACCCCTTCGGCTTTCAAGCGCATCGGAACCGTCACATTTGAGCATTCTCACTCCCAGACCGCCAGCATCGCTATGGGCATCCATGAACGCAAGACACTCTCTTATGGTGTCTTCGCCAACGATGGTATCGGGGTTGAGCAGCAGCACGAACTCGCTTTCAGACTGACGTATGGCAATGTTGTTTGCCCTCGCAAAGCCATAGTTATGGTTTGCGGCTATCATCTTCACGTTCTTGCAATGCTCGTTTATATATTCTACCGTTCCGTCTTTAGAATGGTTGTCAACAACGCACACTTCTGCATCCAAGCCCTCAATGGCCTTGGCAACACTGTCTATGCACTGACGGAGGTAGTGCTTTACATTATAGCTTACTATTATTACCGTTAGCTTCATTGTCAATAGTTTCTGCCAAGCATCTTCTCATGCTCGGATAGATGAAAACAAGGCATATAAGACAGATTATCGCCATGTAGCCGAAAGCCACGTTGAACGAAAAAAGATAATAGAGCAGCGTGTTTACCATCATGGGCAGACATAGCCCCATCATTCTGACACTGCCCCACACCAGCAGCCCACGCTCCTTGTCTGCTGACAGGCTACGGTTAACGCCCTTGAACTTGAACAGGCGCAACGCAAACGGTATGGCACATATAGTAATGATTTCCATCATCGTTACAGAAAGGAACTCTGTATTGGTGTCTGCCGCAAATGTACCAGGCAACAACGTATCTGTCTCGAACAATACCACTATTATGAGCGATACGGCTATGCTGAACAGCATTTCTGCCATTAATATGTTTCTTGTCTTATTCATCTCTTTTAAATGTTTATCCACAATCTCTGATTGTCATTCCCTGCTATCCACGCCTGTCTTCAAACGGTGTTCTATTCAAGATAGAACGGCCGAGAGTGACCTCGTCGGTATATTCCAGTTCATCGCCTACCGATATGCCACGGGCTATTACCGTAAGCTTGACGTCTGTGCCTGCAAGTTTGCGATAGATATAGAAATTGGTAGTATCGCCTTCCATCGTTGAACTCAATGCGAGTATCACCTCGCTCACGCCACCTTCTTCAACACGGCTTACGAGAGAGTCAATCTCTATGTCGCCAGGCCCTACCCCATCCATAGGAGATATCACACCTCCCAGCACATGATAAAGCCCACGATACTGCTGCGTGTTCTCGATAGCCATCACGTCTTGAACATTCTCCACAACGCATATCGTAGTCTTGTCACGACGGGCGTCAGAGCATATAGGACACGTCTCTGTGTCGCTTATGTTGTGGCACACACGGCAATATTTTATATCGTTCTTCATAGTGCCTATGGTGTCGACAAAGCGCTTTACCTTGTCAGAATCCTGACGCAGCAGGAACAACACAAGCCTGAGGGCTGTCTTATGACCGATACCAGGAAGGCTTGCAAATTCTGACACAGCCTTCTCGAAAAGCTGCGACGGATATTGTGGATTCATAATTACATCTTGTTTTCAGCGGCAAAGTTACTCTAAACAGAGTAAAATGCAAAATAAAATGACAATTATTTGACCTTTGCCCGTCTTTTGGACAGGGTATGCAAAACAGATAGACGGGCATGTCAAATAAAACGGGCTCTGCCGTATGACAGAACCCGTTAAAATCTAAATGCAAGCAAACTGAATTATGCTTCAGCTGGAGCCTCTTCTGCAGCAGGCTCAGCAGCAGCAGCTTCAGCCTCTGCCTTCTCAGCGGCAGCAGCAGCTTTCTTTTCAGCTACCTTCTTAGCAATCTCTTCATTTACCTTCTTTTCAGCGGCAAGACTCTGGGCTTTAGCGTCTTTCTTGCTCTTAGCCTCTTCTTCGCGAATCTTGTCGAAGCCTTTTACCTTGTTTTCTTTCCAAGCATCGAACTTGCTCTGTGCAGTAGCCTCGTCGAAAGCACCCTTCTTTACTCCACCACGGAGATGTTTCATCATGTAAACGCCCTCGCTCTTGAGGATGTTACGGGTTGTGTCTGTAGGCTGCGCGCCAGTCTCTACCCAGTAGAGAGCACGTTCGAAATTCAAATCTACCGTGGCAGGATTGGTGTTAGGATTGTATGTACCAATCTTTTCAGTAAATTTACCATCACGTGGTGCTCTTGAATCAGCGACTACAATTCTGTAGAAAGCATAGCCTTTACGGCCTCCGCGCTGAAGTCTGATTTTTGTTGCCATTTTGTTGTTTTATTTTTTTAATTAGGTTTGAATTTATGCTACTATCTCGTAATAGCGGGTGCAAAGGTAGTGTTTTTCTTTGAATATCTTCTATTATCAAGACCTCGGTTTTTCTTGTTTTAACTATTTTTATAAATCAAGACAATTCCAAGACGTTGTAAGCCATAGTATTATGGGCTATAAAACAAAAGTTGCCTCTACAAATCTGTAAAGGCAACCATGTTTAATTGTCGTTGTCTGTTATTGCTTCTTCAGCTTTAGACCACATTCCATGCCATCCATGTTGCTAAGCAGTGAAGAAGCGGTCTTAAGTGTAGAATTGTTTGACAATGTACCCAAAGTCTGCATATATGAAAGGAGCTTTGTAGCATCCATAACGATAAGCAGGTTGTCGCCGTCGAGCTGTGTTGTTCCTACTACCTGAGAAACCTTGCCGCCGTATTTCAGAACCACGCTCTCGTCTTCTATAGTATAAGTTCCCTTAAGAGTCTTTCCCTTCAATGTCTGTGTGAAGTTTCCGCTCTCGTCGAATGTCATTGTAACGGTACCTTTCTTGAAACCATAGCCCTCAAGTTTTGTCTTCAGCTTGTTTTCTATAGTTGAAGAAGCCACCTTGCCGCCAAGATTGCTCAATACGTTGTCGCTTGACATCACGATAGCCGGCTCCTCATAAACCCATGTTCCGATAATCTTGTCTTTTGTAGCTACCTTGCTGCTTGAGAAAAGACTTGTCAAGCCAGAAAGAAGGTCGCTTGTAGTAGAAGAAGAACTGCTAGAGCTAGAGCTTGAAGAACTTGATGAACCTGTTACGCTCTTGATAATGTTTCCTAAGTTAAGCTGTGCATGTGCCTGTGAACCGGCAACAAGCATTGCGCATACCATTGCGCCTTTAAGTAATAATTTTTTCATTGTCTTAATATTTTAAGTTTAAATTACTCTAATGTATATATTCCATTCGGAAGATTGCGCCTAAGAACGTCAAGCTTGACCTTTGTTCCGTCGAACCTTTCCGCTGCATGCAGTTTCATCTCTACCGTCTTGCGTGCCAGTTCTGGATGGTTGTTTTCCTGACTCAGATGGCAAAGCCACACATGGCGAAGCGCTGATGTAGCGTTGTTTACTATGCTCAACGCACAATTGGCGTTTGACAGATGTCCCCTATCGCCTGCCACACGCGCTTTCAGATGACCTGGATAAGGACCGAAACTGAGCATCTGCTCGTCGTGGTTGGCCTCTATTACAAGATAGTTGGCACTCTCTATATATTTTGCCATCTCTTCAGTGACATATCCTGCATCAGTAATAAGGCAGAATGTTATGTCTCCGTATTTTATCTGATAGCCTACATTGTCGCTACTGTCGTGAGGAACGGTAAATGCCGTGATAGAGAATTCTCCAAGACTGAAGGTAACTCCCTTGTTTATCGTATTTACGTTGCATGCGTCAATTTTCTTCCGAACATAATAGTTTCTCACTATTCCATTGTGAACACCCTCTGTAGCGTAAACAGGCACACCGTATGTGTTGCTCAGGCTACCGACAGATTTCACATGGTCGGCATGGTCGTGCGTAACGAGTATCGACTTGATGTCAGCCATGTTCAGTCCATAATCTATGAAGTTCTTTTTCAGCTTTCTGACACCTATGCCGGCATCTATCAGCATTCCGTAATCTTCAGTGTAAAGATAATAACTGTTACCACAACTACCGCTACCGAACGATATAAATTTCAGCATTTTGTTATTTTTTGATTGCAAAATTATAAAGAATTCATTATCAATCAAAAAAATTTAATATCTTTGTGATAAAAAAAGGGGAGTTAAATGTCTACTTCACAATTATAGCGTATAAAACTCGCAAATGACAACTTAAATACAAGACATAAAACGTAAATTAAACAAAACAAGAAACACTCGATATGAAAATTCAGATAATAGCTTTTATGGCATTGATTCTGACATGCTCATGCGCGTCGGAGGATGACAACATCAAGGACATTCAGAACGTGGCAGACGACTTCGCCACAAGTTACTTCAACTATGACTTCAAGAAGTCAAGGAAATATTGCACTGAAGAATCAGACAAATGGATAAGATTCGCAGCAAGCAATGTTGACAAAAAGGACATCGAGACTCTTAGGGCGCAGGCTGAAGGTGCGTCTCATAGCATTGGAGAGATTGTAGTAATCAACGACACTTCCGCTACAGCATGCATTACCGTGCATAATGTTCTTGTGATAGACACCATAGGAGTGCCTGGACATATCGAGAACAATGCGGAATACGTTATTCCGCTCGTCAACAGGAATGGCAAATGGCTTGTTAAAATGGAAGGCCTACCGCAAAATGAAAAGCGAAGTCACGACTAAGGTTAGGATGGAACACTGCATAATGCTCCTGCTGTGTTGTATATGCAGGGTTTATTGCTTTCATTCCCATATCGAAACGCAGTATAAAGAAGTCAAAATTAAACCTGAATCCTAATCCGTAAGCAACGGCTATCTGCTCATAGAAGCTGTCTATCTTGAACTGACCGCCTGGCTGTTCAGCATAGTTTCTCAATGTCCAGATATTTCCGGCATCTATAAATACCGCGCCATAGACTTTCCAGAAGAGGAATGTTCTTAGTTCTGCATTCAGGTCAAGCTTGATGTCTCCCGTCTGGTTAATGAAATCAATGGAACCGTCTGTTCCACGGAACTTTCCCGGACCTAATCCTCTGACGCTCCAACCTCTCACAGAGTTTGCTCCACCTGAGAAATAACGCTTCTCAAACGGAAGAACTTTACTGTTGCCATAAGGATATGCCACACCTAGACCGAAATGCAATGCCAGATTGTTTCTGGTATCCAGCTTTATCAGACGCGTATAGTCGAAATCTCCCTTTACATACTGTGCGTAGGCTATATTAAGCAATGTGTACTGACCTTCTCCGTTTGTTTCAAGTCCCGCCATATTTGAAATGCCGTACAACAGATTACCTGCACTCTCCACGTTTATCTTGATAGCCTCACTCTTGTTGGTTATTGATATACTGAATCCGAGTTTCATTATGAAGAGGTCTTCATAATTGTATTTCAATATCGAGTTAAGGCTTGTAGCATTGTCAAGATATTCTTCCTTGAAAGTGGAAGAAATCCAAGGCATATATATATAATTAAGGTCAAGCACGTCAAACTTATATTGTTTGTTCTTTCGTGCATTGCTCCATCTGTATCGCCAGCCAGCCGTAAACACTCTTCGGTGAAACTCAGGGCGATTCTGCATATTGTAGCTTACCGACAACTCTGATATGGCTGTAGATTTCTTCTTGAATTCTTCCGATGCAAACGGCATCATGAAACGCGGGAACGATAGCTTTGACTCCACGCTATATTCCATATAGTCTTGGTTCTGATAGCCTTCAAGCCCCGTTATGGCTTCAAACGCGCCACGCAGCTTTATACTGAAAGTCTCCGCGCCTCTGAATATGTTCCTGTTCTCATAAGTCAACGATGCTGCAGCACCGAGGTCACCTGCCGTATTTGTTCCTTCAGGTTGGAAACTGATGCTGTTTATCTTGTTTGAGCTTATGTTTATATTGCAGTCTATTGATTCCTTGTCTGGCCTTTCGGTAAACTTGATGCTGGTATATTTCACTATCTGCATACGTCCGAAATTGTTATAGGTCTTTTGCAGATCGCTGGCATTGAACAATGCTCCAGGCTCAATCAACGTATTCTCGTCAAGCACTGACTCACGCAAAGGAATGACCTCATCGAGTTCCTTGTTGAAAGTTACGCTGCCTATCGTATATTGTGTATGGTCAACAGGAATGTCTTTTTCGTCTTTCTTGTATTTCAGAAGATGCAGTGTAAGGTCTATCTGGCTGCCGCCTCTGACTGTATCTGCGGTATAAATGATAAAGTCTTTGTGGAAATTAAAATATCCGTTGTTGTTGAGAACTGATGTTATTCTCTTGCGTTCATCGTCAAGCGCATTGGCTTGGAAAGGCATTCCAGGCTCAAGTTTCTTCCAAGAGTTTTTCAGAGAATCCAATATCTCCTCTATCTTCGGGTCTTGTATGTCGTATGCTATTGTCTTAAGATAGAACTGGTCACCAGTATTGAGCTTATAGACAATATCTACCTTCTTCTTTTTCTTGGCTTTAACTTCATAATCAACGCTTGCCCTCATATACCCCATACTGCGCAATGCAGCCTCAAGGTCATCGCATGTCAGCTTCGCCTGAGTAGAGTCAAACAATACAGGATTCTCGCCTAATGCCCGCAATTTACGGTTTATCCATTTCGTGGTGTCACGCCCTGACAAAGCGTATGTACCCAACGGTATCTTAAGCAAAGAGAACCATTTGGAGTTTCCTTTTTGCCTGATATAAGGAGATAGTTTGTCAGAATGCACGTCTTTCGTGTCCGACTCTATCAAGGTCTTGTCCAGAAGATATTCCCCGTCAGGTATCAGTCTGGATGTAGAACACCCCGACAACATGAACGGCAATACCAAAAGAAACAGCAGAAATAGTTTGCTAAATATATGTTTAATCACTTAATAATCAGTTTTATTCTGCAAAAATAATAATTTTTCAACATATCGTGAGCATAAACCTGAATATTTTCCTCTACAAACATTAATCATGGCTTTTTTAATATACGGAACTCATGATTGACTTGTTATTTGTCATTTAAAATGCGCATAATAAAAGGCTACACATCTTTTTTGTTTAATGCGCAGCCCAA
>JAUNIZ010000157.1 GCA_030523165.1 Prevotellaceae bacterium
AAATGCCCGCTTCTTCACAGAGGCAGGCATTTAATCTCAATAGGTATTAGCTTTTTTTTAAGGTAAAAAGATTGTATTCAGGATAACGATTGCAAAGTTATAGATATTTTTAATATCTTACAAATATTTTTTTATGTTAGAAAACATGTTTTACATATATTTTAAACAATATTTCACAGGAAAACAGGCAAAAATACTGCATTTACATTATATTATATAAAGATTTATGGCTTCACAAAACAAAATAAATAAATTTTTATTTTGTATTTAGTGTTACTTTATCTATCTTTGCAATAAGATAAGCAACGCAAGTCGATAAAGGACAAAATCCTTATCGTCGCTGCATACTTTATCTTTACAACAAGAAAAGGAAATACATAGTTTTGCAAAACAACATAGAAGAGATTCAATATGGTAACAAATGAAGAAAACAAAAGCGAGGAGAAAAAAAGCCTTAGCTTTGTAGAACAATTAGTAGAAGGTGATTTAGCAGAAGGTAAAAACGGAGGAAGAATACAGACACGTTTCCCGCCTGAGCCTAACGGCTATCTGCATATCGGACACGCAAAGGCTATATGTATGGATTTCGGTGTAGCCGAAAACTACAATGGCGTTTGTAACCTTCGTTTCGACGACACAAACCCAAGCAAAGAAAACACAGAATACGTAGACTCTATCCTTAACGACATCAGTTGGCTGGGATTCCATTGGGGCAACGTTTATTATGCGTCTGATTATTTCCAGCAGTTATGGGATTTTGCCGTATGGATGATAAAGGAAGGAAAAGCATATATCGACGAACAGACAAGCGAGGAAATTGCAGCACAGAAGGGAACACCTACGCAAGCAGGTACTCCTTCGCCTTATCGTGACCGTCCTATCGAGGAAAATCTTGAGTTGTTCTACAAGATGAATACTCCTGAGGCAGTGGAAGGCTCTATGGTTCTTAGAGCAAAGCTTGATATGGCAAACCCTAACATGCACTTCCGCGACCCAATCATGTATCGTATAATTCATACTCCTCACCACCGTACAGGAACCAAGTGGAATGCTTATCCTATGTATGACTTCGCTCACGGACAAAGCGATTTCTTCGAGGGTGTAACCCACTCTATATGTACTCTTGAGTTCGTTCCTCACCGTCCGCTTTACGATAAGTTCATTGACGAGTTGAAAGTATATAACGGCGAAGAAGCTACGATGAACGACTTCCGTCCACGTCAGATTGAGTTCAACAGACTTAACCTTACATATACAGTCATGAGCAAGCGCAAGCTTCACGCTTTGGTTGAGGAACATCTTGTCAACGGATGGGATGACCCGCGAATGCCGACATTGTGTGGAATGCGCAGACGTGGCTATTCTCCAGAGAGCATAAAGAATTTCATCAAGAGTATCGGCTATACTAAGTTCGACGCTTTGAATGACATGGCTCTGCTTGAAGCTGCAGTTCGCGACGACCTTAACAAGCGTTCTATAAGAGTTTCTGCTGTTGTAAACCCTGTTAAACTCGTTATAACCAACTATCCAGACGGACAGACTGAAGACATGGTTGCTATAAACAACCCTGAAAACGAAGCAGACGGCACACATACAATAACTTTCAGCAAGAATCTTTGGATTGAACGTGAGGATTTCATGGAAGACGCGCCTAAGAAATTCTTCCGTATGTCACCGGGAAAGGAAGTAAGACTAAAGAACGCATATATAGTTAAATGCACTGGATGCACAAAAGACGCTGACGGCAACATAACGGAAATACAAGCAGAGTATGACCCATTAAGCAAAAGCGGTTTAGAAGGTGCAAACAGAAAGGTGAAAGGCACGCTTCATTGGGTAAGCGCAGACCACTGCAAGAAAGCAGAGGTAAGGGTTTACGACCGTCTGTTCAACGTAGAGAATCCTGGAGCTGACGAACGTGATTTCAGAGAGTTGCTTAACCCTGATTCATTGTCTGTCATTCCTTGCTGCTATGTAGAGGATTACGCTGCAGAACGCAAGCCGGGAGAATACCTGCAGTTCCAGCGCATAGGGTATTTCATGAAAGATCTTGATTCTACTGACGGAAATCTTGTCTACAACAAGACCGTTGGGCTTAAAGACACTTGGTCAAAAATCAATAAGGCATAAAACAAATGTCACGCAATACTAATTACTTCAATTCGAAAGGCTTCAAACTGATGCTCCGCGACTACGAAGAAGCGGAGAAAGCAGGGGTACCTATAATCCTCAGCTCAGAAGATTTTAATGATATCGCTGAATATTACTATGATAACGGCGATGTCAAACATGCATTGAAAGTAATTGACAACACTATCAAGTTATATCCAGGAGTCATTGGTCCACTGTTGTTCAGGGCAAGAATAGAGCTTCTGGACAATAACGATATTGACAAGGCTAAGTACTATATCGAACAGATAGAAGACAAAACCGATCTGGATTACTATTACATCGTTGCGGAAATAATGATGAACCAGGGAAAGTTTGATGAAGCAGACTATTATCTGGAAGAATGCTATGCCCCACTTGAAGGTGACGAGAAAGCCTACTTTGAGATTGACGTAGCGACAATTTTCACTGAATACAATGATATTCAGAAAGGGACGAAATGGTTTAAACGATGCAGCAACAAGGACCTTATCGAATATAAAGAGCTTGAAGCCAAGATTACTATGGCTTCCGGAGATTTCCAAAAGAGCCAGACTCTGTTCGAAAACCTTGTTGAAAAAGACCCTTTCTCGTCTGATTATTGGAGTTCGCTGGCGTCTTCGCAATTCTTCAACAACAATATTGAAGATTCTATAAGCAGCAGTGAATATTCTATAGCCATAGACCCTAGCAACACTATTGCGCTGCTAAACAAGGCAAACGGGCTATACGGATTGGGCAATTACAGTGAAGCGCTTAAATATTACGAGCGTTGTAACAGTATCAGCAAAAGAGATTTCAATGTTGAAATGCTTATTGCCTCATGCTATCTGTCTATGGAAATGTTCGACAAAGCAGAAGAACGCTTCAGAAAAGCTGAATGTCTTGTTGAGCCAGATGATTACAGACTGGTAGATATGTATAAGGAATGGTCTTATTGTCTTGGCAGATTGGGTCGCGTAAAAGAAGGTATCGCTCTTTTGGAGAGAACGAGAGACATGGATTGCGACTATGACGAGATACTTCTATATGGCGGTATGCTCCTTATGGGTTGCGGTTATTATGACGAGGGAAAGGATTTATTACTCCAGGCATTGTGTTATACAAAAAATTCTCCACGCACTATGCACAAGATAAGTTTAACGTTTTACGAACTTGGAGATATGAATCTGACCTACAATCTTATGACCCTCCTTTTCAAGCATTACAAGGATTGGCATGAAGGATATGGATGTCTTGCCTCTTGTTGCTATGAGATGCAGAAATACGATGAGTGTCTTAAGTATATAAAACGGGCTGTAAAATACTCGCCAGAAGAAGCGAAGCAGATGTTGGAAAGGCTTTTTCCTGAAGGAACTGACCCTAAAGACTATTACAAGATAATGAAGAATATGCTGAAAAACAAATAAACAAAAAAACATCGGAACGCCTGTTCTGATGTTTTTTGGTTTACTTCAGTATGTAGCAATATCTATTCTGTCTATTCTTAAATTACTCTTCAGAAGTCGGCTTGTTCTTCTTCAGACCTTTATAAGCCAATATTCCGACTACGATAACAGCCAGAGCCAAAAGCACATAACCTATCTCATGACTGTACTTTGTAGCAAGAACATATACGTCATTCGTTGTTTTCAGGTCAGTGTAACGATAAATCAAATAGCCCAATAATGCGAGAACCGAATTCCAAACTCCTGCTCCAAGTGTTGTATATATAAGGAACTTGTCAAGACGCATGCCTGCCAAACCAGCAGGAATACTTATCAACTGTCTTACGGCAGGTATCAATCTGCCAAAGAAGGTAGATGCCGAACCGTGATCACGGAAATACTGTTCCGCATGTTCAACCTTTTCTCTGTCAATCAGACACATGTGTCCTATACGGCTATCCGCAAACTTATAGACTATAGGTCTGCCAAGCCAACGTGCCAGATAATAGTTTATCAATGCTCCTATATCCGCACCGATTGTAGCAAATACCACAACCAGGAAGATGTTCATGCTGTCGTCTGCCATTGATTTCCATGCTGCTGGTGGTACAACTACTTCCGACGGGAAAGGAATAAATGAACTTTCGATAGCCATAAATACAGTTACAACCCAATAGTTCAAGTTCTCAAGTACCCATTTAAATAATTCTGCTGAATCCATTCAATTTTCTTTGTTTATGTGTATAATATCTTAACGTAAAGCAATCTATAATCCTTGAAATTGCCATTCCACAGGAAAATCGGTGCAAAGATATTAAAAAAAACAATATAATATACAAATTTAATAGCTTAAATTTTCCTTTCGTTTACAAAACCGTCACGGCTTTTATCAGTATATACCCCTATTCTTCAGCCTTAAACCGTTGCAGTTCCTGATATATCCTTTGCACAGGAAGACCCATTACATTGAAGTAGCTGCCTTCTATTGACGTTACGCCAACATACCCAATCCATTCCTGTATTCCGTAAGAGCCAGCCTTGTCCAAAGGCTTGTATTTGCTTACGTAATAGTCTATCTCGTCTTCGCTAAGGCTCTTGAACGTAACTCCTGTTACTACAGAGAAACTATGTTGTCTTTCACTTGTCGTAAGACATACTCCAGTAATAACATGATGAGTATTGCCGCTTAACTTACGCAACATGCGCTTTGCGTCTTCTTCATCCGAGGGCTTGCCCAGCACTTCGTCGCCAAGTATAACAACGGTATCAGCCGTTATAACCAGTTCGTCAGACTTTATCTCTTTCTTGTATGCCTCTGCCTTTTCTCTGGATATATATTCCGCGACTTTTGAAACGGGCATATCGTCAGGGTAAGACTCATCAACACCAGGAAGCACACGCACCTCGAAGTCAAGGTCAAGCCCAGCCATAAGTTCCTTTCGTCTTGGACTGTTGCTGCTAAGTATTATATGATAGTTCTTCATTTTATACATATACTATATTTATAACCAATGATTATCTTGTTCAAGCCGTTGTTTTACCATCCGAAAGCCGTTGCGTCATTCATCCATTTGCCTTGGGCACGCAACACCTGTTCTATGATGTCACGTCCACAACCGTAGCCTCCAGCCTTGTCGCTTACATACAGGCTTATCGCCTTTACATCACTACATGCGTCAGAAGGACAGCATGGGCATCCGCAACGTCTCATTATCTCTATATCGGGAATGTCGTCGCCTACATATATTATCTCTTCATCAACAAGTCCGTAACGTGAAAGGAACTCATCGTAAGTCTTTATCTTCACCGAACAACCCATATATACATCTTCCACTCCCAGGTTTTCATAGCGCATTCGCACGCTATTGGTTTTGCCTCCCGTTATAATGGCAATGCGCAAACCCAGTTTCTGCGCCAGCTGTATAGCATATCCGTCTTTTATATTTACTGTTCTCATCGGTTCTCCAGATGTATGCAGCGTTATAGTTTCTGCGCTCAACACACCGTCTACATCAAATATGACGGCACGTATCTTGGTTAAATCATAGTTTATCATGTCACTTTTTCTTTATTGCTGTGTGATGGATACTTAGGCTCATACATTCGTATATCTGCTTGAACATATGGTTTTCTTTCAGAATCTCAGCCTGACGGCGTATTATATTTTCGTCATATCTCACGGCAGGACCTGTCTGTGCGTCTTTTGGAGATAGCGAATGTACCTTGTTAGCCGTCTCGTCAATAAGCGGAAGCATCACGTCAAACGGTATATTGTGCTTTTCCAATATCTCAGAAGATATTTCATAGCAATGGTTAACGAAGTTGCAAGCAAATACCGCAGCAAGGTGCAGATATTTTCTTGCGTCTGACGACAACAGATATACACGCTCCGAAATGCTGTTAGCCAAGTCGTTAACCGTCTCGAAAGTATATTCATCGTTACCTTCAACAAAGCATGGTATTTCATTGAAGTTCACCTGTTTATGCTTAGAGAACGTCTGCATAGGATAAAGCACGCCATAATGCAATGCCATTCCGTCAAACACATCCATAGCTACGCTTCCTGCCGTATGCAGAAATACCTTTGTTTGTCTGCCTTTACACAACTCAGGAACAATGTCTGCTATCACGCTATCTTTCACGGATAATATATATACGTCTGCATCAAAGCTTACTCTGTCAATATCCGTAACAGGCGCGCCTCCAACCTCTATTGCTAAAGCAGACGCCGATTCCATTGTTCGGCTATACACCTGCATTATGTCATGGCCAGCATCAAGCAAGGCTTTGCCTAAGTTTGTCGCCAGATTGCCAGCACCTATCAATACTATCTTCATATCTAATATCTGTCTATATGAACATTCTCCCATTTAAGGGAATCTTCATTCTGTAGCTTGCGCTCATCCTTTTTATGACCGAAGCCAATAACGCACAACACACTCATATTCTCAGGAATATCAAGTACACCGCGTATCACTTCGTCTGCACTTGTACCGTCTGACAGTCCTCTTCCTCTCATCTGCACCCAGCAAGAGCCTAGCCCTAAAGCTTCAGCCTGGTATTGCATAGATATGGCTGCTATACTTCCGTCTTCTATCCAGCAGTCATTCTTCATCGGATCACCGAGAACGACTATCGCCAAAGGCGCATCTTTCAGGAACTGCGCCCCTGCATTCTTTGCATCAGATATCTTTTCTATCGACATTTTATCTTCTACTACAACAAATTCCCATGCCCTTTGGTTCTTTGATGTAGGCGACATCAATGCCGCACGCAATATCAGTCTTACGTCATCGCCGCTTATTTCCTCGTCAGTAAATGTCCTATGACTACGGCGACGTTGTACCAAATCCTTAAAGTCTATCATATTGTTTGTATTATTTATGTTTTTTTGAAATAACCATATATTAACATTGCAATGAAAAAAAACAAAATAAACTGAAATAATAATCGGCAATCGCTTTAGCTTTTCAGTTGCCTATTTTATTCATAGTTGTTTTTGTTTATCAAATTCACCACAACTTTCACCATTACGTCTTTTTCATCTGTTCGACTCTCTGCTATCATCAGTGTAAGAGCAACAAGCGTATTGTCGGCAATACGCTTACTTCCGTCAGCATTGTAGAGAATGCCATTGCCAGCCATAAACCACAGGAATAGAGTGGCGGCAATGCGTTTGTTGCCATCGCTGAACGAATGGTTCTTTGTCACTAAATAAAGCAACATGGCAGCTTTCTCTTCCACCGACGGATAAAGTTCTTGCCCACCGAAAGTCTGATAAATCTGTCCTATAGAACTTTTGAACGAATCGTCTTTCTCACTGCCAAACAATTGGCTACCACCAAACTTAGCCTTCAATCCTTCGATGGCTTGGATGGCGCTTTCGTAAGTTGCGTGAAACTTTTCTTCATTTGTGGTCCGTTCCATTGCTAACAGTTGGTAATCGTATTTGTCGAGCGTATTCAATGCATATGTATAGTCAGAAACAACTTCAACAAGATTGAGTGCATCTTCGGATGTGAGTGACTCCTGCGCCTTGACGGTTCTACCTAACACATTGACCAATTTCTTCAATTCCACATAGCGCTGTTCAGTAAGTTCTTTGCGTATGATATATCCCTTTACCAAGTACTCTTTCAGTATTCTGTTTGCCCAAATACGGAATTGAGTGCCACGCTGGCTTTTCACACGATAGCCTACGGAGATTATGACATCAAGGTTATAAAGGATAATTTCAGTTTGTTGAGTAAATCCTTTTCTACGTCCATAATCCTTGGTATGTGCAAAATTTGCACATACCAAGGATTCCTCAAGCTCTCCTTCCTTGAATATATTTCTAATATGACGACCTATAACCGTTCTATCCTTCTGAAACAGTTCTGCCATTTGCGTTTGCGAAAGCCATACAGTATCATGCTCAAGTTTCACATCTATAGCAGTCAGCCCATCTTGAGTCTGGTATATTATGATCTTGTTATTTAATTCCATAATCCAATATCTTGAATACTTAATTATTGAGTGGCGGTTGTTTCATTTTTGCCAACATCCTTAGACTATCATATCTGTGTTTTTGCCTTTTTCTAACAACACTACTTTCAGTCTATTGCTTTTTAATTCAACGCTTCTTTAATTGTCCACGAATTACAATACATTATATTTATGACGCAAATATAACAATAATATTCGAGAATACTGCGTTGATTTTAAGAAAAGTGAATTAGAATGCTTATAGCCACTATAATTTTGCTCGATATTCTTTATATATGGTAAGCGAAAAACTAATAACAGGAGAACTATC
>JAUNIZ010000158.1 GCA_030523165.1 Prevotellaceae bacterium
AGCCTGTTTTTGAGTTGAAAAAGCCCTTGTTTTTGCATCAAAAGTGGCTCGTTTCCACTCGAAAACGGCACGTTTACGAGTGACAAACGGCATAGTTATCACTCGTAAAGCATAGTTTTCCTGTTGTCAAGACTGTTTTTCATGCCTTTTTACCCTTTAGATGCCATCTGAAAACTCTATTTCTCGATTTTGCTTTGTCATGATTTCAGAAAGTCGTTCTGTATATTTATACAAGAAAATGCATAAATATACAGAACGGAAAAATTGACAAACGATTGTTATTGCTTATTGTATTCTCTGCCCAATTTTGTGCATTTTGCAACGACATCGCCAGTTTTCAGATAAGAATAGCCTGGCATTTCAAACAGTATAGGCTTGAACTTGTCGTAGTCAACCTTGTTCTTCTCGTTCAGAATAGCCTCGTCTGCAAGCGTTTCCTCTATGCGACAGATGAAATTGTCGAATGTTTCCGTCTCGTAATTGTCAACGACTTCGCAAACCATCGATACTGGTGATTCATTGATAACCGGCGTTTTATCGTTTGCCATTGTATAGTCGAATACATCCGACTTGTCTGTTTTCGCCCCGCTGACGCAACCAACATAGTCGGCTTTAGTAAGCATTTCCTCATTTACGACATTGACCGATAGCCAGCCAGTCTGCTTTATGCCTTTGTTGGAATGATGGGATTTGTGTAGGCTTATCAGTATTCTGTCATGTCCGATTATGCCGATATGACCAACCAATACCCAGTTTACCTTTTCTTCCACTACGCTTCCTACCACGACAGTTGGGGTAGGATAGAGCGCCAATGCTGAACCTATGTTCTTTTTCATGCCTTTTTTATGTTTATGTCTTATATCCTTGTTGTTGTTAAATCATAGGTTTTTCCCATGAGCCGCGTGTGTTTGCTCCTGATTCTGAGGCAGTTGACTCTATGATTCTCATCTCTTCAGCAGACAAAACTATCTGTGCTGCACTCACTGCTTCGTCTACTTGTTCGACCTTAGTTACGCCGATAATAGGCAGAGTCTGCTTTGCTATAGCCCATGCAATGGCAATCTGAGCCACAGAAGCATAGTGTTTCTTGCCGATTTCTCTCATGACGTCGACCAGTTTCTCTATCAACGGCAACTGGCTATTATATGTAAAGGCACGCCCGCTTCCTTCTGGCAGAGGGTGGCTAACGTCATATTTACCACTCAATGCGCCCTGTTCAAGAACCATATATGCAAAGAACGTGATGCCGTTCTGCTTGCAATAGTCCAAGATACCGGCATCCTCAGATGAGCGATATAGCAGACTGAAATGATTCTGTATGGCAGATACATGGAAGCCTTCTGCTGATAGAATCTCCTCGGCACGCTTTATTTCGTTCAGATTATGGTTGCTTACGCCTACTGACTTCACCTTTCCTGACTTCAAAAGTGGTATTAGCATAGGCGTATATTTCTCTACATCCATAGGGTTATGTATCCAATAGATGTCGATATAGTCGGTGTTAAGACGTTTGCAGCTTGCTTCTAGCATGTCGCTCATTGCACTTGGCGTACCGTTTTCTATCTGTGGAGTGAACTTTGTAGATAGGATTGTCTTTTCTCTAGGATAGTCTTTTGAGAGTTCACCAACAATGTCTTCTGATGCGCCCATGCCATATACGGTAGCTGTATCCCACAGATTCAGACCAGCATCCATAGCTTTCTTGTAAACGGCTTTAAGGTCTGTTGCCGATAGATAGTTGCCAAACACCTGGTCACCGCCTACTGCGCCTGCGCCCCATGACCATGTTCCTAATGCGATTTTCGGATATTTGTTCTGTTCCATAATTATTTTTGATTTAGATTTGATGTTGCAAAGGTAGTTCAGAATATGCAAATCGCTGGTATTCATGTTACGGACAAAAGTAGCCGAATTACGGAAAGTGAAAGTAAAAAGGTATAAAACGAAGCTGTCATTTCCGTATTTCGTGAATTTGTTATATATTTGTAAGCATAAAATATCATGCAGTGAAAGAAATAATAAAGATAAATTCGGTAGGGCAGTATTTTGATTTCTTTGGACTAAAGTCAAAGAATCCGCTTGTCGGAGTGATAGATTTGTCCAAGGCAGAGCAATGGTCGCATAAGTTCAGCATGAACTTTGGCGTTTATTGCCTGTTGCTTATGACTACCAAATGCGGTGACATACGCTATGGTAGATGTGTGTATGATTTCCGAGAAGGCACTATTATCAGCTATGCACCTGGACAGATAATAGACGTGGAGATATTCGCAGAGCAGCGCCCGACGGCTTTGGGATTGATTTTCCACCCTGATTTCATTAGCGATACCCCGTTGGCGAAGAGTATAAACCGTTATTCTTTCTTTTCTTACGCATCTACTGAGGCACTCCATCTCTCAGATTCGGAGAAGGCAAACATAAAGGATTGCTTAGGCAGAATAAAGGAAGAGATAGAGTCTCCCGACGATTATAGCAAGGATATAATAGTTATGCAGATAGAATTACTTCTTAGTTATTGTGACAGATATTATCAAAGGCAGTTTGAATCGCGCAAAGAACCTAACAAGGATATATTGACTCGTTTTGAATTGCTTATTGATAACTACCTTAGAACAGGGCTTGCCGTTAGCGAAGGAGTGCCAACTGTCAAGTATTTCGCTGATAAAATATGCCTTTCTCCTAACTATTTCGGAGACTTGGTAAATAAGCTTACGGGTCAGTCTGCACAGGTTACGATTCAGAACAAGATGATTAACTTCGCGAAAGAACAGTTGAATGACCCAAAGAAAACGATAACCGACATCGCCTATTCATTAGGTTTCCAGAGTCCGCAGAGCTTCAGCAAGATGTTCAAAAGGTCTGTTGGCTGTTCTCCTAATAAATATAAAGAAGGAATGTCTGGCTATTAGCCGTAGACATTCCTTTCCATAATTAACAACTACTTTAAATTATTATAAAACAATTATTAGTCTTTAGTTTACATTTCCACAAGGATTCTGAATACCTTTCCAGGGTTTTCAGTCCATGCTTTCATTGCTTTGTCTGCATCTTCAGGCTTTACCACATCAGAAATGAACTTCTCTATAGGGTATTTTCCTGTCTTTATGCAGTTGATAACGGCACGGAAATCAGAAGGAGTAGCGTTGCGAGAACCGCGGATGTCTAGCTCTTTCTGTACGAAATACTTAGTCTGGAAAGCTACTTCGCTCTTTGCGTAGCCAATACAAGTAACGCAACCGGTGAAGCTAACCTCGTTTACTGCCATCACGTATGTAATCGGGCTGCCTACAGCCTCTATTACTACATCTGCTCCGAGGCCTCCTGTTATCTCCTGAATGCGCTCATGAACATTCTCTGTCATTGTATTTACTGAATAAGAAGCACCGACTTCCTTAGCCAAAGCCAGCTTTTCGTCATCGATATCAGCAGCAATGACAATAGCACCACGCAATGAAGCACGCACAACTGCGCCTAATCCTACCATTCCGCAGCCTATTACCATAACGTAACTGTTATCTGTAACGCCTGCACGTGATACTGCATGGAAGCCTACACTCATAGGTTCTATCAAAGCACAGTCGCGAACAGGAATGCCTTCTGCAGGAATTACCTTCTGCCAAGGCAATGATACGTACTCGCACATTGCGCCTTGACGCTGAACACCGAACGTTTCGTTATGTTCACATGCATTGTATCTTCCGTTACGGCATGATGCACAGTGACCACAATTGGTATATGGATTGAGCGTAACTACCATTCCTGCCTTTAGCGTATCAGGCACTTCGCTGCCTACTTCTTCGATTATAGCACCGACTTCATGACCTGGTATTACAGGCAACTTCACCATTGGGTTTCTTCCTAAATACGTGTTGAGGTCGGAACCGCAGAATCCTACATACTTAATCTTTACCAAAACTTCACCTGATTTCACTACAGGCTTCTCTACTTCCGCAACTCCCATCTCATGAGGAGCGGCAATTTTAACTGCTTTCATTGTAATATATTTATTTATAACCGATAGGCCATTACAAGCCAGAGCATTGTCTATGGAAATGGAAACATTGCTGTTTCGCCATGCAAAGCCATGTTATTGTATGCCTATCAATCTTGTTCACTCATTAACAGGTTCTTTAATCTTGTATCCTCTCCAGCCATAATAAGCGCAGAAACCGAAGCAAACCATAGGAATAAGGTATGCTATATGATATACATCCTCATTCTGATGCATGAAGAAAGCCGTGAGTTGCGGCAGACATGCATTGCCAACGATAGACATAACAAGAAAGGCTGAACCGCTCTTTGCCTGGTCTCCCAATCCCTGAAGTGCCAAAGAGAACTGTGTAGGATATATGATTGACATGAAGAAAGATACTGCCAGCATAGCGTAAAGTCCAACATATCCACCGAAAACAACTATCACTATACATAGACAAATCAGCATCAGGGAGTATACAAGAAGCATGCTTGTAGGGCTGAACTTTATCATTAGCGCTGTGCCAATCCACCTTCCGACAAGGAACATGAGCATGTATAAGCCGAAGAAAGTGGTCGCTACTTCCATGCTAACGCCTGCGTAAACGGTGCAATATACAATGAAAAGACTGTTTATAGCCGTCTGTCCTCCGTTGTAAAAGAACTGCGCGATAACGCCCCAGCGTACATGTGAACGTTTCAAGACACTGAAATCAATCAGCTTGCTATCCTTGTTCTGTGTTTCTTCTCCGCCGATTTTAGGGAACTTTATGAAGATAAAGACAATGGCAATTATAAGAAGAATGGAGCCAAGTATAAGGTATGGCAGACGCATTGAGTCTGTTTCTGTCTGGACATACGCATCCCAACCACCGATATAGTCTACCGGCAATGTATCTCGAGTATAGCTATTCTCACCCAAAACGAGCTTGCTGAGGAACATAGCTGCAATGAAAGCACCCAGTCCGTTGAACGATTGTGCAAGGTTAAGACGGCGTATCGCAGTCTCAGGCTTGCCGAGTACAGTTACATAAGGGTTGGCTGCTGTTTCCAAAAAGCACATTCCCGTTGCGATAACGAAGAATACGCAAAGGTAAACATTATAAGATTTTACTATTGCAGCAGGGAAAAAGAGGAAACTGCCTATAGCTGCAAGAGCAAGTCCAAATATGATTCCAGCCTTGTAACTGTATCGTTTCATGAACATAGCTATAGGTATAGGGAATATAAAGTAAGCCAGCCAATAGGCACTCTCTGTGAATGACGCTTCGAAAGCGTTGAGTTCACAGGTCTTCATCAGCTGCCTGATCATCGTAGGAAGGAGATTACTGCTAATCGCCCATAGGAAAAACAGGCAGAAAATCAGTGCCAAAGGCAATACATAACTATTCTTTTTCATAAATAAGGCTTTTTATTCAGACATGTTCTTTATATAAGGTAACTCAGGCAGATTGCCGAATCCATAGAATTTGATTGCGTTTTCTCCAAGGAAAAGACGCTTTTCTTCATCAGTAAGTTCAGATGTCTTGCATACAAAGTCGTATGACATCTTATAGGTAATTGCCGTTATCGTGCGAGGATAATCGGAACCCCACATCAGTTTATCGGCTCCTACCATGTCTATAGCTTCACGAATTGCCTTGACAGCACCGTTGAACGGATAAAATTCGCTATTGAATAGCCATGTTATACCGCCCGATTCTATCATGACATTCTTGTTGAGAGCAAGGCGAATCTGGTCTTTCCAACCCGGTGTAGTTACCATTCCGAAGTGTCCGATAGCGATTCTCAGGTCAGGAAATTCTTCTATAATCTCCTTTATCTCGCCCATTTGACGGTTGTTTTCATCAAGGCAGAGCGAGAGAATAAGCCCTTTCTTCTCCAATAGACGGAACATTTCCATCATTTCAGGGGAGTTTAGCATTACGCGACCATTGTCGGTAATCAGTTTATGTCCAGGTATTGATATTCCTTTGAAACCACGTTCCATAAGCTGTTTAGCGTATTCAAGATAGCCAGGAGTGAAGAAATCACACATGGCAAATACCGCGAAACGCTCTGGATACTTCTTTTTCACTTCCTCAAGATAGTCGTTCTGGAGTCCGTCTATAAATTCCTGAACAACTACAGCGCCTCCTACTTGGGCATAGTTCATGTTTGAGAGGAACACTTCAGCGCTGTTTACACCGTCAATCATAAACGGCGGCAACATCTGAACTTCCTCTGTCAGAAAGAAAGACCTGCCGTTTTCGAGCGTGCGGATAGGCTTTCCGTTCCATGAAGCATTCTGACGCAACCACAAATGTGAGTGCGCGTCTATTATCTTATATCCCATTTCGTGTCTTTAAGTATTTGCCCAGCGCACGCGCATCTGGTCTCCGATAACCTTCTGAACCTCTTTTACGAGTTCGTTGTCTATTGGAGCGTTGACGTAATCTATGTTTTTCAGAACGTTCTTTGGGTTTGCAGAACTGAACAAAGTAGTAGCTATGCGTGGATTACTTGTAGAATACTGAACGGCAAGCTTCTCTATCGGATAGTCATGTGCATTACATAGCTCTGCCGCACGCTTGCATGCTTCCTTCAAAGGCTCTGGTGCAGGGTGCCAGTCTGGTGCTCCTCTTTGTGACAAAAGGCCCATTGAGAACGGCGAAGCGTTGACTATGCCGACGTTGTTTGCCTCAAAGAAGTCGAGATAATCAAGCAACATCTCGTCGTTGAGGCTATAATGGCAGAAGCAAAGCACTGATTCTACGGTTCCAGCAGGCACATGTTCGATCACCCACTTCAGGTTTTCTGGCTGCAAATCGGTGATTCCGACATGACCAACCACACCTTTTTCGCGCAGTTTCACCAATGCCGGCAACGTTTCATTGACGATTTGGTTAAGGTCAGCGAACTCAACGTCATGCACATTTATTATATCTATGTAGTCGATATTGAGCCTTTTCATGCTCTCATAAACGCTGTCTGTAACACGCTTTGCAGAGTAATCCCATGTGTTAACGCCATTTTCGCCATAGCGGCCTACCTTTGTAGAGAGGTAATATTTGTCTCTTTGAATCTCTTTCAGAGCTTTTCCTAGTACGGTTTCAGCCTTATAGTGACCGTAATACGGTGAAACGTCAATAAAGTTTATACCGTTGTCAACTGCTGTATGTACAGCCTGTATACCTTCGGCTTCGCGAATGTCATGGAAAACGCCACCTAATGAAGACGCTCCAAAACCAAGATTTGACAGACGCATGCCTGTTTTGCCTAATTCATTGTAAATCATAATAAAGTAGTATTAGAGTTTTCTTAATGACGCATAAGCGCCTTTTTTGTCATATTAAAATAGTTTAAAATTAAAATTCAACAATGTTATTTAATTGAAATCAATAGACCCCGACCCGGCAATGTCTTCTTTGTGCTTCTTGACGTTGCCTTTCACGTCGATAGAACCAGAGCCTGCGATGCTGCTTTCCACGTATCCGATGTTGGCGTTGTCTATGTCTAACGAGCCAGAACCAGCGATTGACAATGTCGCGTCAGCAGCGTTCACCTTGTCTATGTCAATGTCTCCGCTACCGGAAATGCTTGCGGAAAACATGTTGCATATAAGGTTTCCCAGTGCAATGTCACCGCTTCCTGCTATTGAAATGTTCAGTGTGTCTGTGTCAATCATGTCTTTTGCAACAAATTCACCAGACCCTGCTATCGCTATTCCCCTTAGATTAGGAGAAGAAACATATATTTCTATGTCGTCAGTGTAATTGTTCTTGCTGAAAAAGTTCCACTTACCCGACATACTTCTTATAGTCAACAGCTTCCCGTCGCTTTTTATTTCAATCTGTTTCAGGGCGTTTTCGTTGCCCTTAACCTTTACAGACGTATTGTTGTCTTGTGTAAAATGAACATCCATACTGCCTTCAATCGCTATTTCCTCGAAGTCTTTTATGGCTATGTTCCTACTTACAACAACCCCGTTGTCTGCCTTTTGTCTCTCGGTGATGCAAGCGCTAAGGGTTATAGACACAAGCATCATTGCTATAAATCCAATTTTCTTCATATCGCAAAATATTTGTTTTTTCTGCGTATTAGACGTACAAAGAAAATAAAAAGTTGCGACATAGGAAAGACAAATAGGTTAAAAGAGGTTAATAGCCCTACGAGCAACATATATAAACGGCTATTGTTTTAGATAAGGCAATGTGTGTTTGATATGAAATTCCATGCATGTTCAGACTTCTTTCTGCATGAAATCACGAATGTCAAGGCATGTTTTTTATGTGAATAAAAAAGGAGATTGCAAACGGTATGTATGTTTACAATCTCCTGAACGTTATTAGAATGGCTTTTACTTGCGCTGTCTAATTTTGACAAAGCTATCGTTTCTCTATCGGAAAACTATGTT
>JAUNIZ010000159.1 GCA_030523165.1 Prevotellaceae bacterium
ATATAATGTGAACGGTGATATTATGTTGGTTAATTTCAATAAAACAGGAATCAAAATAATTATGTAGAAAATGTCTGATCGTATTATTATTGCTAGCTTATTATGTATATAAAGATACAGAAACTTACCGTTATGACTTAATTAAGATTAACCAACACTTTATATATTCACGAACCGTCTGGGCTGTTATTGATAGTTATATGTTATCTGTAATCGGCCTGGACGGAATTCTTTTGTATATACTATTACAATTAGCGCTATTTCAACGAAAACGTGCCAATTTTTCTTCTATAGTATACATCAAGAAGAACTACCGTAGTTACACCTCCAAACTGCCGCTGTTATAATCGTAACTGCCACGTTTACTACTCGCAAATGCGGCAGTTGCAACAAGGGAATGACAAATATTCTGCGCTAAGTAAAATTACTATTAGTGAAAGATTATAGGCAATAATTATAAGCAATAGTATAGGTTTATTGTATAGCTAATTTTCCAATAAAAAAAGAGAGTGTATCAGCTGATACACCCTCTTGATGATAGATATTATTTATATTGCTTATTATTCTGCCAATGGGTCGAATGTGCCGTCTGCGCCACCATTGTTGTAGTCTTCCCAACCGATGGTCTGAGGCAACAATGTGTTGTTGCTCTGTGCACCGCGTGGGATACCGAGGAAATAGTAACGTGGCAAGAAGTTCATATAGAGGTCAACGTGGTTGCTGTTACGTGCATCACCCTTCTTGTCCTTGCGAACAAGGTTAGACTGATACCATGCCTTCAGCGTTTCAAGCTGATCTGTAAGGTCACTTCTCAAGTCAACAGCTGCACAACGCTCAACACCTGCATTAACCAACGGGTCATCGTTGACTGTCGTTCCACCTGGTTCATAATTATCGTTCACGCGGAATTCCATGTTCTCGCGACGCTGACCGTTAAGCTGAGCAAAGCCGAGATATGTACATGTGTTTCCACCCCAACCTGTAAGTGTCCAAGAAGAAGGTGCATTGTCTACCTTGCCTGTGCCACCGTCGAAGAGCATCCAACGGCGAAGGTCATCAAAACGCTTGCCTTCATAAGCAAATTCTATCTGACGCTCGTAGAGAATAGCTGACATACAAGCTGCCTGATTAGAAGCCAAATCAGTCTGCAAGCCATAGTTGTTGTCTGCTGTGTAGCCTGCACGTGCCCTGATTCTCTGAAGAATCTCTACTGCCTCATCCATGTGGCCTGCACCACAAGCTATTTCAGCGAAGTTAAGCAGAACTTCTGCATAACGCAGCTCAATGTAAGGCTGAGCAGAATAAACAAAACCGCTTGTGTTAGCTGTTGCACTATATGAATAGAGAGAACTTGCATTTACATCCAAATCATCAGAACGCTTGCGCACATACATGCCACATACGTTAGTCAGCAGATTGTCTGCGCCATATTCGTTAGAGCTTTCATCGTCTTCAGTCTCTGTTGCATCTGTATACCATACATAGTTCCAGAGTTCATAGTCAGCACCATTGTTATATGACGGGTTGTTCTGGTCTGCTGATGTAATAGTAGAGTTACCGTTATATGCCCAACGAACGCCAGGGAATGCGAATGTGCGATAGAAACGCGGGTCACGATCCATGAACGGATAGTTGCTGTCATACAGTACTGAAGAAGTCTCCAACAGTGTATATGTGTTTGTTGAAGCAGGGCGCTTACCGTCAGACATAGGGAACATGTCTATAAGCATTGCAGAAGGAGTCTTGCCTGTGCCGGATGTGTTCTTCGGGCGAATATAACGCTCCCAGCTGCTGTTCTTCTGCTCGTCACCTGAAGATATTGTGTTGTAAAGAGTTACGAACACAGCCTCAGGGTTAATTGTAGACTGGTTGAACTGCAAAGCGAAGTCAGAGCCGTTTACATTGCTTGTAGAAGAGAACAAGCCATAGCCGCAAGCGTCGATTGAGTCAAGTTCTGCCTTCATTGTGTTGTATGCAGATGTCCAGCGTGATTCGTCGTTTGCACGGTTGAACAATGGGCTGCACCACAACTGCAACACCCTACCCTTCAGAGCAAGAGCAGTACCTGTAGTTACTCTACCCCAGTCGTCGCCTGTCCAGCCACCGCTCATAGTTTCGGCAGCAAGCATCTGTGCTGCCTTGTCGAGGTCGCTACAGATAAACTCAATACACTCCTTAGTTGTAGAACGGTCGGTAAACACGCCCTCTACAGGGTCCTGAACCTCAGTAATGATTGGCACACCACCATACCATTTAACCAACAGATAATAACACCATGCACGGAAGAAATAAGCCTGACCGAGATAGATGTTCTTCTCTTCATCTGAAAGAGTTCCGCCTTCGATGCCTTCAATTACATCGTTGATGTTACGGATACGTCCCCATGCGTTTGCCTGAATGTTGTTTGCAGTTCCGAAGAAATAGTCTGGCACAGATGTTCCGCTCATTACATAGAGAGGGTTCTGTGGGTCAACGAATGCGCCGAAGCCGCTATACTCTTCAGTAGACTTAGCCTGGTCGTCGTTGTTTCCAGTAGAAGTATATTTCCAAGACGGAGTACCGTTAACGTCTGGCAAGCACCAATTGTAGATATTGTCTACACGAAGCTGGCAACCTTCCGCAGTATTGTATATTTCCGGGGTTACATTATCATAATTCTGTTTCTCCTGCAGAAACTCGTCGCTGCAAGCGGTAAGAGCCAAAGCTGAGACAATGCCTATACCGAACAGATTGATTATTCTTGTTTTCATTTTAAATTCATTTAAGTGTTATAATCGTGTTTGATTAGAAAGACAGATTTATACCGACTGTGAACTTACGCAATGCCGGGTAAGAACCATAGCTGCTCATCGGATCAATGAAGTTGTCTGGGTATGGATTGTAGAAGCTGATAAGATTCTGACCCGTAACATTGATACGTGCGCTCTGGATACCTATCTTCTTTACCAAGTTTGAAGGAATAGTATAAGCGATTGTCAAACGGTTGAGCTTGATGCGTGTACCGCTGATTCTCCAGAATGAAGAAGTAAGAGCATTCACGCTGCTGTAAGCCAAGTTTGGAAGGTTACCGCTACGGTTAGCTGCTACAACCAAGTTGCCTGATGCATCGTAAACATCCTCGTAAGAGTACATGTTGTCTACATTCCAGAATGAAGGCATGTTTGTGAACTCAAGACCGTCGCCTGCCTTTAACGCGTTACCGCTCAAGAAGCTATAACCGCCCCAAGAAGCGTTGAGCTGTGCTGTGATAGAGAAGCCTTTGTAGTCAGCACCTAGGTTAACGGTAAATCCGTAAGGGTTGCTGCGGTTAGACAGACAAACCTGGTCGTTGTCCTTGTCAACAACACCGTCAGGTCCAGCGTATGTGCCGTCTGACTGCTGTGCGCCACGAACGTCCTTGTAGATCAACATACCTGGGCGAACCTGGTCTTTGCTCATGCCGAGATAAGAAGTGATGTTGTATTTCTCGAAATACTCTTCGATGTCCTGGAAGCTGCGGAACATACCGATGCACTGCAATCCCCATGTACCAATATCTGTGCGGCTTCCGTAAGTAATCTGACGATAAACATAGTCAGTCACCCAGTCCATGTTAAGAACCTTGTTGTCGCTGTAGCTTGTATTGATTCCTACACGATACTTGAAGTCCTTGCCAATCTTGTCGCGCCATGTCAAACCAAGTTCATAACCCCAGCTGTCCATTTCACCAAGGTTAACGGCTGCTGACTGTGTACCGATAGTAGCCTGAAGAGCCTGGCTGATATTCATAAGCATCTCACGGTTCCACTCACGATATGCATCGAAGTTAACAGAAAGACGGCTGTTGAGAACGTTGAAGTCAATACCCAAGTTAGCCTTGTAAACCTTATCCCAGTGAACGTCTCTGTTTACTGCAGAATTGTTCTTGTTGATGGTTATACCGTTGCTTGCAGAGTTGCTTGTGCCTGTTCCGAACACTGCACCCTTGCCCTGGTCGAGAGCGTAAACCTGCATCCACTGCCAAGCTGCTGTGTTGTCACGACCTGTAAGACCGAAAGAAGCGCGAATCTTCAAGAAGTCTACCCATGAAACGGCTTTCTTGAACCATTCTTCTTCAGAAATAACCCAACCTGCACTCACTGAAGGGAATGTTCCCCAGTAGTTCTCAGGAGCGAACTTTGTAGAAGCGTCTGTACGTACAAGAACTTCAGCAAGATACTTGTTTGCGTAAGCGTAGTTGATTCTTCCGATATATGAAAGAGAACCTGACTCGCTGCGTGTGAATGTGATAGTCTTTGTAGTTCCTTCAGCAGAGCTTGACTGGCCTGTTGTGAAAGGATATGGGTCAGAAACCATAGCATAGAGATATTCGCTCTCTGTCTCAGACTTCTCTATTGAGAACAACGCTCCGATGTGGTGCTGACCGAAGTCGCGTGCATAGTTAACGTTGAAGTTCAACTGGTAGTTGTCTGTACGAGTCATAGAACGGTTAAGCTGTGAAGGGTCACCGTTGCTTACTTCCTGTGCAATAAGGTTAGTATCTGAAATATAAGTAGAATAATCAGTGTCGCCTACCGGTGTGTAGAGGTGGTTACCGCTACCTGTACGGGTAGTCATAGTGTAGATGTCGTATGTAGAGCCATACTGGTTAGTCTTGTCTGTATTGATACTCTTTGAGTAAGACAGACGCATTGTAAGACCCTTAAGAGGCTTGATGAAACCTAAGTCAAGGCTAAGACTTCCGTTGATATTCATGTTTGAGTTTACAGTGCGGCTATAGTCGCCGTTGTTCTGCAACAGAGAGTATGAATAAAGCTGGTCGTCATCCTGAAGAGTGTTGCTGATGCCATAGGCTGCGATAGCCTTGCCGTCAACTGTTTCAGGAATATAGCGAGGGCGAGTGAGCAGAATCAGATAATCCTTTTCAGAACTTGAACCACCTACCTTAATATAAGGTGTGTTCTTCTTGCCGTAGTCACCTGAAACGGTCAGGTTAGCGCCAATCCACTGGCTGATCTTAACATCAACGCCAGCACGATAGTTCCAACGGTTATAGTCAAGGTTCCCGAGGTTACCTTCCTGGTCGAAGTAAGAAATGCCTGCGAAGTAGCTTGCCTTCTCTGTAGCGCCGCTAACGTTCACGCTATGCTTTGTTGTCATACCTGTTGACCAGTATTTGTCAAGAAGGTCATAGTTAAGACTCTTCATAGCCTCAAGCTCGTCTGCCTGATACAAGTCAGTAAGATGGTTGAGCGAAGTGTTTGTAGGGTCAGCTGCGGCAACAGCGTTGTAAAGACGGCCATATTCGTATGCGCTGAGCATCTTAGTGCGTGAAACCTCGTCGGTGAAACCGAATGTTCCGCTATAAGAAATCTTTGGTGCGCCTATCTTTCCCTTCTTCGTTGTAACGAGGATAACACCGTTGGCAGCACGTGCACCGTAAACGGCTGCGGAAGCGTCTTTCAATACAGAGATGCTTTCCACTTCCGACGGGTCAAGGTTGTTGAACGCCTCTGCACCGAGGTTCTGTGTAACGTTGCCTACTTTCACATCGTTAGGATAGATATATCCGTCGATAACGAACAGCGGCTGCTGTGCCGTACTACCGATATCGCCAAGCGAGTTAGTGTCGCGGACATAGATTGTAGCGTTGTCGCCAGGGCGAGAGTCGCCGCCGCTTACGCTAACACCGTTTACCAAGCCTTCGAGTGTGCTTGCAAGACCACCGGAAGCAAGGTCCTGAATCTCGTCCATAGGCACTGTAGCTACAGAACCCGTGAGGTGGGCTTTCTTCTGAACGCCGTAACCTACGACAACCACTTCTTCAAGGTTCTGTGCGTCTTCCTTAAGCTGTGTCTTGCCACCAGCCACAACCGTCTGAGGAAGATAGCCGATGTAAGTAATGGTAACTTTGCTGCCTTTAGGAGCTGTCAGATGATAGTTTCCGTCAAAGTCAGTAATCACTCCTCCTTCTTTCTGGCCCTGCAGACGTACTGTCGCACCGATTACCGGGTCTCCGTTTTCATCAACAACAGTTCCACTGATGGTCTGCCCTTGCTGCTGCGCAAGAGACGGCATGGCGAACATTGCCATACAACCAAAACATAAACTGATTATGAATTTCCTTTTCATATCTTTTGTTTTTTATTAATTTACGAATTTATTATTCCAGCCACCTTGGGTCGCCCGCGCCAGCTGAGATGTGAGTGGCGTTAGAAACTGTGAAGTCACCGTTTGTTGGGTCTGCGAATCCTGGGTCTTCCTCTATAGCTGTTCCGCTGTTGTCATAGCCTGACTGGTCTACAAAAGCTCCGTCATACATATATGTATTGCTTCTGAATGTAGCAGTTGACTGGTTTGTACGACCTGCGAGGAAACGGCGTGCAATCTGTCCGCTACCGCAGTCTACGAAGATACAGTATGTCATGTTCCAGTAAGAAGTGCTTCTTCCTGCGAAACCTGAATAGTTACCCCACTGGCCACTGTAAGCAACTTTATAGAATGTACAGTTGTAGTAGTTCACTGAGTTAGAAGCGTAACCGCCACGGTCGTTACGGCAAGAGTTGCTGTACTGCACGAAGTAGCTTACGTCAGAGTCGCCTGTGTTCCAGAATGTAGAATTCTGAATCGTGAGATTGTCAGCGAAACCGCTTCTGAAGTGGATTACAGCAGCGCTGCTGAAGTCAGAAGTAGTTGTAAGGTGAACCGTGCTGTTGTTGATTATCACGTTGTTCACACAGTATTTGATATTTCCGTCGTAGATAAGTCGTCCGTTCACGCCTTCAATGTCACAGCCGTTGATCACGATGTTGCCTGTAATGTCATAGTAAGCCTGTGTACCGCTCTGTATACCCTGAATGCTTGAGTCGAGAGAGTCAGTAAGTTCGATGAGAGCGTCAGTAGAAGCCGAGCAGTCGATGTCAAGATACTTCAGAGTCATTGCCGTAGCAGTCTTGAAGCTGACGTCTGTGCCTGAGAATGTTATCTTTGCAGGGTTGCTTGGGCTTGTCGTGCGCAGAGTAACCTGATGGTTGTAGAAGTCTACCGCGCCAGACATTGTGTAGCTACCGCCAGCCTCAAGGTCGTAGCATAGCTCAACGCCTACAGAATCTACTGGAACAGGGTTAGCTGCAAACCACTCTGTAAGGTCGCTTCCTGCAGGAATTGTCATGAATGTCTCTGTAAAGCTGGTGAAAGTCACTTCTGTAGCCGTTGCAGCCTCAGTATTGTTCAGTTCCTCGTTGCCTGCTGTCTTGATAGAGAACATATAGTTCTTGTCCTCCTCACGTGTAACAGCCAATGAGCAACCGTCGATAAGCTCATTCTCAACGCTGTCAACGGCAACAGGGTTGGCTGCGTCTGTCACGTCATATACAGAGCAGATATAACCGCCAGCTCCATAGACTACAGGCCATGAGATTTCCGTCTTTGACCCGTCGGCAGATGCCGTAATCGTAATGTCAGAAACAGAAGGAGACGACAAAGTTGAGTTTGTCACGTCTGATTTCCAGGTCTCATCGTCGAAACCGTCTTGCGCACATGAAGTAAACATCAGCGAGCCGGCTATAAATGCCAGCATAGCCCAAATCTTACCTCTAGATGATAAATGCTTTTTTTTCATGTTTTTATTTATATTAGTTATACATTTTTCTATATATAGCATTACGCTGCATATTATTAGATTTACAATTTTTTACTTCTTTATTCGCCTTAAATTATTTAGGTACACACATTACATTTCTATTAAGACGTAAAAGACTATCAAATGTAATCAAACATCAAAAAAAAAAAATAAAAAGTTAAAATTTAGATTAAACCTTTTTCTTTTTCATGCAATGGCGTTAAGCGAGGATTTTTTAATGACAGCGCGAAGGCATAAACCTTGCCACATTCCTTGGATTTCCACATGTTTTTTGTTTTCCATTTTGATTTATGTTTTAGGCGTTATATATATGCAAAGATACAAAATATTATAAACAAATCCAAATATCCAGAGCGTTAAATTTGCATTTAGATACATTTTTATATTACGCTGGAAAACGCTCTTGCGAACTCGGTTTTTTGAGTGTTTACAACCCACTAATACGTATGCGACTATAATCAATTTTTATCCATTACAAATACAATCACAGTGTCAACATACTCAGCAAAAGACTACCAGAAAAAAGCAAAGTGGTTCAGTTGGTTCAGTTAGTTCAGTTATTTTCGCATGGGTATAAAAACCTGAGAAGAAAAATAACATATATATTTATATATATTAT
>JAUNIZ010000160.1 GCA_030523165.1 Prevotellaceae bacterium
TAATGTCAGCGTTGCTATCGCTGCTGTTGTTCACGTCGTGCGGCATGTTCGACGATGACGCTTCATGCCAGACGGACAGCGACGCGAAGGGATATCTTTCTGTAAAGGTGAATGTCGCAGGCGACGGAACGTCAAGTTCAACAAGAGCAGAAGGCGACTATAACCCTGACGGCGGTGAAGACGGCAACGGTCGTGAAACCGGCTTTGAAAACGAATACGAAGTAAACAACGTTACCCTTTTGCTTTATAAAGCAGATAATGGTATCAACGGAAGCGGAGACGCAACGATAAGTTACGCTTATTATTTTGATAACCTTACAGGTACAACAGGGTCTACAGGCTATGACATAACATATACATCTTCTACAAAGGAGTGTGACCGCCTTATTATAAGTAACGGTCCTTATAATGTAATAGTAATAGCCAATGCAGGAGACATGACAGGAACTTTCCTGAATGCGGAACTTTCTACTGTAAGAGACTATATCTTTACTTCTGCATGGACATATTCAGAAGGAGAATACTCTAACTTCATAATGACATCAGAGGATGATGCAAGTACAAGTTCATCATCTACAACAGGATCAGGAACAAAGGCAAGTCCACTTGTAGTGAGTGTAAATATAGAACGCCTTGCAGCAAGAATAGATATAGAGCCGAATGAAGGAGCATATAACAACACTGACAATGGCTACACCTATAATTATAATGTATTAGATAAAACTGATGAAACAAAAGTCATTGGTGGTTTTGTATTGGAGTCTATACTTCCATATAATAAATTGACATCTGGAGAATATCTTATAAAGAGAGTTACCGAAGGAACTACTACTTCAAGTATATCATATCTTGGTGATGAAACCGAAACAGAAGATAAGGCTACCAATTATGTACTTGACCCGTGGACTTTAGGCAAGGGTACGACCATGCCTTCAGGTTTAATATATAATCAGAGCAAAGTGGATGATTGGACTAGCATATCAGGCTTTATTAATGTTAAGGCGGTAGAAAGCGATAAGTCTTATTTCATTCTTGATTACACAATGGAGAATACCACTACTGATAATTCTGAAACTTATTCCACAGGTTTGGTATTCAAGGGTAAGTATTATGATATCTCTAATTGGGATTCGGAAAATAAGCAACCTAAAGAAGATGCAACATATACAGAAAAATATTACACCTATACTATACGCCACAGCGACCCTGACGGGAAAGGCACGACTACTGACCCTATGTATTATGGTATAGTAAGAAACAATATCTATCGTATAAAGATAGAGAAAATCTTAGGTGACGATGTATTAGTAATAACAATCAATGTGAAAGATTGGACGGTATTGTCAGAGGAAGAAGTTCCTTTGACACCATCAGCTACAAATTGATAAAAAGAAATGTATCTATGAAATATATCAAGCAATTTATATCTGAATACTCGCTTTTACTGTTGTTGTTTGGGCTGGTTTCATGTTCAGGCGACGACTATGAAGATAAGGGTGATGACAAAGATGACGGTCTTGTGTCACTTACTATCAATATAGGAACTGAAGACACATCGGAGACAAGAGCCTACGGTGGTGATAGCAATGCCGAGGCAGGAGAGTTCATGAATACACTTGTTATTTTCATTGTGAATAGTGACGGTTATGTTGAGAAAAAGATTAATGCAACTACTGATACAGAAAACTTCACACCAACCGTTTCAGGAAAAGGCGGATGTGCTACATCATATACAACTACTGTTGAAGGTATAATTCCTGGCACAAAGACTTTTTATGTCTTCTCTAATATGGATAATGTTTATGCAGTGGGTAATACCTCTACTACTATAGGCGATGTTCTTTCGGGTATTAAAGAAGGAGGCACATGGTCTACTTATGGCATAGACAGCTATGTCGTGTCAAACCCTGCAGACGGAATAGACCTGTCTACAAAGTTTATTCCAATGAGCGTAAAGGCTACGGGTTCTGGAACTGGCACAATATCTCTTACCCTTGTGCGTCTTGTAAGTAAGGTTAACGCCTCTTTAGCGAATAATTCAGGAGGCGATATCACGATAAATAGCTTTACTATGTCAAGCTTTGCCGATAGGGTATCTTTGTTCGATGAATATGCGGCTACTGATATTGTATATGATAAAAGTTACACTATTAGTAATATAAGTAAAACGTTAGCTAATGGTGCCACACACACATTCGAACCGTTTTATAGAAACGAGACGAAAGGCACTTCACCTTTTACTGTTGAGGTAAGTGTAGGCGATCAAACTATGACGGGAACGACCTCCACTACAAGCATAGAGCGCAATTCCATACTTCCGTTGGCAATGACTTTGGGCAACGAGCTATATCTCACTATCAATGCTTATATTGCTCCAATCGGAGTATTGCCTATAACCGTCTATGCAAAGTCTACAAGCGACCTTATAACAGGCGAACAGAACATAAGTGTTGAATTGCCAGAGGGCTGTACGTTCTCTATCGAAGGCTCAACACAGGTTACACAGGATATAGCATGGAATTGGGTTTTGGCTGATGGAACATCTGCTCAAGATATACAGATAACAAGCGCAGCAACAGCAAATCCTATAGAAGGATATATTACAGCGGTGTCGGGCAAGACCTTGACTTTGAATTATTCGGTAACGTCTCCGAAGACAGTCAGTGGAACACTTACGATAACTACTAAGGGATTGGAAGATTTTGATATTACCCAGTCGTCTTCGTCATCAGCGCCAATGTTCAGGTCGTCTTCACTCTTCCGATGGTGTGCAGAGCCGAGTCGTTATGAGTTGGTCAATCTCTTTGACATGAAGTAATTATAATCGTAGAATATTAAATTTAGGAAATATAAAATGAGATATACAGAGATTATAAATAATAGCATCTCTAAGGTTGCATTTTTGTTTGTCGTTCTTTTTGTATGTACGGCAGGACCGATTTATGCACAGGTTAAAGGCGATCAGTATAATTCTGCTACAAGGCAGAATGTAAACTTTTCGGAAATTGTTTCTGTCACTGTGAATGGAGAAAAAGATGATGGTACCACTAACGGTACCGATGGCATCTATGATGCTCTCTTCGATAACGAAATAAGTACGTGGTGGCAAACATCATCACATGGGGAACTTTCTATTATTTTGTATTTTGGAAATCATCCTGAAATAAACTCAATGTATGTAAACATTCCACAGAGTGCTTTTAATAAACCAACAGGCATCACGGTATATCAAGGAGATGATGGTGAAACTTGGAACTCTGGACCGTGTTATACCGATACATGGGCAAGTGTTGCTGGTGAAAGAGAAAAAAATATTGATTTAGAAACATCAATAACTAAGAGTTATGTAAAATTGGTATTTCCTGCAGCTACTAATAGAAGTGCAAATACAATAATTCAAGAGATTACTTTCTATCATTATATAGAGAGTACAGCTGACGTAACCATAAAGCACAAATATGCCAAGTGGTTTGACAAAAGAGGAAATAACACATATTCAGATGATTTTGGTAAAAATAAAAAATGGTTTACGTCTGATGATAACCCTTATATTCCATCAGGCGTAGAAATTCAAGCTTCCCATACATACGTTGATACAATATATATGCATCGTGGAATGAGCATGAAATTAACTCTTCCTGATTTAAGCTATGTTGAAACCGTTAATACAGTAGGTGGATATCAACGTTGGTATTCTTTTAAAACGGATAATACGCTTCAAACGCAATTGACAGGAGAAAATGATATATGGGATTTGCTTACGCCTTCGGAAAATACTAAAACAGGTAATGACCATAGAGATTATACAGGAACAAGATTTGCTAACGGTTATGTAGGAAGTCCTCTTGAGAAGTTTTCATTGATGTCAATGAATTTCTATATGCCTACGAAAGATGAGTTTATGAGTATGGGTCTAACAGGTGAAGACAATGATTTATATGTTATTGCTTGCGATGTTTCTCCTTATAAAGACTATACAGAAACTTACAGTGAGGCTTCTGTTGGATGTGATTTCATAAGTTATGATGCAGAAAGTAATGCTGATATTGTTTATGAACCAACCTTAAGTCACCGTATATTGTTTTATATCTACGCTGTAGATGATATGACAGAAGGTGATGGTTATGGAAAACTGTTATCTACAGATTATCAAGGTGCTACCTCTGATAACTATGCTGATAAGAAGTATCTTGAAGAATACGACATCACTATGCCTGCAGAGCGTTTGAATAATCTTACAACAACCGCTGACTATGATTGCGTAGCTTTGTCAAAAGATGCTAATGCATGGGCTATACCGGGCGTGGCGTCAGTATCTGACGATGATAATATTAAATTGACTCTTGATGATGGGGAAACTGGTATTACGCTTGTAAATGAGTCATTATCTGGGACAAACCGTGTTATTGGTTTTAATTATCCTGTTACTGATAGTACTTTGGGCGGATTGAGTATAAACCAAAATAGTATTGACGATATAAATCCACCTACCGCAACTATTCTTGCGACAAAAACGGTTGGAGACGTTACTTATAACTTGGCACGCTATAACATTACGTTTGTCAGAAACAATATGCTCCTTACGCAGACTATTATAGAGCAGTTGGAAAATGGCACAACAACTATTAATACAGAGAAGACGGAAAAAAACACAACAACTACTAAAGAAAATGACTTTTCTGCATTTTCTTACCGTACTCCGGCAAGCCTTGAAGAGAATCTTAAACGTCTTGCGGTGCTGAACTTTGACTATCCTATAGAAAAGGCTGATGAAACAAATGGATTTTATCCATACCCTCCTTCTTGGTCTTCCTCTTCTTACGGCTTTTATGATGGAACACACATCGGAAAAGAATTCATAACAGGATTATCACCTTATCATATACCTGAATGGGGAGAATATGGTATTACAAGCAAATATGTTGAGGACGTTGCAGAAGAAGACTGGGGTACTGCTTATCCAGCAAAATCTCCGTCTGAAGGTTCTACCTACCACATGTATATCGACGCTTCCGACCGTCCAGGAACTATAGCAGAATTGTCTTTTAATGAGCAACTTTGTCGTGGTTCAGAGTTGTTTGTATCTGCATGGGTAAAGAGTGCAAGTGCAAATGACGATGATTATGGTGCGAACATTCTTTTAACCATGATGGGTGTTAAGAATAATGAGGATGGAACTGTAACCCGTGAGCCTTTGTATAGGTATCTTACTGGTCAAATAAAGCGTACTGACCATATAGATAATGGAAACGGCTCCGCTTTTGGTTTAGGTGATAATACTAATGACTGGTTCCAATTGTATTTCTCGTTCATTGCGCCTAATGAAGACTATGATTCATATAGCTTGAAGGTGGAAAACTTCTCCTACGGAACCAAAGGTGCTGACATGTATATAGATGATATACGTGTGTATGTTGCTACTGTCTCAGCTAATGTTACACAGCTTTCTGCAAGTTGTGATGATAATGATGCGAGAGTAAATGTTAAGTTGGATTGGGACCGCCTTATCTCCAGAACAGGAGGTGACGAGACTTCAGAGGGAACAGCTGCCGTTGATTTTTGCTTTGTCGACAAGACAACGTTTAACTCAACGTTAGCGTCTCTTAATTCAGATGAAGCAAATTCATTGTCAGATGAAGCAAAGATACAAAAAGCCCTTGAAGAATCGGTGGTAAATATAGAACAAGGTACTTATACAAAACAGATTCTTCGGTTGAAATACTATTTAAATTATGGTAGTAATAAAAACTATGATGAAGCAGATGATCCTTTAATAGGAAAAGATGATGAATGGTTTTATGTTAAAACGGAGAATAATAGTGAGAGATACCTGTCTGCGGACTTATTGTGTTCTTTAGATGTAGACCGTCCTTATTGGCTATTGATGAAAACAGCCAATGTATCGGATGAAGCAGCAGATATATCAGATTTTATTACTGATGTATTCTTGGATGACGGCTCTTTTGATAATTGTGCAATGCAGACCGAATTCTATGTTGAGGCTGCTAACATTGTAAAGATACAAGGCGAATATCTTGACCCTACGCTTACAGACTATTGTGCAGGTCAACAGCTGGACTTTACGGTAACAATGCGCTATAATACAGGCGAAACGGATTCAGAAGGTAAAACTATCTATAAAGATGTTACAGGTATCGTTTACTTTGATTGGTATTTTGATACATCAGATTCATATTATGCAGAAAATTCTGATTGTGGAAATGAAAGCGTATATTCTTCATTGTCTGCATTCAGAGAAGTTTATCCTACATCAGAATCATTGCAGAGTGCGTCGGGAGAATTTACTTCCGATATGTACAAATTGCTAAATAATCTGATAGAGTCTGATAAATTGGTGCTTTATAAAGAACGTTTGGGAATAACGCTTGAAAAGTCGGGTCTTAACCTTGTAATTACACCTGTTGAAAACCCATTGATTTTAGATACTGAAGATCCAGCAATTTATGTATGTTGGAATCCTATATCTGTTTCTATTGACGTAACAAATGCTGCGCCATCTCTAAAGTTTGGACATCAAACTATGGATTATACTGATTTGCCAGAAAATACATACCCTAATTTGCGTATAGGATTAAGCCAGATAAATAAAATTAATGCAAGCAATCCTATGACATTCAGTCTGCGAGATCCTAAACTTGTTACAACGACGGATGGATATCTCGGAAAATTAGCTACAGAAGGCTTTGACAAAATATATCTTATGGGAACCAACGATCCTGTGATGAAAGCGTATGTTGATAGTACGTCTTCTCGGTATTCTTTGCCTGTAGGAACATTGGTAAGTCTTTATGCGAATCCATCAGAAACAGATTTGTCGGGTAATGTAATGAAGATATATTTTGACCTGACTGGTGACGAAAATTTCAAATTCGTTCCACGTGAGGGCTATTATTATGAATTTGCAGTGTATTTTGAGGAAAAGGATGCATCACACAATCCTATTGTAGGTACATCTTGTTATGGAACATTATTGGTAAATATGCTTGTTGTACCAGAGTATCTGAAATGGACTGGCGGTACTACAGGCAACTGGAGCAACGATGACAACTGGGTTCGCATAACCGATCTGTCTACAATAAACAGAACAACGGGAACAGATGGTACAGACCCTGACTATGATACACAGACGACAAATGCATACGTCCCCATGCAGTTCTCCAAGGTTGTAATTCCTACGGATACTAAAGTAGAACTCTTCAAAGAAGGTTATGATGCTTCGTTGAAATGGAACACTGAAAAACCGGATGAAATAGGCTCTCCGACAGACTATATCAACTATGATATGTTGTCAGTAGAGGATGAAAATGGAAATCTTTCTACAGAACTTTACCGTACAGCATGGATAGACCAGATACATTTTGAGTCAGGCGCACAGATGCTGCATCCTGAATACCTTATATATAATAAGGCATGGGTAGACTATAATCTTACGGGCAATACATGGCATACGCTGAGTTCGCCTTTGCAGGGTGTAGTGGCAGGAGACTTCTATACGGGAAAAAGCAACAGAACGGAAAGCGGAGCATATTTTAGTGATATAACGTTCTCTTCAACATCGAACAGCCGTCTTAACCCTGCTGTATATCAGAGAGCATGGGATACTAAAGATGCTTTTCTTACAAAACTTGATGGAGCCACATCTACTATGGCGTTGACAGCAAATTGGAGTGGTGTCTATAATGACCTTGACGTTTCTTATAGTCCTGGAATAGGCTTCTCGCTGAAGGTTCCCGGTACAGATGATGCTACATTCCGCTTGCCTAAGGCAGATACGTCATATAAATATTATAATGCTGATGGAACTGTAAGCAGTATAGATGCGGTGACTATCTCCAGAACTAATGCTAATAAACTGGCTACAGACGATATGTTTACGCGTGTAGAATATAGCTATTCGGAGTCTACTACAGGAAGTGATTTGGTAATTACTCTACCTGAATCATCAAGCGATGAAGGATATTATCTGATAGGCAATCCGTTTATGGCAGAACTCAATATGTCAGAGTTCTTGGCAGGAAACAACGATGTCTTTGAGCAGAAGTATTGGAAGAGCGATGGGGTAGTGGGTATTCCTGCAAGTGGATTAATAACAGAAGAAACTACAGGAACAATACAGCCATTGGAGTCGTTCTTCGTCAAGAAGAACCTCAAATCCGCAACCTATAGGGTTTAGTGGGATTTTGCTTGCAAAGCGAC
>JAUNIZ010000161.1 GCA_030523165.1 Prevotellaceae bacterium
ACAATTAGCTTAATTCATATTGTCAAACTTGATTGTCTCGAATTTGAATTCGCTTCCACTAACGTATTTTATGTCAATATTGCTACGCTTCGTGTATTTTTCCTTCATCTTCTGATACATCTTGTCGATGTCTTTCCGCTTCTCGGCAAATCTTATCACACATGTGCGATGAGGCATTCCCTGTCTTTCAAAATAGCTTTTCAGCTGATATGAATAATTCTGTCTGTCAAGAAGAAAATCTGTCTTTTCGTCTATCCACACGCTGTCAAGTTCCTGAACTTCAGTAAAATGAACTGTAGAATCATTGAACGATGCAGCAAAGCCAAAAGCATACATCTTCGGAACACATTTATTTTTTGCAGAAACACCCGCAAAACTTGTCATTGCAAGCAGTAAAACGGCTACAATGAATAATCTGTTTACCTTCATTTCGTTTGTTATTTCTATTATTTTCTATTGCCCTAAATACGACTTAAGTAACTTATTCTTAGTGTTATGACGCAATCTTCTGATTGCCTTTTCCTTTATCTGTCTTACACGCTCGCGTGTCAAGCCATATTTGTCACCTATCTCTTCAAGTGTCATCTCTGGCTGATTGATGCCGAAAAACGCTTCTATAATATTGCGTTCACGCTCGTTCAGAGTCTGCAGCGCACGGTTTATCTCTTCACGTAGAGATTCCAACACAAGCGTCTTGTCTGCCATCGGCGAATCAGCATTAGGCAGAACGTCAAGCAAGCTGTTTTCATCGCCGTCAGAGAAAGGCGCGTCTACAGACACATGACGGTTGTTCACCTTCATCGCTTCCTCTATCTTCTCATGAGGAATATCTACCTTGTCGGCAATCTCGTCAATGCTTGGGCGACGCTCATGCTCTTGCTCGAACTTGTTGAGCACACGGTTTATCTTGTTTACAGAACCCACCTGGTTAAGCGGAAGTCTCACTATACGACTCTGTTCGGCTATCGCCTGCAGAATGCTTTGTCTTATCCACCATACGGCATAAGATATGAACTTGAAGCCTCTTGTCTCGTCAAACTTCTCGGCAGCCTTTATCAAGCCTACGTTTCCCTCGTTGATAAGGTCAGGCAGACTTAGCCCCTGATTCTGGTATTGCTTAGCTACAGACACCACAAATCTCAGATTCGCCTTGGTCAGCTTCTCCAATGCCTTGCGATCACCTTTTCTTATACGCTGAGCCAACTCGACTTCTTCCTCCACACTAATAAGTTCTTCATGACCTATCTCTTGCAGATACTTGTCCAGAGAATCACTTTCTCTGTTCGTGATTGATTTAGTAATTTTTAGTTGTCTCATGTAGCATATAAATTTAAGCAAATGCAAATATAGTGATTTTATTATTCTGAAACAAACAAAATCGTTTTTTATTTTAAAAAAAACTTCAGATTGGCATAAAATGAAAGAAACTTCTTCCCTTTATGATTAAAAGTTCAAGGGAAGAAGTCTCGTTGTATTTAAGCCGAATTTGTCATTTTATATAACCATTCGGCGTTATGCGTTGTCAGTCAATTAGTTGTTTTCCAAAGGAACGGCGAAGTATGCCTTCTTTCCTGTTGGGTACATTCCTTGGATATACAGAACAGGATCTTTGCTTACAGAAGCTTCCTTGACTGCCTTCTGGAGGTCGTCTATCGTCTTCATGCTTGCATCGTTCACACGCTGTATGATGAATCCCTTGTTTATGCCTGCATCTTTCAACGCGCCGTTGTTTATCTTTGTAACCATAAGACCGTAGCTGATGTTGAGCTGGTTCTTCTCTGTATCGTTCACTTCTCTGAAGTTTCCACCCAAAACATCGAGGTCAGCGTTCTTGACAACATTTGTATTGCCTTGCTGGTTCTTCAGCGTTACGGTAGCCTTGTTGCTCTTCTTGTTGTGGAGATATGTTACGGTTACCTTGTCGCCAGGACGCTTGTTAGCGAGATATTCCTGCAGTTCGGCAATCTTTGTAACCTTCTTGCCGTCTATTTCTGTTATCACATCGCCCTTCTCAAGACCAGCTTCTGAACCTGCGCTGCCGTCTTCAACAGAATCGATATATATACCTTCCATTGTTCCGAAGTCAACTTCCTTGCCCTGAGCCTTCTGTGAATCATAATGCTTGTTCACGTCTGTTCCAGCAATACCGAGAACTGCACGCTGAACAGTGCCATATTGCTTGATGTCGGCAACTACCTTGTTCATGATAGTAGTAGGAATAGCGAAACCGTAGCCGCTATAGCTTCCTGTCTGCGAATAAAGCATTGCGTTGATTCCCACAAGTTCTCCCTGTGTGTTAACAAGCGCACCACCTGAGTTACCTGCATTGATAGCAGCATCGGTCTGAATGAACGACTCTATGCCGTTAGCACCTAATGAGCGTGCTTTTGCGCTTACGATACCAGCAGTAACTGTTGAATTGAGGTTGAACGGGTTACCTACTGCAAGCACCCACTCGCCTACTTTCAGCTTGTTGCTGTCGCCTATAGGCAATGTAGGCAGGTCTTTGCCGTCAATCTTTATAAGAGCGAGGTCAGTGGTCTTGTCTGTTCCTATAATGCGTGCAGAGAACTCGCGGTTGTCATTCAGCGTAACTGTCAGCTCGTCAGCGCCTTCCACAACGTGGTTGTTAGTTACGATATAACCGTCAGCTGATATGATAACACCAGAGCCTGCACCTTCTTTCTTAGGGGTTTGCACCTGGCGCTTCTGTGTTCCACCGCTATTTGGGTTGCCGAAGAAGCCGAACGGGTCAAAGAAATCGCCAAACGGATTTGACTGAACGTCAACTGTCTGAACCTTGCTGTTCTGTAGATATTTAATGTGAACTACTGCAGGAAGAGCCTTTTCAGCAGCATAAGTCAAGTCTACCGGCTGGCTCGGAACATTGTTTGCATACACTTTCATAAAAGCTCCCGCAGAAAACGCGATTGCAAGTATGCACATAGCATACACGAAATAATTAGATAATTTCTTCATCTTAATTTCAATGTTATAGTTTAAATTGTTACTTTCATTTTGTTTTTGATGCATGCAAAATTAGGCGCAAAAATTGTTAATCTGCCATTTTATCTTAATATTTGTCCTCTTTTAACACTCAAAATATTGCTGTTAACGGCTCTTAGTGAGAATCGATTACAATTTTACATTCGTTTAATTGGCGACTGACAGATTTTCATAGCGCATGATTCGTAACCAAACCAAATTATTAATGAATGTTGAAAAAAGCACGTCATTGTGCCAGTTTTGACCATTTCGACTCACGTATTTAACATTTAGCGATTTCAAATTAACACTTGCTTTTCGGGTAAAATAGAGTTGATTTGTTAATAAGATTCGGCTTATTTTTAACAATCAAGCATAAACGTAACGCATTTTCTATACTTGCAACCCATAAATGCCCCGTTTTCATGTCATAACTAAGGCGTTATTTTTCCTAAGTGGCGCGTTTAGCACTGATAAACAAGGCATTTACGGGTAAGAAAAGATAGTTTTATCATCAAGAAAACATATGTTTCCTTAATGCGTTTTTATTAACCATCTGGTAATCAGACATATATTTAAAGTCATATTTTCAGCGTATTCCGAACTGAATGAAAAGTTTTTCAAAATATGCCAAAAATAAAGACCATCGTTTAACACAATTAACCTTTAATTACAATTCGCGAATTCAACTTGCAAGTGCAAGCTATACAACATAATTGCAATAGCCTTTCCGTTGCGTAAAAACACAATACGGACATATTATACATCAACAACAACTCTGCAAGGCAAACCTGTCATGTCTGTAAAGTTCATTGGGTAAGTATGGAAATGACATGCCGTAGAAGGTTTGTCTCCCAATACGCTTTTCAAATTACAGAGATTCTCTACTATAAATACACCTCTATCAGCACAGAGTTGGTCGGTCGGTGTGTGTTCCTTTCCATTGCGCACACCAGCAAAATCAACGCCGATTATGGCAATATTGCGGTTTAACAGCTCTTCAATCAACTGGAACGACAAATACGGATGCGCATTAAAGTATGTAGCGTTGCCGTAACCAACTTTCTCCACAAACCCTGTATAGAACGCAACAAACATTCGTTCCTTGATTACAGACATATCTATATCCGACAACGTTATCTCACCTTGCCCTATATGCGACACATCAAAAACATAGCCTTCCAATTCAGTATATTCCAAAGGAAAAATCTTGTTCATTACATCAAAGTGTGTTCCTAAATGCCCCGTAAATGCCTTCTTCAGATTGCCTTGAGCATCTTTGACCATCTTCGGCGTTACGCTTATCGTCACGTCTATTTTCATCTTATGTATTTTATCTTAGTTATAGAAATAACGTAGCCATGTCGCATTTTATTGCTAAACAAACTAAATGATGATGCATTTTTCAATAAACGGCATCGCTCTCATATAACCATCACGACTCAACTCAATTAAACAGCAAAAAAATCGCTCATGTATTACGAAATAAGACAGGTTTTAGCTACCTTTACAGCGTGAATACAACAAACATAACTGACAATGAAAGATTTTGCAGCCATTGACTTTGAAACAGCTAACCAGTGCCGAAGTAGCGTTTGCAGCGTAGGCGTTGTGATTGTGAGGAACGGGGAAATCACAGACAGGCTTTATAGCCTTATCTATCCTCGCCCTGACTTCTTTACCTATTGGACAACACATGTGCATGGGCTTACCATGATTGACGTTGAAGATGCTCTGCCCTTCCCCGACGTTTGGCGCAAGATTGCCCCAAAGATAGAAGGCTTGCCTCTTGTCGCGCACAACAGCCCTTTCGATGAAAGCTGTCTGAAAGCTGTTTTTAACGAATACATGATGGATTATCCCGATTATCATTTCCACTGCACTTGCCGCGCTGCACGCAGACTATTAGGAAACAAACTTCCTAATCATCAACTGCAGACAGTAGCCGAATATTGCGGCTACAACCTGACACAGCATCATCATGCCCTTGCCGATGCCGAGGCTTGTGCAGCTATTGCATTAAAGCTGCTGTAAAACAAAGAAAATGAACAGCAAGAAAAACAATAGCTCTATATAGAGTGAATACATTTAATCACATAAATTTATATCCCTGTACAATACCTGTTGAGTTATTGCTTTACACCATTTATATATTCCTTTACCGCATCTGCGCAACGCTCTCCGTCAACGCCTGCCGACACAATGCCACCAGCATAGCCGGCACCTTCACCGCAAGGGAATAGACCACGAAGACGGATATGCTGCAATGTGCCGTTGTCACGTAATATTCGCACAGGCGACGATGTTCTTGTTTCAGTAGCTATAAGCACTGCCTCGTTGGTAAGAAAGCCGTGGCTCATCTGACCGAACTTTACGAAACCTTGCTGCAAGCGTTTGCTGATGACTGTAGGCAGCCAGAAGTGAAGCGGGCTTGAAATCAATCCTGGCGAATAAGAAGACTTCGGCAAGTCATAGCTTAGCTTTGACCTTGTAAAATCTACCATACGCTGTGCAGGAGCCGTCTGTCTCATATTGCCCTGCTGCCAGCAGTCGCGCTCAAGCTGTTCCTGAAAACGCATCATGCAGAGAGCGTCTTTCTCGCCTTCTATGTCTTCGGGGTGAACTTCCACAACCATTCCGCTGTTCGACCACTTAGTGCCTCTGTTGCTTGGGCTCATGCCGTTTACAACTATCTGCTGGGGACCTGTAGCTGCAGGAATAACGAAACCTCCAGGGCACATGCAAAACGAATATACTCCACGCCCGTCTATCTGGGTAACGAAACTGTATTCTGCAGCTGGCAGATACTTGCCTCTGCCGTTCTTGTTATGGTATTGTATCTGGTCAATCAGTTCTGACGGATGCTCTAGTCTGACACCTACAGCCAACCCCTTTGCTTCTATTTCAACGCCTTTATCGTGAAGATAGCGATAGACATCACGGCTTGAATGACCAGTAGCGAGAATGACGGGGCCACGGAAAACAAGCTGCTGACCTGTTACAAGGTCTATAGCCTCAACTCCGCTAACGATGTCTTTGTCTATAAGCAGACCTGTCATCTTAGTCTGAAAATGCACCTCACCGCCACAGCGCAATATCGTGTTGCGCATGTTCTCTATCACTCCAGGCAGCTTGTCGGTGCCTATATGTGGATGTGCATCGGCAAGAATCGACGTTGAAGCGCCATGCTGACAAAATACATTCAATATCTTATTGATGTTTCCGCGCTTCTTGCTTCGGGTATAAAGCTTGCCGTCAGAGTAGGCACCTGCCCCACCCTCACCGAAACAATAGTTGCTTTCTGGGTCAACCTTCTGTGTCTTTGATATTGCTGCAAGGTCTTTCTTTCGCTCACGCACGTCTTTTCCACGTTCAAGAACTATCGGTTTAAGACCGAGTTCTATAAGTCTGAGCGAAGCAAACAGACCACCAGGGCCTTCGCCTACCACTATTACCTGGGCAGAATTAGAAACGTCGCCGTATTCCGTATGCTCATATACATCGTCAGAAGGCTCTTCATTGACATAGACTCTTACTTTAAGATTCACGTATATGGTGCGCTGACGCGCGTCAATGCTTCGCTTCAACACACGCACATGAGTGATTGTTCTTGTGTCAATGCCCTTTTCACGCGCTATATATTCCTTAATAGTAATCTCGCTGGCTGCCTGCTGTGGCAGGATTCTTATCTGGTATTCGTTAGTCATATTTGCTTTTTAGACATGTTTAAAATCGCCAAAGAGTAATAGATTATGCTCTTCTGCATGGCACAAACTATAATATTTGCGCTTTATTTAGTGCAAATTTAGCAATTTATCATAGAAAAATATTGCCCGACCAAGAAATATTGCTAATTTTGCGACCAAATTAACCGAGAAGTGTCCCTGCTTGTTAAAGGGTTCTCAATTATTTTAAACATTAAAAATGAAAGTATTAAAATTTGGAGGAACATCCGTAGGTTCCGTTAAAAGCATTCTGTGCTTAAAGAAAATCGTTGAAAAAGAGGCTCGCAAACAGCCAATAGTAGTAGTGGTAAGCGCACTTGGCGGCATTACAGACAAACTTCTGTTCACGTCGCAACTTGCCTTACAAGGTGACGAACAATACAGAGTAGAGTTTGATGCAATGGTGAAACGCCATCATCAAATGATAGACACAATAATAACAGACACCAAGAAAAGAGAAGACTTATTCAACGCTGTCGACACGCTTTTCGAACAGTTGAAAAGCATCTATTACGGAGTTTATCTTATTCATGACCTTAGCGAGAAAACCCAGAACGCCATTGTAAGCTATGGCGAAAGGCTGAGTTCAAACATCACGGCTGCGCTAATAAAGGGCGCAAAGCTATACGATGCACGCGAGTTCATAAAGACTGAGCACAAGAACGGCAAGCATCGACTTGACAGCGAACTAACAAACAAGCTGGTATGCGAAACGTTCAGCGAACTTCCACGCGTGGCTGTTGTGCCTGGTTTCATAAGCAAAGACGAAAACACCAACGAAACGACAAACCTCGGCAGAGGCGGTAGCGACTACACTGCAGCTATCATTGCTGCTGCACTTGACGCGGAAGTGCTTGAAATATGGACAGACGTTGACGGTTTCATGACCGCTGACCCACGCGTAATACCTACTGCATATACCATAAACGAACTGAGTTATGTAGAGGCTATGGAACTTTGCAACTTCGGAGCAAAGGTGATTTACCCGCCTACCATATACCCTGTATGCGTGAAGAACATACCTATAAAGGTAAAAAACACGTTCAATCCACAGAACCCAGGCTCTATAATCAAGAACAAAATCAACAGCGACAGCAAGGCGATAAAGGGTATATCAAGCATCAGCGACACCACTCTGATTACTATTACCGGTCTTTCTATGGTCGGCGTTATCGGTGTCAACCGACGTATATTCACTGCTCTTGCCGAAAAGGGAATATCTGTATTCCTCGTAAGTCAGGCATCTTCAGAGAACTCTACTTCCATAGGCGTGAAAGATTCTGACGCTGAAGAAGCTGTAGAGGTGCTTAACAATGAATTTGCAAAAGAGATAGAGACAGGCGCTATGTTCCCTATGCACGCGGAAAGCGGCTTAGCTACAATAGCTATCGTAGGCGAGAACATGAAGCATACACCGGGT
>JAUNIZ010000162.1 GCA_030523165.1 Prevotellaceae bacterium
GCGGCAGTTACAATATAAAACCTGCACAACTATTTTTTGTGCCAATACAATCAAAAGAATTAAGCTAATACAATCCTTATTTTAACTTACGATACAACGCAGCATAAACGGATATTCCTATAAAACAGACAAACGGCACGCTGAATCCTGCTGTAATAGAAACATTGTCTGCTATATATCCCATAACAAGTGGTGCAAAGGCTCCGCCTACAATAGTCATTATCAGATATGACGATGCTTTCTTTGTTTCTCCGCCTACACCTTTTATAGACAAAGCGAAAATCGTAGGGAACATTATTGACTCACATAAATAGCATACAAAGAATGCATAAACACCAGTCATTCCGTAACCTATCATTGCAACAAGCATAGCTATTGCCGCCACTACAGCACAGATAGCAAGAAGACGGTCTGAACGGAAGAACTTCATTACTAGACTTCCTCCCATTCGTCCAAGCATGAATAGTCCCATACCGCCGAAGGAAAGCCATAAGGAAGCTTCACGGGCAGCTATTCCAGAATGGTCTGTCATGTAGTTAATGAAGAAACTATTGATACCAGTCTGTGCCGCAACATAAAGGAAAAGAGCAACAAGAAGCACAACTATACCTATGATAGTATATGGAATAGCAATGTTCTGGTCTTCGCTATTATCAGAGAAAAGGAAAATTCCTCCGACTAACGGTCCGCATATCCATCCCATACCGTTAAAAGACTGTGCCAAATTAATGCGCCTTTCTGCAGCCTTCATGTCACCAAGCACTGTAGCGTAAGGATTGGCGGATGTTTCAAGACAGGCAATACCACAACCTATTATAAATAATGAAAACAGAAAAAAAGGAAAAGACTGTAGGTAGTTTCCTGGTATGAACATCAATGAGCCTATACCATAAAGAACCAGCCCCACAAGAACCCCGGCACGATAGCCGTGTTTTGTTATGAGTTTTCCTACAGGGAGAGCCATTATGAAATAGCTTCCGTAAACCATTGTCTGCACCAATGCAGACCCAGCCTTTGAAATATCCAACGAATCTTGAAAGTGTTTGTTAAGCACATCAAGGATACTATGGGCGAATCCCCATAGGAAAAACAACGTTGTAACAAGAATAAACGGCACAAGATAATTCTTTCCGTCAGCCGTTTTTACAAGCTTAGTCTTTGATTCCATCTGATTCTATTTTCTTTTAGCGTTTACAAAGATAGTTGAAATTGAAAACAAATCCAAGGAAAGTTTATGTAAACCTGTAATAATTATGCTTACTATTCAACAGTCTTAGTCATTGTAAGAATATTGCTTGTATCAACATATTCATATCTTACATCATCCATTATCTGGCGTATAAGGAATATTCCCAATCCACCGATAGGGCGCTCTTCAAGCGGCAATGTTGTATCAGCATCAGCCACCTTTGTTGGGTCAAAAGGCTTGCCCTGATCTTTAAGTACAAATGTCAAGGTGCGAGATGATTCATTATATTGTATAGATAGACTGATGGTACCTTCAGTTCCTTCAGGATAGGCATACTGGATGCTATTGACCAAAGCTTCTTCAAGCGCAAGATTTATGGAATTAATCATTGATGTAGGCAAAGAAAAGTCATTACCTGCATTAAGTAAAAATGGATAGAGTTTTGTCGATTCTCCTAATGAATTACGAATAACAAGTTCTTGGTTTTTCATATCATTGTGTTTTTTATTTGAAGGACAATGGTATCTCATACACATCATAGTAAGGTCATCGCTTTGTTCTGCTTCACCGGCAAATACAGTAACTTGCTGTTGAAGTTGTTCCACAATCTCTTGCACATTCATTCCTGAACATGACCTGACCTTTTCTATCAAGCTTGTTTCACCAAGTTGTTCATGGTTAATATTCTCCGCTTCTGTCAATCCGTCTGTATACAACAGTATTGCCGTATTGTCAGGCAATGTTTCTTCCTCTACGACAAACGGAAACTCATCCATTATTCCTATTGGCAGATTAGGTTTTACTGACTGCATGCGACATACACCGTCAGGCATAATCATAAGCGGAGGATTATGACCGGCATTACAAAACGTAAGTTTTCCGTTGTTCAAATCAAGAACACCTATATACATTGTGATAAACATATTGGCGTCATTCTTTTCGGATATGGCATGGTTAAGCATTGATGCTATTTTGTCTGGTGAAGTATATGAACCTGACATTATGCGGAATAAAGTCCTTGTTATAGCCATTACCAACGATGCAGGAATACCTTTGCCGGAAACGTCGCCAATAGTGAAGAACAATTTCTCGTCACGAATGAAGAAGTCATAGAAGTCACCTCCTACCTCTTTCGCTGGACGTAGATATCCATAGAGTTCCAGATATTCCCATTCCGGGAAAGGAGAGAATATCTGTGGAATCATACTCATCTGTATAGTACGTGCAATATGAAGCTCGCTCTCTATACGTTCCTTAGAGCGTGTCGTCTCAGTAAGTTCTTCTATATACGACTTCAATGAACGTTGCATGTGTGCAAAGGCATCATGCAGTTTCCTCATCTCGTCTTTTGTTCCTATTTCAGGCAAAGGGTCATCAAAATGTCCACCAGCTATTCTGTATGCAGCATTAGCTAATTGAACCATAGGGCGTGTGGCATATACCAAAATCCATCTTACACAAATCATCAGAAGCACCAAGCCTATCAATAGGATAACAATCATTGTCATGGCTGTTGAACCTAACTGATTCATGATTGTGCGATAAGGACAAACACAACAGATTGACCAACCTGTACGCAATAATGGCGTATAAGAAGCCAGAACATCTGTACCCTCAATGTCTAGTCTAAGAGTGCCACGCTGTCCCTTTATCATTTTCTTTCCTATCTGTACCAGTTCTTCATTGTCAAGATCTTTGGCACGAGTATATACAGTCTTGTTCAGAATCACTTCTTTATCCGGATGCGCTAAATAAGTTCCGCTACGGCTAAGAATAAAAGAATAGCTATCAGGATAAGGCCGCATTACATTAACGCTTTCCACAAGGTCTTCAAGAGAAACGTCTGCTGTCAATACGGCAAACACCTTGCCTTCATCATCTAGAAGAGGAAGCGAATAAGTAGTCATAAGTATATTGCCGCCACCTTCATCAAAATAAGGTTCTGACCATATACTTTGTTTCTGCTTCTTTGCCTCTGTGTACCACTGCATCTTGAAATAATCATAAGATTCACCACCCAAATGCTTGCCGCGCAGATTGTCATGAGAATCCAATGTCACATACTCCATAAAATATTTTCCATGTTCCGGATAATACCCTGGTTCAAATGCAATGCTTCCTCCAATCACCATACTGTTCTTCCATACCATGTCTCTTACTAGCCCCATCATTGCGTCTGGATTTGACAAGTTGCGTCTTATTTCAGGCACAGCTTCGGCAACAGAGCGCTCTACGTCTGTCAGTTTACGGTCTATCTTCTGCACCATATTCTGCAACAGTACAGATGTATAGCGTGAAGCTTGCTCTTCTTCACGCTGCATACTGTATTTGTTAAAGACAAATGCTATACTGCAGAAAATAATTACAGTCAGTGTCAGAATATAGAAACACAACTTGGCTGTAAGTGACATGAATATCTTTCTCATATAATCGAATGCTTATTGGCTATCTTTGCCTGTATTCTTGATATATAACTGTAATTTAAAACGTGGACCTTCGGGACAGTCAACAACAGTTTCCTTTATTTCCGAACATAATCCGTTTATTATAGACATGCTAATAGGATCAGGCTCAAAGTCTGGAGAATTCAATATCGACGTTTCTGTTTCTGCCAACATACATTCAAGCACCTTCTCTCCCGTCTTTTCAGAAAAAGAAAGAGCAAGGTCTACTCCATTCTTCAACGGTACTATCTGCAACAGTTCTTCTGCAAGAAGCTGAACATTATAACTGTCAGATGAAGAAAAGAAATGGCGCACACAGAACGCTTTCATTTGTCCTTGCAATTCGTAAAGGTCATAATCGGCGTTCTTTACCCTATAGCTGAATGAACGTACACGGTTTATAAAAGTCCGTGTTCTTTCGTTCTTGGGATGCTCAAATATTTGTTCTGGAGTTCCTTCTTCATATACAACGCCTTGGTCCATATAGAATATACGGCTGCTGACATTGCGCGCAAACGACATCTCATGGGTTACAATAGCCATTGTCATGCCCTGCTTTGCCAACATTCGGATTACTCCTAACACTTCACTTACCATTGTCGGGTCTAGTGCCGAGGTTGGCTCATCAAAAAGTATTATCTCCGGATCCATAGACAGACAACGGGCTATTGCCACACGTTGCTTCTGACCACCGGACAATTGTGACGGCATAGCATTTGCCTTGTCTGCAAGACCTACCATTTTAAGTAGTTCCATACCTCTGGTTTCAGCATCCGTCCTTGATTTCTTCAACAGCTTCATCGGACCGATGCAAAGGTTCTCAAGGATTGTCAGGTGATTGAAGAGATTAAACGACTGAAACACCATTCCCATCTTCTGCCTTAGCTTGGCAACATTCGTCTTTGGCGAAAGAAGATTCTCACCGTCTATAACGATACTTCCGCCTGTCGGTTTCTCCAACAGGTTTAGACAACGCAGAAATGTGCTTTTACCAGTTCCAGAAGGACCGATGATAGATATTACTTCACCACGTTCTATTGTAGCATTGACATCACGAAGTACATGAAAGTCTCCATAACTCTTTTGTAAATGTTCTATTTGAATCATAATATACTGTACTTCAAGATTTACATTTCATTTATCCTTTTGCCTCTGCCTCCTATAAAATCAAGGAGCAAGGTAAACAACCACGCAATGACAAAATATATAATAGCCACCAAGACAAGAGGGAAGAATGCATCAAATGTCTGTGAGCGGATAATGTCTGATGCCTTAGTAAGATCCTCAACAGCGACATATCCTACTATTGAAGTCATCTTTATCATAGAGATAAGCTCTCCTTTATATACAGGCAGTACTGAACGGGCAGCCTGCGGAAGCACAATATTGCAGAACGTCTGCACCGGAGTAAAGCCCAACGCTATACCAGCTTCGGTCTGTCCTTTGTCAACACCGTTAATAGACGTGCGGAACATCTCACTAACATAGGCTGCAAAATTCATTGCAAACGCCAATACCGCAACTATTGATGCGTTCACGTCCCAGGCGGAAAACACTACATAATAAAGAAGCATCAAGAATACAAGTATTGGCATTCCGCGCATAAGGTTAATGTAAACAGACGCTATAACCCTAAGCGGTTTGCGACGGTTCATACGCATCCAACATACGACTCCAGCTAAAAGCGTACCAAATATTGTAGAAAAGACCGATATATACATTGTTATTTCCAGTCCTTCTATTATCAGCTTATATCTGTCATGCCTTATAAGATTTTCATAAAAGCTGTCCTCTATATCCTTGAACATTCCGTTGTTGCCACTCGCTGCCGTATTGTTGACACAAACAATCGCAACAGTTTTGGAATAAAAGTACGGCTCAGAGAAATCTATATTTTGTCTACGTTCAGGTGTTATGTTGACAGCCGAAGCTAATATGTCTACCTTTCCAGACACCAATCCAGTAATCAGTCCAGCAAAGCTCATTTTCTGGAATTCTACAGGCCTGCCGATATATGCGGCAAAACGTGTCAACAGTTCTATGTCAAGACCAGCCAGTTCATTGCCTCGAACAAATGTAAACACATTCTGTAAACCACTCGTTCCTACACGCAAAGGTATTCCTTCTGTAGGAACGTCTATCTTTGGCAATACTTCTGTTCCGTCATCATTGCTCCATCTGTCTGTCATTTCCTGAAGCTGCCCGTTGTCTTTAATGCTTTTTAGAAATTCATTGAACTGCCTACAGAGTTCCTTTTGTTCTTTATTAAATCCAATACCTACTTCTGAGACGCACAAACTGTCATTCAATATACGGAAGTTCTTCTGTTTCTTCAACAGCACTTTTGCCTGTATCTCCTCATCCAAATAAACATCACATTTACCTGAAGACAGCATTGCTTCTATTGACGACACGTCATCAGAACGCAGAATTTTAGCATTTGGATATGTATTTGTCGCCATATTGTCTTGAGTCGAACCAAGAATAACTGCTATACGTGCCTTGTCGAAAGAAATGACAGGCATACTGTCCGTCTTTTCCGACACGTCTCTAGACTCATTTTGTCCGGTACATCCTGTCAATCCGTACAAAAAGAATAATATTACAAACCTAACAAAAAGTCTCATTCTTTAAGAACGGAAATCAAAAAGTGCAAAGAAACCAGTTATTGTAAATATATTCCGCAACTCTTCGTTGATATGGGCAATGAACATCTTGCCGCCTTTTGCCTTAACGGTCTTTCGAAGAGCAAGGAACTGGCGAAGCCCAGAACTGCTGATATATTCAAGGTTCGTGCAATCCAACACAATTTCCTTGTCTGCATTATCCATAAGAGGCTGCATGTCTTTTTCAAACTGTACAGCGTTTACTGTATCCAGGCGTCCTTCTATAACGCCAGTCCATACATCGCCTTCATTCTTAATTGTAAGTGTCATCTTGATTCTTGTTTAAAGTTGGAATAATAATGTTATTATAAATATGTTTGCTGCAAGGATGATGATGTTCACCCATATACCTATTTTCAGTTACAATAGCGACTAAGACATGCCTGTCATATCATCTCTCAGTCCTTTTCAAGATAGTATGTAACTGAGGTTACCACCCTTATGTTCTTAATCCATGGCGTATAGGCATCGCGGTCTTCTATTGAGAACTGTCCTTGACTGGCAGACTTGATGCTTCCAACATTGCAATGCGAGTCTTCTGCAAACTTGGCTGCAGCCTCACGAGCATTGCGAGTTGCTTCCGCTATCATCGCAGGCTTCACTTCATTAAGCCCCGTATATTCATATACGGTCTTGTATTCATAGTCATTGCTTATAGCCACACCAAGTTTCAGCAGTTCCACCTGACGCTTTATCAGTGCGTTTACCTTCTCTACTTGTGTTGACGTTACAGTTATGACTTCTGTCACATTATAACGGTAAGGAACATCGGCATGATATGTCTGAGCATCCTTGTCAAATACCTTTGGCTCACCAAAAGATATTTCCTTATCGGAAATGCCATTGTCTTTCAGAAACTTCACAACAATAGCATTGTATGAATTCACTTGTCCATAAACCTGTTGAAGGTCATTGCCTACAGTCTTTACAACCAAAGGCCAAGTAACCTTATTAGCCATTACTTCTTTCTCTGCCAATCCACGTACAACAACCTGTCTGTCACGATAAGCCATAGTATTTATACCTGCATAAATAAACCACCCCAACATTATAAGTCCAAACATTATAAAAAGGGCGGAAACTGACTTACGGAAAGTATCCATATCTTTCGGTTTTAAGGTTTTATTTATTGAAAGAAGAAACGGCATTAACAATAATATTGACAGCCTCGTCAAACGAGAACTTGTCTATATTGATTACAAGGTCATAGTCACGAAGGTCATAACGTGACTTGCCAGAGAATGTCTTCACATAGTTATCCCTTGTCTTGTCGTTGTCTTCCATCATCTCCATCGCCTTTTTCTCGTCTACATGGTATTTTTCCATCGTATTAGCCAGACGCAAAGACTCTGGTCCATGTATGAAAACCTTTAAGGCATTAGGGCTGTCTTTAAATATATGGCAAGCTGAACGACCTACAATAACACATGATTCATGAACTGTAAAGTCTTTAAGTATCTGTGTCTCTGCCAAATACAAGGCTTTAGGTGTAATCGTATTTACAGGTTTTTTGTCTCCTTCGCTTGCTGCCAATGCCACGTTGTTGCTATAGAAATGGCATATATCGTTCCACCAATTGCTCTTTTGGGATTTTATCTTCTCTATCTCTTCAAATGTAAGATTGAATTTCTCACATACTAGTGTGAGATAGTTTCTGTCTACTATCTTCACTCCCAACTTTTCAGCAACAGCCTTTGAGATTGAAAGGCCTCTTGTTCCAAACTGACGGCTAACGGCTACTATGTACTTATTATTAGATTCCATGTTAAATGAGTTTTCTTATATATTCAGAATAAAATCGTATCTCTTCCGCTAATAAACAAA
>JAUNIZ010000163.1 GCA_030523165.1 Prevotellaceae bacterium
ACTGAACCAACTGAACAACTTTTCTAAAAATTAAAAGTATCTATTACAAATATCGATGCATGAAAATCCAAATTTACACATCAGTATTTTCATATCGATAAAGCATAATTACAGATTTCTATTGCATCATCAAAACAAAGTATAGCTTTCCAATGAAGAAAAATATATTTTCCGCGCGCGAAAAGGTTACTTTCCTTACGACAATATAACGCAAAATATGACTTGCAATACATCATATAATAGCAAAATAAAAAATATCTTATATTCTTAACACAATTTAACCGCTTAACTGCTCTAAAAATTTGGTGGTATGAAATAATCTTCGTACCTTCGCAACGTGGATGATGAATGACTGAGGTCAGAAGGCCAATGACTAAAGCAATCGGAAATTCACACAGCGCGCTAACCGCGAATCAGAAGAACATTATTCGCAACAGAACTTTAAAAAAATCATTAACAACAAAACTTTAAAAAATTATGGCAACACCCAAAGAATCTAACTTAAGCAACATTGCATTTGGCTTGGCTGAAATGATGTCTATAAGAACAGGCGTTTACACACGCAAGGATAGGCGAAGGCATTAGCTTCAATAATGATTGTGAGAAGGCATTTTATTCCAATAATGCAAAAGAAAGTTAAATGATTGGCTTCTGTAATATATTTCAGATTCAATTCAGAAACGGGCAATACATTTGCAACAGAGAAAGGAAAAAATAGTATTAACAATAAAACAACGAAAGATTATGAGAAGTATTATCAGCAAAGCAATAATCGCATTAGTATGCATGTTTGCATTTCAGGTACAGTGTTTGGCAGACAATGACAAGCCAATAACAATAAGCCAGTTGCCGGCAAAGGCACAGACATTAATCAACAGTAATTTCAAGGCTAAGAAGGTGGCTCTGGCTAAGATGGAAAGCGGATTGATAGACAAAAGCTATGACGTGATTTTCACTAACGGCGAGAAGGTGGAGTTCGACCGCAAGGGCAACTGGACAGAGATTGACTGCAAGCAGTCGTCGGTTCCTGCTAACCTCATTCCTGCAGCTATCAACACTTACGTGAAGACCAACTATTCTGGCAACCGTATTATCAAGATTGAGAAAGACGACGGCATGGTTGAAGTGAAGTTGTCAAACGGCATTGAGATTACGTTCAACAAGAAATATCAGGTAGTTGATATCGACTAAACCCAATCTGCCATTGCTAAGCGAAAGCAATGCGAAATGAAGGAGACGAAAAAGGTTTAATTTAATTCTAAGGGGTTTAAAAGAGGGTGAATCATTGCAAAAAACGATACACCCTCTTGCTTATATGAACAGATGTTAAGAGTTTCTCATTCTCAGAAGTCTTCCTACAACGTACCAGTACGGCATCTTCTTCAACGTCTTGCGAACAGGCTGCACATCCCAAAGCAGGAATATGAACAGAATGACCGTTCCTATTATGCACGTTGCACCGAATAGCTGCTTTACGCTTATCATCATCACCTGCGAAAGTTCGTAAGGTATTCCGCGAGCGAAATTGTCGGCAATATGATGGCGAAGGCTGAAGCTGAATATTCCAGAGCAAACCGTCTCGACAACACCGTTGCGAATCAGTCCGAGCATTGTCAATCCCATGAAGAAGTGCTGGAACGGCATTATCTCTTCAAGATAGATGGTCAGCGCAGTAAAGAATATCGCTATGCCGAATGTTCTGAACCATATAGGAACAAACAGGCGCTCGATGTTCAGACCAGGCTGCACGAGGAAATACATGGCAACCTCGTATGACAGCAGAGCAATGAAGCCAATGGCAAGCAGACGAGTAAACTTAAGTTTCAGCACCTTGATGTAGAACAGCACGAACAGGCAACCGCAGATAGTGCCAAGCCACTCTACCCAATAGAACACTGAAGTGGTTATTGCCCCGAAATGAAGCACGCTGCCTGTGAACGTTGATTGCAGCACCTTAGGCGTAGAGCTTATCATCTCCACTATCACGAACAAGCCAAGCAGCGGAATAAGCCCCTTGTAGTTCCATGCCTTGCGGTCGATGAACGCATGACGGATGTGGCGCATGCGCTGAATGGTGATATAGAAGGTAACAGGAAACATGAAGGTAACTATTCTGAACTGCAAGCCGTCCCACCAGTTGTAGTATTCGCCGTAGTTGAACAGGAATATTATCTCTATCATCAAGGCAGACCAAAGCAGACAGCCAAGCCAGTCGAGGCTTACCAGCGGCAACGGCTTCATGAAGCGGAAATTGTGGGTCATCGTGTAGACGCAAAGCGCTACGATAGCCATAAGCCCTATCATGAACCAGTGCATGGCATGCCAGCTTTGGAAGATGTAGGTAAGCTGTACGGTTATCCAAGGCGACAGGCTCATGTCTCCAAGCACAATGCAATAGAGCAAAGGGAAGAAGATAGCGAAGTCGCGCTTAGGAGTCATCCACAGCTGAATGTTTGACATGCACTCGAATGTTCCGCAGAGCTTGAAGAATCCTGCTATGTAAGACAATGCACAGAGCAGCGGCACCGACTCGGTGAACATGCAGAGAAAGTTGCATATAGCTATTATTATAGCAGCATTGAGCAGCAGCTGCCTGTTGGTGAATCTGAACTTGAAGCGGAAAAGGAACGGGAACGGCATGTTTACGCCTACCACTCCACACAGAACAATCATCAGAACGTCTTCTCGCATAAGGCAGGTATCGCCCATGAAGTGGGGCATGGCACCTGCATATATGCCGCCAGAAAGCTGGAAAGCAAAGGCGAAGAAGACATATATCCACGGCTGTATTCGCTTGGGAACGAAACCGTTCATCATTGGCATGGTAAACGGTCCTTGTAAAACTGGAGGTCCTGGCATATTCTTTTTAAGTTTTAATTGAAAATTATAGAATTAAGAACCTCGCCGTATCAATACTTTACAAGCGTCTCGACATTAAGACCAGCCTTCAGCTTGGCTATGTCTGCATCGCTGTTGTCTTTGGTAAGCACTATTCTTACAGGCACTCTCTGTTCTACCTTCACGAAGTTTCCTGTAGCGTTGTCGGCAGGAACCATTGAATAGGCAGAGCCTGTAGCAGGGCTTAGCGACTGAACAACGCCCTTATACTTGATGTTTGGCAGAGCGTCAGCGGTAAATTCCACCTCGTTGCCTACGCTGATATGCTTAAGCTGAGTTTCCCTATAGTTGGCGATAACCCATACCTGATTGTCGTCTACTATGCGCGCTAGCATCTCTCCGGGCTGGACAAGCTGGCCTACGTGAATATCTTTGCGACCCATTACACCGTCTGCAGTTGCCACGATAACGGTATATGAGAGGTTAAGACGTGCAAGATTGACAGAAGCTTCCGCTACGCTGACGTTTTCGTTTGTCTGCGTTAGCTGGTGTGACTGCTGTGTCTTTACAAGCGAAGTAGATGTCTTGCTTGCTGCAGCCTGGTCGTAACGAGCTTTTGCAGCTTCATATTTAGCCAGAGCGTTGTCATATTGCTGACGTGTAACAGCGTCTTTCTTAAGAAGTGCTGCGTAGCGTTCATAGTCGTCTTTGGCGTTCTTTAGGTTTACGCGTGCCTCCTCTATGCTTGCAGAAGCCACCTTGACGTTGCTTTCAGTGGTGTTTATTCCTGCAGAAACAACCGATGTTCCTGACTTTGAACCGCGGAAGTTTGCCTCTGCCTGTGCCAGTTGCAGACGATATTCTGCATCTTCGATTATTACCAGCGTATCGCCTTTCTTTACGTGCTGATATTCTTCAAAGCGTATTTCCTTGATAAATCCCTGCACGCGTGTGTTGATAGGAGTTATGTGGCGCTGCACTTGAGCGTCGTCAGTGTACTCCACGTTGCCCCAGTGAATGAAACGGCTGCACACATAACCTATTACGCATAAAAGCAAGACGATTACTACTACGTTGTAAATTCTCTTTATTTGTTTCTTTGAGTTCATTGTTTTGTATTTTTATATGTTAATGTGGAGAAAGGTTTCCTACGAATCTGATGACCGTTTAGGCTTAGATTTCTCCTGCCACGTATTTCATTTTATAATAAGCATACACTATGTTTATGCGCGCGTCTACCTCTAACAGTTCGGCATTGAGCTTTATGTTCGACGCGTCTACCATGTCTGTTACAAGAGCAAGCTGGTTAAGATAGCGGTCGTTCATTACCTGATAGTTCTGGTTAGCCAGTTCAACGCTCTTCTGCTGTGTTCTCAAGTCAACGTATGACTGCTTGTAGAGAGTGTAATACTGCTGCATCTGGTTGTCTACATTCTCTATATTTACGCTGTGGCTGTCTTGTGTCTGTCTTACGGCAGCTTCGGCACGTCGAATGCTTTTGTTGCTTTTGAAGAGAGAACTCAGCGAATATTTCACGCCAACGCCCACATACCAGATGTTGAAGTTGTTGTCTACAGGAGGCAAGTCGTATGTAAATGGACCGCTGAAGTTGTCTGCTGCAACTATTGAAACCTTTGGCAAAAGGTCGCTCTTGGCAATCTTTAGCTGTTCTTTGGCTGCCTCTATGCCCAGCGAAGACTGCTGAAGCACAGGCGAACCCATAGCTGCACGCGACTGCCATGCTGCTTCGTTGTCGTCGGCAAGGCTTTCGTTTATAACGTTTTGGTCGGGAATGATAGTGACGTTCTCCAATCCGAGCGTGTTGCAAAGCTGATAGTTGAGCACGGCACGCTGGTCTTGCAGCTTGCGCAAACCAAGTTTCAGCGTTTCCATCTGCAGTTCATAGCGTGTGACATCGTTCTTCAGAGCCATGCCTTGCGCATGCTTTTCGTTTATGTCGGCTATGAGTTTCTCTGTAAGCGTGATGTTGCTCTCATACACCTTAATGCTGTTGTCGAGCTTGAAAATGTCAAGATATTGACCCAAAGCCATGAAACGCTGCTGGCTGCGTGTTAGCGTTACACCTGTTTCCGCTTGGCGTTTCTGCACTTCTGCAAGTCGTATGCCAGCGTTTATTGCACCACCTGCGTAGACCACCTGTTGCGCTTCAAGCGCGAAGCTGTTGCCGAAATGTGGGCTTGAGAATGCCGTTGCATTGCTGAAATCTCTATCCATCATTACCACGTTGCCGTTATAGCTCAGCGACAGCGACGCATTGATATCTGGCAAGCGCTGGCTTTTTGCCTCTTCAACGGCTTTGTCAGCCACCTCTAAGCCTGTTTTCTGCGTGCGAAGGCTGCGGCTTCCGGATTCAACGAGCGAGAAAAGCTCGCTTACGGTCATATTCCTGTCTGTCTGAGCAGATACCGAAAGCGGCATAATCAGGCCAATCAGACAGCCTGAAACAATCGTTCTTTTCATCATTTGCATTTTATTGTTATTTCTGTATATATTCATTTCTTCTTATATAATGCTCTTTTTACCTATTTTAAATTCGACTGCAAAGGTAGGCAGTTTTCCTCTTTAACCGATTTTAAATAACACTTCAATAATGGGATTTTTGCGAACAATAGTACTGATATATCATATAAAATGCCGATATTTGCAGCATAAAAGCGAATTAATGAGAAAAATAGACTTTGACATTATGCCTAGCCATAAGGTGTCGTTGACAGAGACAAGCCTTAGAGAATGGCTGAATGAACCTGTAGCGCTTGACTACGGAATGATAATTATATGCCGAAAAGGCAAGGCAAACATTAGCGTTAACTTCGATTCGTGGAGTTTGAACGAAGATGCCGTGATTACGCTGTTTCCTAATGACGTTGCTATAATCACAGAGATGTCTGACGATTTCCTAGTGGAAACGTTGCGTTATGACGCGTCGTTGCTGCGTGAAGCCAGTCTGCAACTGGAACAGACGGTATATTCACAGCTGCGAAAAGATCGCTGCAGAACGGAATCTGTTATTGTTACCAATATTATTAACAACATGTTCAGTCTGCTGAAAGTATATTTCGATCAGCCAGAATGTACCTGTCTTGAGCAGCTTGTGTTGCTGCAGCTGAAGGCTTTCTTCCTCGGCTTCTATGATTATCTATACCGATACCCGACAGAAAAGCATGAGGAAACGGGAACAAGGCGCACAAGAGAGCTATTCAATCAGTTTATGATATCGTTGGAAAACCACTATAAGGAGTCACGCGATGTCAGCTATTATGCTTCGCTCTTGAACATTACGCCCAAATATCTGAATACGATAACACAGAAGATAGCAGGCAAGACGGTAAAGGTAATCATTGACCATTTTGTGGTTTTGCAGCTTAAGCAGACACTCAGAAGCAGCCCGAAGTCAATAAAGGAACTTTCATGGGAATACCGTTTCAGCGACATGTCTTTCTTCTGCAGATATTTCAAGCAGCATACAGGCATCACTCCACAGCAGTTCCGAAAGGCAGGAAAAGGCGTGTAGCCTACTATTGACTTGTTTGTTTTCGGAATCGAAGAATTAATTCTGTATATTTATTGAATAAATCTTTGTTCATGACAAATTTTAGAATATCTTTGCACTAAATATTATTGACGTTTGCTGGCATAATGCTTTAACACACATATGTCAGCGATGTAAACATTGATTATTGTTGTCATGAAAAGTTTATCGGACATAACAAAAAGCAGAAAAAGACAGCAGCAATATAAGGATATGTTCTTTATAACACTCGGTATATTGCTCTATTCGTTTGGTTATACGGCATTTGTATTGCCAGAACAAGTTGTGATGGGAGGCGTGGCAGGTATATCTGCTTTGCTTTTCTATGCCTTCGGCTTGCCTGCAGGTGTATCTATCTGGTCACTCAACTTCTTGATGTTGCTCATCGCATTCCGTGCTCTTACCCGTCAGTTTACTGTTCGCACAGTAATCGGAGTTACCATAATGTCTGTGTTTGTGGGAACGTTGCAGCCAATATTCCAGGCATTTCCGCTTATTACTGCGGGCGAAGACAAGTTCATGCACGTGCTTATAGGAGGTGCATTGGCTGGTGGTGGTCTTGGACTTGTGTTCTCTCACAACGGCTCAACAGGTGGAACAGATATAATCATTGCGCTGTTGAACAAGCATTTCCGCATGAGTTTCGGTCGTGCAATGCAGTTGATTGACATTACGATTATCAGTTCTTCCTACTTCCTTTTCCATAGTATGGAAACTATAGTTTATGGTATAGCTTTCACGCTGATTGCAAGTTATGTGTGCGACTATGTGATTAACGGTAATAGACAGACGGTTCAGTTCCTTATCATATCAAAGAAATATGATGACATAGCCGACAAGATAAACCAGCGTGTGCATCGTGGTGTGACTCTTATAGAGGGCAAAGGTTGGTATTCAAAAAGCGAAGTCAACATTCTTGTGGTATTGGCTCGCAAGTATGAATCGCAGGAAGTTTTCAACTATATAAAGCGTATTGACCCCGATGCACTTGTGTCACAGACATTCTGTCATGGTGTTTTCGGTGAAGGTTTCGATAAAATAAAGTAGATATATGCAAGGAAAGCGTTTGATATTAAAACTGTCGGCTATCATAATATTATGTGTTGCCAGTCTTGGTATTTACGCTTCTGACGCGCTGCACAAGATGTCGCCTTTCGTAAGGCAGGCAGTTGCTTCAAGCGAAACAATGCGAAGGGTAGGGGCAACAGGTGTTTCTAGGTGCATAACCGTATTTATTCGTGTTGCGGAAAATGAAGGAGTAGACAATCTTCTAGCCGATAACGGCTGTAAGATATTAGACCGTCAAGGTGACATTGTCATTGCACAAGTGCCGTTGTCAAGCTTGAATGCTATCGCAAAATATAATGCTATCAAGCGCATTGAAGCAGGTCGACCGTGCAAGACAACTATGGACACTACTGTCAATCTCGTTGACACACAACCCGTTTACGATGCTGTTTCTTTGCCGCAGGCATATACAGGCGATGGCGTAATAATGGGTGTTGTTGACATAGGCTTTGACTTGACTCACCCTAATTTCTATGATTCTTCTCTTGAAAACTATCGTATAAAGGCGTTTTGGGACCAGCTTTCAAAAGACACCGTAGGCAGCAGTTTTCCTGTTGGTCGCGATTATGTGGGAAAAGAAGATATTCTTGCTTATGGCAATTCGGCTGATGGAAAGATTCAGTCGCATGGAACTCATACGCTTGGAATAGCTTCAGGCAGC
>JAUNIZ010000164.1 GCA_030523165.1 Prevotellaceae bacterium
GAATATAGACTCTTTACTATCGGAAGAACGTATAGAAGAATATATTAAATGGGCAGATGTGGTCGTTGCACATGCAGGTATAGGTACGTTGCTGAAAGTACGTTCCTTAGGAAAACATTTGATAGTAGTGCCTCGTTTGGCAAAATTGAATGAACAAAGAAATAATCATCAATTGGATACATGTTCTTTCATTAGAGAATATAATCTGGCGGAAGTTGCTGAAACAAAAAATGAACTATTTTTTCTTCTTGATAAATGGAATGTAAATTTAACATGTGATAATTTTCCCCAAAAAGAGAAAGGGGAATTAAGCAATTTAACACTAGATTTGGATTATAAAAAAGTAATGGGAGTTTGTTCATTTGGAGGGCATGCAGCTGAATTAAACTATTGTATAGGCAAATCAAGAGCTTTGTTAGTAAAAGTTAGTACTGCTGGGAATTGCGATTATCTTATAGAAAACTTTTCCAGAGCTAATATATGGAAGATATTCAAGGTTCTGGCACAACTGTGGAGAATTATCGACATAGAATCTCCAGATATAGTGGTTTCAACAGGTGCTGCACCTGGAGTGGTAGCAATTGTTATTGCAAGACTGAGAGGAATAAAGACTATTTGGATTGATTCAATCGCTACACGTTCCAAAATTTCCCTAAGCGGTTGGTTGGTAAAATTATTCTGTAGAGAATTTTATGTCCAATGGCCTAATTTGGCAAGCAGAAAAATGAAATATATTGGAAATGTTCTTGGTATATGAATTGATATCTTCTGTGTTCTGTTACACATTATAATTATTAGATAATTTGATATAGGAATATTCATGATATATTTTGTTTCATCTATACCCTCAAAAGCATAATGGTTTCGCAACAACGAATATTTTTTAATTTTTTACAGTTTTGTATCGGGTCTGAGGCAGAAATTCCTACCTCTGTGAAGGATGCGGACTGGAAAGTGCTATATGTCATAGCCAAGAAACAAGCTTTGATTGGCGTGTTGTTTCATGGCATCAAGCAGTTGCCTAAGGAGCTGGCTCCTGACGCAGGATTACTGATGCAATGGATGGGAATGGCGCAGAAGATACGCCAGCAGAACATACGGTTGTTTCTGGATTCCGCCAAAGTGTATAAAAAGTTTAAGGATGTAGGATTTCGTAACTGCATCTTGAAAGGTCAAGGAAACGCTTTGCTTTATCCCGATCCATATATGCGAACTTCAGGGGATATAGACATATACCTTGATGGTGGCAGGAATCGGGTGATGCAATATATAAATAAGGTGTGTCCGAATCAAGTAATGCGTTATCACCATGTGGACTTTCCTGTAATGAAGACAGCAATTGAAGTGCATTTCACACCTTCGTATATGTTCTTCCCTGTTCATAATCGTAGGATGCAGAAATGGTTTAAGGAGGTGATGGATTTGCAATGCTCGAATGTAGTTACGTTACCAGATGGATATGGGGAAATTACAGTGCCAACGATGAGTTTCAATGCCATATATATCCTCTCCCATCTCTATCGTCATGTGTTCACTGAGGGGATTGGTTTACGGCAACTAATAGACTACTACTTTGTTTTACGGAACACGGATTGCAATATAGCAAATAAGGCTGTATTACAACGTGAGCTAAAACATCTCGGATTGTGGAAGTTTGCACAGGCAGTGATGTATGTATTGTATGAAACTTTAGGACTACCAGAAGAGAAAATGATTGCTCCTATAGATGAGTATGAAGGTCGGTTTTTATTGGCTGAAATTATGCAAGGAGGCAATTTTGGGCAATATGACACTCGACTTGGAAGCAAGGAGAATGAAGGCAAACTTCATCGCTATCTCAGAATGAATTTGCGCAACTTACACTTTGTGAAGCATTATCCTACCGAGGCTTTGAGCGAACCTTTGTTCAGAACATGGTTTGCCTTATGGAAGAAGATACATGGAATAAGATAATAGATCTACGGGCGAACGGCTCCCTCTCCCATTTTTTTGAGCTACTTTTCGGGGGTGGGGCTTAGTAGCCCGTTTTTACAAACGACACAATGCCAATATTATGGACATAAGTTATACCAAAGAATTCAAAAATTACGTGAATGCATTTTGCAAGCACATAAAAGAACAGGTGAACTTGATAATAAAGAGACACGAAGATACTGAAGGTAAAGTATATTTTTGTGCAATATCAAGGAAAACTCCGAAACTCATGGACTTATTGCATGAACAATTAGGGAGTATATGGGATAGCCTTGAAATTATTACTGAGTTTACGGTACCATTTATTGATTGGTCTAAAGTGAAAGTGCTTTTATTGGCAGATGACGCAATCTATTATGGTTCAACATTTTTGTCTGTGTATCAGTTCATACAGAAATACGCTCCAGAAACAAGAATTATCCCACTTTGTTGTATCAAAGCATCTGAACTGACCTTGCCTTTCAATGAAGAACTCTTGACGACCGTCGTAGAAAGAACAGCGGGGCACTATTTTGTAAACTGTCTGAGCATGAAGTTTGCTACACAATGTACTCCTTTTGAGATAGAGTTTCCTGTCTTTGAGGTTCGCATGGCTAATTGTAGTAGAGAATTGCTGAAAGATTTTGTGCAAATAAGAGATGATAGACCATATAAGGTATATCAAATATCCTCTATGTTTGACGAGAAAGACAAAAGGAAGAATTACACTTTTGGTATAAACGTATCAGAAAACAATAATATATGCAGAAAGATTAGAGGCTATTATAAAAATGGTTCTTTATTGCTATCTAGTATCTGTGCCAATTCACTTCAAGAAGAAGAAATAAAAAGCTTCCAGCTGTTTGACGATACGATATACAAAGAACTTTGGAATAGAATTATAGAAGTCTTTCATAATAGGCAATTGGGATTCTATGAATTGAGAATATTGACAACAGCGGCGAACTTTCTTTATTCTCTTGATATGTTCTCTTACTATTGGACATACATACAGGACGAATTGAGAGAACTTACAGACGATGCTGTTAGATGTAAGTTGAGAACGAGAGAATTACGCTTGCTTTTTGGATCAAAAATTGCAGGTGAAATTATCAAATGGTGGGAGGAAATTGGTGAGAGTCTATCAGGCAATGTTGAGCATGTGTTTGATATAAAAGAGAATATTACAAATTTGCATAATGAAATCTTTCCGCAGAATTTGGAGTATAAGGATTATTATCTTCAACAACAAGCTAAATTAATGGAACGTTTTGTTACAGAGGATGACACTTTGATGTCCTTTTTTTATATACAAAATGCGATGCTTGATAAGATGAACAGAACTTACTATACCAATAGATATGAAAGATTGCATTATGGGCATACAATAGGGTCTTTGTTATATTTGTTAGAAAAAAAATATTCCTCGACAGACAACATAGAAACCAAATTGCATAAATGGTTAGATTCACAAATTGATAAGGCTTCCATTGTACCACAATATATACGCATTCAAAATAATTCCGGTATGTCATGGATAAGAGCTTTTCGTTCTGGTGAAAATGAGATGTATTTTGTTTCACATTGGGCTAGACTGTGTGTCATGATAGCTCGGTTGGAAATGGATGTTCTAGGATTTGTCTCTTTAGACAAGAGATTATTCAATGATATTCTTTCCTGGATTTACAAAGAATGCGAATTAAATAGGTATTCTTACCAAGAGGTAAATATCATTTATGAGAATCATTGCTATCAATTGGTAGAGGTAATGAATGGCAATAGAAATCCTGTACTTGACACTTTAATAAAACTAGATATTTTCCGAGAGACAGGAAATAATCAACTCGTCGTAAACAATGAGTTGATAATGGATGAAATTAATTCAGGAACAATTCTACCGCAAGAAGTTACAGACTTGATTCATGAGAAAATAAAAGATCTGCACGCCCTTATACCAGATATTTTCACACCATTTTGCTATGTACTATATTTTAGTACATATTTCGCTCAGAAGCCGCTTGAAGTTAAGCTTGAAGAAGGCATAAAAGTCCTATCTGTATTTTTTTCAGATATTCAGAATAATAAAGGTGAAGATGGTTCTAATTGGCTTGTAGCTTTTCAACAAATGAAAAGTTCAATAGATGCGATTCTTGCTGAATCTGTGAATTCTACTAATTCAGGATTAGACTCCAGTAGGCATCATAAAGATTTATCTCTATTTAAGGATTACTATCTTACAATGATATATAATCAATCCAACAACAAGAAAAACCTAATTTTAAAAATAATAGGTTATCTAATCGTTGGAGGAAGTGATTGCAAGACCAATATTATAAAAGCCCTTAAAAACATTGAGCAGCAATCTTCGTTTGCAATTGTAAAAAGCAAGTTGTCAACAATGAAGAATGATCGCCAATTTCGCACTAATGCCCTAGAATTACTTAGGCTTAACATGGAAGATTTATGGAAGGATTAATAAAAAGATTTTTTAAACGTTTGCCTGAGAATCTTTTGAAGTCCCAAGAAGCTTACGTCTTATGGAATATTTTACAGCAAGGTAAAGATATATCATATCGTGAGTTTGCATATGGTTTGGAAGAATGGGAAATTGATGGTGAAAGTCAACATAACTGGGCAGAGTTGTTGGATACGGAAAGAGACAATGTAAAACGTGATTTTCGTGTAAGAAAGTATTTGATACAACATTTCCGCAAATTCAACGAAAAGAACGGAAAGCCATTCGCCTTGAATATGATTGATGATAGAAATAGGGTCTGTTCCCTATTCCTAGCAGGAAAAAACGGAACTGGTAAAACCAGCCTTTTTACAGGCTTGGAATACATGCTTTCAAATACCCATATAAGTACAATAGAGTATAGAAACATAACTGATAGGGAGCGTTATTTCCCATACGGAAATTTCAATAAAGATGATATTCGTATCATCTTAGAAATAAATGAAGAAGAGGTTATTGAAGGTGAAAAGATATTCAAACGTTTATTGGAACCAATATATTCAAATTTTAGTTTCCGCCCTTTCTTTTGTTGTGATGTTGAATTGGCAAAAATCCAGAAGGAAGAAGACCTATCAGAAGTGTTTATTCGGAATTTGAACTTGACAAAGGTAAGAGATTTAATAGCACAACTGGATGGAACCATTAAATACTTCAGCGATAAAATGGATCCCAATATTGAAAAGCCTACTTACAATACTGAACTTTCAGAGATTTTACAAGATGACATTTTGCAAATTGCAGGATTGGTAAAAAGGGAATACGAAAACCTACTGAAAAAAATGAAAGACCTGAAAGACAACTTAGAACGTGATAAGTTTAAGGAGTCTGTAAAGGGGAAGACTGAAGATTTGGTTGCAAATATAAATTATAATGTGGGGCATTTTGTTGGTATATGGAGTGTTATCCCTTTTACAACTCTTCGCTTCTTTGATAATAACAAAGTTTTAGTACAGAACTATGCAAAAGTAGGCAAAATGATGGAGACCTCTCCGATTGAAGCCTTATCACTATATCAATCACTGAAACCCGTAGAAGTATTTGCCAAAGAATGTATTGAATATATAACAATTATTCTGGATACTTTTAAGAGTCATGATAAAACCGAGAGAAGAAAAAGTACTATATCAACTTTGGAAAGATTGATAAAAACAGAGAGAGAGGCAAAAATCAACATGTTGAGATTTCATGAGATAGAAAGTATCAGTATTAATTCTACTCATATAAATAACTTAGATGATATTTGCAGTAAATTCAAGATAATCTACAATGAAGAATTGAATGATGTATATGAGACTTGTAAGCAAATAATAGTTCCTATACTTAACGAGTTTACAAATTTGGACGGGATGTATGAAGCTTTTGGAGAAGAAAATTTCAACCAAAAGGAAGAAATCTATATAGAAAAAGAAAATGGTAAGATTGACGTAAAGATAAGAAATGCTGAGATTTTTGGCGAAAGAACAGTAAGTCCAAAGATGTTTTATAATAGTTTCAGATATAAGCTGTATGCTATTAGCATCAAAGTAGCCATGGCATTTATGACAATGAAAATATGGAATATAAATGCTCCTTTGGTTTTTGATGATGTTTTTACCGCAAGTGATTTTGACAATAGTGTCAATATTGACCGCTTTTTCAGAAGAGTATATGAAACTTATGAAAAACTAAAGCTTGGGAATAAGAATGAGTTGCAGATTATTTTGTTCTCACATGATGAAGTTGTACTCAACTGCGTATCTTCTGTCATAAAAGATTTGGGAAACAGTGATGACATTGGGTTCATCAAAGGTGTTATCCTCAAAGAGGATATGATAAATGAACAGGATGGAATTTACGTTGGGCAAAAGTTGGAGTCATATTCGTTGTTTGAAAAATGTTATTAGTATATGAAAAGAGTCTATCGTGATTGGGAATATTCCAGTCGTAAAATATTCGCGCTTGTTGTCTCTATTGCCGCCATATCATTATTAATGCTTATCGGCTCAATTATAGAAACTAGAAATGAATCAAGGTTTGTTTCTGAAAGACCTGTCGTTACAGTAGATAGTTTATGCAAATCACTTAAAAAAGAATTGAGTCAACCATCAAAAGGTACGCTAAATAAAGATAGCGCAATGGTTGAAAAAGTAAAAGATATAGAACTATCTTTGAAAATCCTTCAGCGTTGTATTTCGGAAATAGAGGAACAGACATCGAGCAGGCAAGATGACATCAGACAAGAAACCAACAATATCATCAACAAGTTTAATGGAGTTATAAGTTGGTGGTTGTTGCTACTTGGAATAGTTTGTGGCTTTGCTCCGCTTGTTTTGGCTTACCTTAATCATAAAAATGACAGCGAATATATCAAACAGTTAAATTCCAACTATTTAGAGGCTTTGCAAAAACTGAAAGAACATGAAGAAAAAATAAATGGGAAACTGAAGGAGTTGGAAGATAAGAAGAAAGAATTTGAAAGCTCGGAAAAGAAGAGAAACGAAGAACTTACTTCAACACGAAAAAAATTGGAGCTACTTCACACATTTGTGTATGTTGCTTCTTTCACCACCAAATCTCAATTCCAAACCTCTCCAGAACGTAATAGAATTGTAGATAAATTGCTGTTTGAATTGATCAATAATTCATTAAAATGCATCAAATTAGATGGTGAAAAGTCATACATCTCAGATGATGTAGATTTATTGTACTGGGTTATGACCTCAATCGAAGGTATAACTCTGTTGGCACCTTACCAGACTGACGTACTCAAATTGAGAAGGATGAATGATATAGTTCTTATCCTGAAAAAGATTCAAACCGATTTCTTTAATGGAAGAATAAACTTAGAAAACTCGGATGATGTAAAGAAAGTACATGACAAGATAGAAGAATTCAATACAGCTTTTGGGTTTAGACAAAAAAGAAATTATTAAAGTAGGAAAAATATCATTATAGTTTATCAAGCAGTATGGCATTCAAAATATTAAGTGCAACTTTTTTGCAAGATGGTAACCATTCTTTCACGTTGGATTTTACCCAACCTGAAAGTAAATTACAAGATAGTCAATACACGCTATTGATTGGGGAAAATGGCGTTGGTAAAAGTCTTATATTAGAGGCTATCGTTGATTTTCTCTTTTATGTTTGGGTAAGCTATACCATGTATTCGATGGTGAGACGTCCTAAATACATCTTTTGCACTACGCTTATTTACTATATGAATGAGGCTGTGTGCAAATTAGATTGGAGAGAAGGACGCTTGCATTTTTATATAGACGGAGACGAAAGCTCTGTTTTACCCGATTATTTGCCACGGATTGTGACTACCAGTTTTAGCATCTGTGATAAGTTTAAGGTTCCGGGAAGTAAAGAAAGAGAGCTGTTTCATTTCTATAAGTATATAGGCGCAAAAGTCAATGGAAACATGATTTCACCGACTTCCATCTTGTTTACTCTTCTCAGTAATATAGCTTCTGCCTCGCAAGAACAACTGAAACGAATCAATAATGCCATCAACGCCATTGGGTACGAGCTATATATATCATTCAGATTTAAGTTACAAGCAGTAAATGAAAAATTTACCCTTAATTCCGCAACACTATAGTTTAACATTATTTATAAGTGCCTGAGCAAC
>JAUNIZ010000165.1 GCA_030523165.1 Prevotellaceae bacterium
CTTCATATATATTGCATGATGCGGTACAAGTAAGTTTAAAACTGTAACTGAAACTGTAACCGTTTTTTCTGTCTGATTATTTATTTTAGTTGAGGTTTATAGTAATTTGTCTCAAGGTTGTAGAGGTCCATAAAAATAAGATGCCGTTGCGCCACCGTCAATCAGAAAGTCTGAGCCTGTAATGAACGCTCCTCTGTCACTCATTAGCAGTTCTGCCACATTTGCTATTTCGTCAGCAGTGGCAGGTCTTCCTGCAGGGCATTTAGCGAACATGTTCTTGTAGAAATCTCCTCGTGGACCGTTGAATTCGTCTATTGCGAGAGGTGTTACAACTATGCCAGGCGAAATGGAATTTATTCGCGCTCCACGTTCACCCCATTTTACAGCCTCTGCCATTACGCGCTTGACGTTGCACCTTTTTGCCATTTGGTATGCGTGAAGAGTATCTTTAAGGTTTTCTGGTTGCAGCATTTCCAGAGCAAGCAGTTGTTCTGTATCGGTTGTTGCAAGGAGCCTGTCTTGTTCTGGTGTCAATGCCGGCATGCGATGCCCTGACTGGCTTGATATAGTAACGCCAGTGCCGCCTTTGCAGATTACCTTTCCCGTTTCCTCGAGCAGAACGGCAGTTCCATAAAGGTCAACTTTTAGAATTGTCTCTATTGAAGCTTGGCTTGGCGAAACGCCTGCTGCATTGACAAGCATAGCTATTTCTCCATACGATTGGGCTTTGGCTATAAGGCTTAGGATAGATTCTCTTGAAGACAGGTCCATTTCAACGGTTTCTGTGTCATAGCCAGCATTAGACATTATTTCTGCTATAGCGTTGGCGTTTTCCTTGCTTTTGTCGCCAATGACAATCTTCTTGCCATATCCCATTCTTCGTGCTATTGCCATGCCTATCTGGCCAGCACCGACTAAAATCATTACCTGTTTTTCCATTCTGTATGTCATTTATTTCAGTTGCAAAGTTAGCGACATATTTGTACACAATGGTTATATAGATTACTTTTTTGCCTACCTTAATTACGGATATGCATTAAATAAGGCTTGTGGCTAAGGTTATTGCTATAGAATTATTGCACAGGCTTAGAACATCTTTCTCCAAATCACGTTGGGTATCAGCCGCCAGAGGAAAACAAGCAGCTTGTATCTCCAGTCGATGATTTCTACGTGCTTATGCTTCTTTATTGCATTGACTATCTTTCGTGCCACGAAAGCCGAATCCATCATCATTGGGTAGCTATGCTCTCCGCTTAGCAAAGGAGTGTCAACAAACCCCGGCCTGATGTCAGTGAAACGGATATGCAGATGACGCATGTTTGACAGCTGTTCAAGTGCCTGTATGTATGTGTTCTGGTAGGCTTTCGAAGCGCTGTATGAAGGAGCATGCCCGAGCCCTTTTGTTCCTGCAATAGACGAAATCACGGCTATGTCGCCACCAAGATTCTCTGCCATATAGTTGAACATTGTGTCAATCATGCGGGTAAAGCCCAATACGTTTGTCTTTGCCGTATCCGCTTCAATGGACACATCGACGCTTTTGTTCTGCTTGCCTATTCCCGAAGCGTAGAAGAATAGATTGATGCCTCCGAGCCTTCTTGTGAGTTCAAGAAGAAGCTGTGGCGCATTCTCGTCAGTAACGTCAATTCGTGCAGTCTCTACCATAGACGGATTGATTTGCTTTAGTTCCAGAAGACGCTCTTCACGTCGTGCTGCTACACCTACTGACCAGCCTTCTGCAATCAGTATCTTGGCGACTTCATTTCCTATTCCAGAAGAAGCGCCTATAATTATCGCTCTTTTCATATTAAATGCGAAAGTACGATTATTTTTTCGTATAAGCTATAAATATTCTCTGTTTTTTTGCGTATTCCGATTATTTGTCGTATCTTTGTAACCTATAGGGCAAAGAGCGAAGATTGCGATATTTCGCAGGTGGGCAATATAAGAACAAATAAAAAATAATAACTTAAAAGATTTTTATGAAAGACTTCTTCAAGTACATGGCGGCAACTGTTGTCGGAATACTGGTGTTTACGGTTGTCGTCGGTGTAATCGGCGCGATGAGTATTGTTGGTATGATTGCATCTGAATCATCAGCAAAGGATGTTAGTGATAACACTGTTATGGTTCTCGATTTGTCTGGATCGTTGGAAGAACGTGCCGAAGAGAGCGTTAAAGACCAGATACTCGGTGGCACAGGCATCTCGGCAATGGGGCTCGACGATGTGCTCAGCGCGATAAAGAAAGCCAAGGCTAATGATAAAATCAAGGGCATTTATATTGAGGCAGGCATGTTGTCGTCAGATTCTTACGCGTCGTTGCAGGCTATACGTAACGCTCTTTTGGACTTTAAGAAAAACGGTAAGTGGATTATCGCTTACGGCGATGTCTATACACAGGGAACATACTATGTCGCTTCTGTAGCAGACAAGGTTTTCCTGAATCCAAGCGGACAGGTTGACTGGCATGGACTGGCAGCACAGCCAATGTTCTATAAAGACCTTATGGCAAAGTTCGGCGTGAAGATGCAGCTTGCTAAGGTAGGAACATACAAGAGCATGCCTGAGATGTACACGGCAGACAAGATGAGCGATGCCAATCGTGAGCAGGTTACGGCTTACATCAACGGCATATGGGAGAATATCTGCAAGGGCGTTTCGGAGAGCCGAAAGATAAGCGTGGCAGACCTGAACAGATATGCAGACGATTTCATTTCACTTAATGACCCGAAGGATTTCGTGAAGTTCAAGTTTGTAGACAAACTGATATACACAGACGAAATAAAGGCTGAAATCAACAAGATGCTAAAGGAAGATGCTGACGCATCGATTAATACCGTTAACATTGCCGGCATGAAGTCGGTAAAGAGTGAGAAGTCTGAAGGCGAAGAGATAGCTGTGTATTACGCTTATGGCAGCATTGTTGACAGCGAAGCCTCTGGTGTTATGTCGCAAGAGCACAATATAGTTGGCAACAAGGTTTGCAAGGATCTTAAGAATCTCATGGAAGACGACAACGTAAAGGCTGTTGTGCTTCGTATCAACTCAGGTGGCGGTAGTGCTTACGCTTCGGAACAAATGTGGCGCTATATAGAACTTCTCAAGAAGAAAAAGCCTGTTGTAGTGTCTATGGGTGGCATGGCTGCTTCAGGAGGCTACTATATCAGCAGCGGTGCAAACTGGATTGTAGCTGAGCCGACAACGCTTACGGGAAGTATCGGAATATTCGGAATGTTCCCTGATGTAAGCGAACTTCTCACCCAGAAGCTTGGCGTGAAGTTTGATGAGGTAAAGACAAACAAGCACAGTGGTTTTTGGGGAACTATGTCACGCCCGTTCACCGAAGAGGAAATGGCATATCTTGAAAGATATATAGAACGTGGATACGACTTGTTCCGTTCACGTGTAGCACAAGGAAGGCGCATGAGCGTTGAGGCTGTAGAAAAGATTGCACAGGGTCATGTGTGGTTAGGCCAGGACGCTCTGAAGATAAAGCTGGTAGACGAACTTGGTGGTCTTGACAAGGCTGTAGCAAAGGCCGCAGAACTGGCAAAACTGAAAGAATATCACACTGCTTCATATCCAGGCAAGGCAGACTGGATGGATCAGCTGATGAACACCGTATCTGGCGATAGCTACATAGATAGCAAGATGCGCGAGACATTCGGCGAATATTATGAGCCATTGATGTTCTTGAAAACTCTCAACACTCAGAATGCAATTCAGGCAAGAATACCTTTCGACATTAATGTGAAATAATCAGTCGTAATGTAGGGCTAATTCTTGCAAAGATATGGTAGGTGATTTTATCAAGATAAATGAATGGTTGCTTCCGTTTAGCTGGATATACGGCTTGGCGGTAAGGCTGAGAAACCAGATGTTTGAAATGGGCTTGCTTAAAAGCCGTAGTTTTGACATTCCTGTTATCTCTGTCGGCAACATCACTGTAGGTGGCTCTGGCAAGACACCGCATGTGGAATATCTGATAAATCTCCTTAAAGACAAGGTAAAGATAGCGGTTCTAAGCCGTGGATATAAGCGAAAGAGCCGTGGCTATGTCCTTGCTGAAGACGATACCGATGTGCGAATGATAGGCGATGAGCCTTATCAGATGAAAAGAAAATTCAAGAACATATATATGGCGGTAGACCGTGACCGTTGCCATGGAATAGATCGTCTGACGTCTGACGAGGCGACAAAGGACACAGATGTGGTTTTGCTTGATGACGCATACCAGCATCGTTATGTCAAACCAGGCATAAACATATTGTTGATTGACTATCACAGGCTAATCATGTATGACAAGCTATTGCCTGCGGGCAGATTACGTGAACCGCAAAGCGGCAAGTCAAGGGCAGACATCGTTATCATAACGAAATGCCCGAAAGATTTGCGCCCGATGGATTATAGAGTCATAATAAAAACAATGAATCTGTATCCGTATCAGCAGCTGTATTTCACGTCTCTAGAATACGATTCATTGAAATCTGTTTGCGGTCATGATGACATGAAACTGGAAGATATTTCAAAGAACACCAGTATATTGCTTGTGACGGGTATAGCTTCGCCTAAACAGATGATAAATGATTTGAAGGAATATTCAGACAATATAGTGCCATTGACGTTTGCTGATCATCACCAGTTTACGCAAAAGGATATGGAACGTATTAATGACGAGTTCGACAAGCTGCCTTCACCGAAGATAGTGGTAACGACAGAAAAAGACAACTCGCGTCTGACAGGCATGAACGGATTGTCAAAAGACGTTTCCGACAACTTGTATGTATTGCCTGTACGCATAAAATTTATGCTTGAACAAGAAAACGATTTTAATGAAAAAATAGTAAGTTATGTACGAAAAAATTCAAGAAACAGCATCTTGGCTAAAACAAAGGATGACAACAAGTCCAAAAACAGCCATAATTCTGGGCACAGGCCTAGGACAATTAGCTTCAGAAATAACTGACAGCTATGAGTTTCCATATCAAGATATACCTAATTTCCCTGTTTCAACCGTTGAAGGACATGCTGGAAAGCTGATTTTCGGTAAACTTGGAAACGTTGAGATAATGGCTATGGAAGGTCGTTTCCATTATTATGAAGGCTATAACATGAAGGAAGTTACATTCCCGATACGTATAATGTATGAACTGGGTATAAAGACGCTTTTCGTGAGCAACGCTTCTGGAGGCATGAATCCAGAGTTCAAGATTGGTGACTTGATGATAATAACAGATCATATAAACTTCTTCCCTGAACACCCATTGCGTGGCAAGAACTTCCCTACAGGGCCGCGTTTCCCTGACATGCACGAGACTTATGACAAGAAACTCATAGCAGAGGCTGACGCTATTGCTGCAGAAAAGGGTATTAGAGTTGTTCATGGTGTTTATATTGGAGTTCAAGGCCCTACCTTTGAAACGCCTGCTGAATATAAGATGTATCACCGTTTAGGAGGCGATGCAGTAGGAATGAGTACTGTTCCTGAGGTTATTGTCGCTCACCATTGTGGAATCAAGACATTCGGAATAAGCATCATAACAGACCTTGGACTAGAAGACACTCCTGTTGAGGTAAGCCACGAAGAGGTGCAGGAAGCTGCTAACAAGGCTCAGCCGTTAATGACTGAGATTATGCGTGAGATGATAAACAGGGCATAAAACCTTGTCTATATATAAAGAAAATATATTATTGGAGTTGTTTGTTTCAATTCTATGAATACATATAATAAATTAAAACCATTAATATAAAGATTGATATTTCAAAATTATGAGAGTTCGGTCTAATCCGACATCTTACAGAAGGAATAAAACTTAAGAATGATTCAACAAAGTACGGCGTGGGCGATGACTGCGCCGTACTTAATTATCCAGATAAGGAAGTTCTGGTTACTACTGACATGCTAATGGAAGGTGTTCACTTTGACCTTACTTATATTGACCTTCAGCATCTTGGATACAAGGCTGCAATGGTAAATATAAGCGATATATTTGCAATGAACGGAACACCTCGCCAAATGGTTGTCAGTATTGCACTTAGCAAGCGTTTCACTGTAGAAGATATGGATATGTTCTACAACGGCCTACAAATGGCATGTGATAAGTGGAATGTTGACATTGTAGGCGGTGATACGACTTCCTCATTCACAGGATTGGCCATAAGCATAACGTGTATAGGCGAATGTGAGAAAGAGAATATTGTATATCGCAATGGCGCAAAAGACACTGACCTTATATGCGTTTCTGGCGATTTGGGTGCTGCCTATATGGGTCTTCAGCTTCTTGAGCGTGAAAAGAGTGTATATTATCAACAGGTAAATGAAGCCAGGAAGAAGAACGATAAACATGCTTTGGAGGAACTGACACATTTCCAGCCAGATTTTGCCGGTAAGGAATATCTTCTTCAGAGGCAATTGAAACCAGAGGCTCGTGGTGATATTCTAATGAAGCTTCGCGAGGCTAATATTCGCCCAACATCAATGATTGACATTAGTGATGGCCTCAGTAGTGAGCTTATTCATATATGTAACCAAAGCGATTGTGGTTGCCGTATTTACGAAAAGAATATTCCTATTGATTATCAGACAGCTGTGATGGCTGAAGAAATGAATATGAACGTCACTACTTGCGCTCTTAATGGGGGAGAAGATTATGAACTTCTATTTACCGTTCCTATTGGAGATCATGAGAAAATAGAGAATCTTGATGACGTGAAGTTGATTGGACATATTACAAAGAAAGATTTCGGAAAGATACTCATTACACGTGACAATAGCGAGTTTGAACTAAAGGCACAAGGTTGGAACCCATTGAATGGAGAAAACAAATAATATATGTATAGACCTATACGCATCGTGTTCGATAGTATAACTGCTTGAACGAGCGAATACGTGCTTTTTGCTATTAATTCTGCATTTAATATTGCGTAATGCCCAATTTTATGTCTTTAAATCTGAAAAGAAGTTAAAACGGCGATATTTTATTTCAAATATAATCATTAAGAAATAAACTTTTTGTACCTTTGCACCGCTAAAACAGAGTAGGTGCCATAGCTCAGTTGGTAGAGCAAAGGACTGAAAATCCTTGTGTCCCCGGTTCGATTCCTGGTGGTACCACTTTAATAAGAGAGTTACAGATAATGTAGCTCTCTTTTTCGTTTATTATGATTCGGAGATTTTGTTTAAAATCTGCTGACGTTAAAATTGTCTGCTGCACAATGGAAATGATGGCTTGTAATAGTGTCTCGTTTATCATTCTGCACAGGAAAACAATGTGCTTGAATTATGAACTTAAGCCAATCAGAATAATCTTCTGGCTTGAAAGCTTGTTGATCATTTATTGTTGCAGAGATGATTTCTATTGCAAAAAAAAAGAGTTACAAGTTTTTTACTTATAACTCTTTGCTTTGATTGTTTGTCGAAGTACGCCTGCAGGGGCTCGAACCCTGGACCCTCTGATTAAGAGTCAGATGCTCTACCAACTGAGCTACAAGCGCATCTTAATCGCATATTTCTCAAATGCGAGTGCAAAGGTACGTAGTTTTTTTGTAATCACCAAATTTTTATCACACTTTTTATTAAAAATATTCTCTATTAAAAACGTTTTTGCTTTTATTGTAAAGCATATATTTAAATGTGGTTTTATATAACTATCTTTGTTATAGTATGTTATGTCATGTGGATTCTTGTGTGTAACTATGTTTTGCAAAATTGAATTTTCTAATGTTCCTTAGTTGTAAATCTATTCTTCTGGCATTATTGTTGGCTGTTGCAACTATTTTTATGCTCTTATTTAAATAATCGTTCGTCATATAATAATTGTAGAGCTTAGTTTTAAATTATTTCTATAATGCATATTATATTGAATGCATAGAGAAGTATATGGAAATTGGAATGTTTATACTTTAATAAAGATTATAATATGTTGCTTTCATTGACATGATATTATATTAGTCTTAGTGTAAGTGGCAAACTTTGTTTTATGATATAATGTTGAAATAATTGACTATTTTGCATGAATCATGAAAGAAATGCCAAAAAAACTTTTG
>JAUNIZ010000166.1 GCA_030523165.1 Prevotellaceae bacterium
TCAGCAGTAAGTTCTTCTTATATCTGTATTCTGTTTCCAAATATAATCATAAATTGGTTCATAATGAGCCCCCAGTTATGAATGGGCTGTGTCCATTTCTTCTCAATCTCCATGAGTGAGAGGTATACAGTTTTCTTCACGGCATCATCCGAAGGGAATGAAAGCTTTGATTTGGTGTACTTTCTGATTTTGCCGTTCAGGTTTTCGATGAGATTTGTGGTATAGATTATTTTTCTGAATTCCAGCGGGAACTGGAAGAAAACAGTAAGGTCGTCCCAGTTGTTCCTCCATGAAAGTATGGCATAAGGATACTTCCCTCCCCATTTCTTTTCCAGATTGTCAAGTTCTGCGGCAGCAGCCTCTTTATTGGGTGCGTTATAGATATTCTTCATATCTGCCGTAAACTCTTTCTTGTCCTTATAGACGACATACTTACAGGAGTTTCTGATCTGATGCACCACACATACTTGGGTGGATGACTGTGGAAATACGGTACGGATTGTATCCGTAAATCCATTCAGGTTGTCTGTGCATGTAATCATTATGTCCTGCACTCCACGGGCCTTCAGATCGGTCAGGACGCCCATCCAGAAAGAGGAACTCTCCGATTTGCCAACCCACATGCCAAGAACCTCCTTTAGGCCATTCCGCTTCAGACCGACACAAAGATAAACGGTCTTGTTGATAATCTTCCCGTTGTCCCGTACCTTGAAGACGATGCCGTCCATCCAGACTATCAGATAAACGGGATCGAGAGGGCGGTTCTGCCACTCCTGGGCGGCCTGGTTTACCTTGTTTGTAATAATGGAAATGGCTGATGTGGAGAGTTCTATTTCATAAATCTCACGCATCTCCTCCTCTATGTCAGAAACGCTCATTCCCTTTGCATACAGGGAGATCACCAGCTTTTCTATGGAAAGGCCACGGCTCTCATGCTTGGGGACTGCTATCGGCTCAAACTGACCGTTACGGTCACGGGGAATGGAAATGACAGATTCCCCATGTTCGGTCTGGATTCTCTTTGGATAACTGCCATTGCGTGAATTGCCGCTGTTGTTGCCGGACACTGAATTCTTCTCATAGCCTAAATGGACATCCATTTCACCTTCAAGCATCTTTTCCAATACCTGGGCATGCAACTGCTTCAAGAACTTGCTTACATCGGCTTCTGTCTTGAACTGGCTAAGGAACTCCTTGCTTAATACCTCATCGGGCACGACTTGATTCTTTTCTTTCATAATCTTTTTCTTTTTGCAAATGTATAAAATAAAAAAATACGGAACTCATTCTGAATCCCGTATTTCACATTTACACAAAATATTTTATAGTGCCCATTTGAAAAAATATTGTCCTTTGTGTCGAGTTCGCCTTCCATACTCGATGGCATGCACTGGGCAGTGATGATAACAGGCAAAGCACGCAAGGCAGGAACCGTCGTGTTTCCATGCGGGAACGTTGTCTTTGCTGAACAAGACATTTCCTACAGGACATGCTTCTGCACACTTTCCGCACTTGAGACACTTGTCTTCAGTTACCTTAAATGGCTTGTCTGTGATGAGAAACTTAGTGAAAAAGCCACCGAAAACCCTTGTGTTGAGTTTTGGAAAACTTCCTATAACAAGACGGTTGATGCCTTTTTCCTTTTCAATGATATATGGCACGAAGTCGTTAAGCTCCTTTTCAGCATTGTCTTTCTTTCTCCTTTCGTTCTCGGGAGTGTCCACATCCATGAACGGAAGACCCACATATGACTCCGGCATGATAAGAGATAGCGAACTGTGGAGAATGATTCCTTTGGCAGAAAGGTCGCTTCTGAATATGTCAATCGTTTCGCCTATATTGTCGCCAGCTGTGCATACCGCATAGCAATATGTATCTTTTTCAACTTTAATATCAATGCTTTTGATGAAAGAACGCACCAACAAAGGTGGTCGCCAGCCATGTACAGGAAAACAGAAACCAAGCCTTTCGCCCTTCTTCAAGGTGTATGTCTTGTTTCTATTCCCTTCAACAGCCATGTTAATAGCCTGTTCGCCGGTCTTTTCTTTCAGCGTAAACGCTGCCCATTTTGTATTGCCTGTTCCTGAGAAATAGAATATCATGCTGCAAAGATAGTGCTTTTTTGACGATACACCTTGTATTTATCCGGAATAAAAACGATTTTGCATGACATATAATAGAAATCTTTTCTTATCTTTGCACGATAGAAATTGCAATTTGTCATCATAGGTTAATAACCTTGAATTGAATTATGATACTGCGAAAAGCCATAAATAAACTCCAGTTATATCCATGCCTTTTTATTGCGATTGCAGTGATTACAGGTATTGTAACGGGCAATTGCTTGTCTGATGCAATACCTTATTATATATGGATAATAATGATGGCATTGTCTGTAGTGTTGGCTCTCGTATTTAAAGAACGCTCTTTAGTTTCTGATTTAATGTTGTTTTTAGGATTCGTATCGGCTAGTGCATACATTATGACAAACAAGATTAGACAGTCGGAAGTAAAGTTCCCTGAAAGCTATGTCGTTTATAACGGTGTAATAGCAAGCACTCCTGAAATGAAGAAAAACACCGTTCGGTTTGACATGATAGTTAATATTCAAGGGCAAACTAGAAAGTTTAAGGCATCGATTATGCGTGACGCAAATTCAGAAAGCCTTAAAGTCGGTGATTGTATAAATGCTCGGTCAATATTGAAAAAGCCTGAAAACTATAAAGGTTCTACCTTTGACTATCGTCGATACCTTGTTCTGCATGATTATTCGGGAACGACAAAGGTATGGAAAGGCAATTGGAACAAGACACAAACCTACTATAATCATCTGCCAAGACTGACGAGAATAAAGTTATTGGCGTTGAAATTAAGGTCCAAACTGCTGTTGCGCTTCAATGAAAACAATGCTTATGGACAAGATTATGCAGTTTTAGCGGCAATGGTATTGGGCGATAAAAGCTATATATCAAAGGAAGTTAGCGAAGAATACTCTATCTCTGGCGCATCACATGTGCTTGCTCTTTCTGGTCTGCATCTTGGCATTATCTATGCTGTTCTGTCGTTCTTGTTTTCCGCAAGACGCTTTCCAGCAGTTAGTCAGATATTCATTCTGTCAGCAATATGGGTTTATGTGTTTATCGTAGGCATGTCTGTTTCGGTTATGCGTTCAGCGGTAATGATTTCTATATATGCCATTATCTCTATCTTAAGGCGCAACAGTATATCGTTAAACTCATTGTCTATTGCAGCCATTGTACTGCTTCTGATAAATCCCTACAGCCTTTATGATGTAGGATTTCAGATGTCTTTCATTGCGGTATTGTCCATTGTCGTTCTCTATCGCCCTCTTTACAGTCTTGTTCCCGTATCGTTTCATAAGATAATATCAGTCAGATGGCTATTGCAATTGTCGTTTGTTTCAATTGCAGCACAGATAGGGGTGGCACCGATAATAGCTTTATATTTTGGCCGTTTCTCCTGTTATTTCCTTCTTGCCAATATATTTGTCATACCCTTGTCTACCGCTATCCTTTATGGCGCGGTATTATTGTTGATGACATGTTGGATTCCTTCAGTTTCTTCCGCTATTGTCAACGGATTGCTTTACTTGTCTGGCGTTCTCAATTCTTGTGTGTCTTTTGTTTCGTCATTGCCTTTTTCAAGCATTGAAGGCATACATATCACTGGCATATCTGTAATACTATATTATATAATGGTAATATGTATTTTCCTGATATGCCATTACATAAGGATAATAATTCGGTTCCGTTCCAACATCAACAGGTATTGATAACATAATTATTCATATTGAATAAATGTATATTACCATTCGGTTAGCTGACGAGGATGCTCGATAAATGTCTTGCCACCGTTCTCAATAAGAAAATCTTTCTCACGAAATCCCCATAGAACACTTATGCATGGAATTCCGCTATTGCGTGCTGTCGCTATATCAACTTCACTGTCTCCTACATAGACAGTGTTCTCGCGTGTAATGCCAAGACGCTCCATTGCTTCTATTACAGTATCAGGTGCAGGTTTCTTTTTTATGCGTTCACTTTCACCGATTGCCACATTAATGTATTCGTTGAAGAAATGCTGGCAAAGTTCCTCTGTAGCAGTGCAATACTTGTTGCTTACTATAGCCATTCTTTTGCCGTTTCCCTTAAGTGTCTTAAGCATGTCCATAATGCCGTCGTATGGCTTTGTCGTATCAAGACTATGCTTTAGATAATGTTCCATAAAGACATTGTAGACCTGCTCATATTGTGGATTTTCGATGCCTTGCGGTATTGCTCTCTCAATGAGTTTCCTTATTCCGTTGCCAACAAACTTTCTTACTTCATCAATAGAATGTTCGGGCATGTTGAATGCACGCATTGCGTAATTGGTGCTTGTAGTCAAGTCACCTAATGTAGACAATAGAGTTCCGTCAAGGTCAAAAATGTAATTGTCAAACTGTTTCATTTTCTTTTCTTATGAATAATTGTTTTCTGAATACGCATGCAAAAGTACATAATTTATCAATATGCAAGTATCTTTTGCTGCAAATAATAGGGAAAGATTAAAGAAAAAACGTCTGTATTTTGATATTGGATATATGAAATAGGATACTTTGCAATAAAAAACAGATATTTTGTTCCTACATTCAAAAGAAAATACTAATTTTGCATGCAAAATGAATAATAATAAACAGATGACATTATGATAAAAATCACATTTCCAGACGGATCTGTGCGTGAATACGAACAGGGTGTTACTGGACTACAGATTGCAGAAAGCATATCTCCTGCTTTAGCTCGCAATGTCTTGGCATGCGGCATAAATGGAGAAACCGTAGAACTTAACCGTCCGATAAACGAGGATGCTAAGGTAGAATTATATAAGTGGGAAGACGAAGAAGGCAAGCATGCTTTCTGGCATACATCAGCTCACTTGCTTGCTGAAGCGTTGCAAGAGCTATATCCAGGCATTCAGTTCGGCTTTGGCCCAGCTATCGAAAATGGATTCTTCTATGACGTTATGCCTAAAGAAGGTGATGTCATTAAGGAAGGAGACTTCGAGAAGATAGAGAAAAAGATGAAGGAACTGGCTTCAAAAGACGAGCCTGTTGTTAGAAAGGAAATATCTAAGGCAGACGCTTTGAATGCGTTTAAGGCAGACGGTCAGGATTATAAGTGCGAACATATAGAGCAAGACCTTGAAGACGGAGAAATCACAACCTATACTCAAGGCAAGTTTACAGACCTGTGTAAAGGTCCACATATCGTTAGCACTGGCATTATCAAGGCAATTAAGATAACAAGTGTTGCAGGTGCGTTCTGGCGTGGCGATGCAAAGCGCGAGCAGATGACACGTATCTATGGTATATCGTTCCCTAAGAAGAAGATGCTTGATGAGTATCTTGTAATGCTTGAGGAAGCTAAGAAACGAGACCACCGCAAGATAGGCAAGGATATGGAACTGTTCATGTTCTCAGAAAGAGTAGGAAAGGGATTGCCTATATGGCTGCCTGCTGGAACAGAACTCCGTCTGCGCTTGCAGGAAATGTTGCGCAAGATACAGAAGCGTTACGGCTATCAGGAAGTTATCACTCCACATATCGGAAGCAAGAACCTTTATGTAACATCTGGTCACTATGCACACTACGGCAAGGATTCGTTCCAGCCAATACACACACCTGAAGAAGATGAGGAATATATGCTTAAGCCTATGAACTGCCCTCACCACTGCGAGGTGTTTGCATGGAAACCGCGTTCATACAAAGACCTTCCTTTGCGTGTTGCAGAGTTTGGAACTGTATATCGCTATGAGAAGAGTGGCGAGCTTCATGGACTTACACGTGTGCGTTCATTCACACAAGACGATGCACACATATTCTGTCGTCCAGACCAGGTAAAGGGTGAGTTCCTTAATGTAATGGATATCATCAATACAGTATTCTCTATATTCAACTTTGAAAACTTCGAAGCACAGATTTCTCTACGTGACCCTAACGACCATGAGAAGTATATCGGCAGCGATGAAGTATGGGCTCACTCAGAGCAGGCTATTATCGAAGCATGCAAGGAAAAGGGCCTTAACGCTAAGATTGAATATGGCGAGGCTGCTTTCTATGGTCCTAAACTTGACTTTATGGTTAAAGATGCTATCGGAAGACGTTGGCAGCTTGGTACTATTCAGGTAGACTACAATCTGCCAGAACGCTTCAAACTGGAATATACAGATGACGATAATTCAAAGAAAACACCTGTTATGATTCACCGTGCGCCATTCGGTTCACTCGAGAGATTCACAGCTGTGCTTATTGAACATACAGCAGGACACTTCCCATTGTGGCTTACTCCAGACCAGGTAGCTATATTGCCGATTAGCGAGAAGTTCAATGAATATGCGTCAAAAGTTGCAAAATATTTTGATTCAGTTGGTGTTCGCGCTAAGGTAGATGACCGTAACGAAAAGATTGGCCGTAAGATTCGCGACAATGAAATGAAGCGTATTCCTTACATGCTTATCGTTGGCGAGAAAGAACAGGCTGACGGAACAGTGTCTGTAAGAAAGCAAGGCCAAGGCGATCAGGGCGTAATGACAATGCAGGAATTTGCAGACAAGGTAAACGCAGAAGTCGCTGAGCAGTTGAAGGCAACTGATATTCGACCAGAATAAAATACACTTAATAATATAAGAAGAAAGCGTCAGAGAAATCTCTGGCGCTTTCTTTGTATTGTAAAGCATATATTTGCGATTAATAAAGCATAGGTTTACGACCTGTAAAGCATAGGTTTATGATGTGTAAGTGGCGTGTTTAGACATGCTAAACGGCACGTTTGTTACATGCAAACGGAATGTTTATGCATCGTAAACATAGGGTTTATTGTTTTCGTCTGATATTTTCCTTATTTAATGCCTCTTTCGTTTAATGCCTTAGAGTATTTTTCGGCATTTTCCAGATGTTCTTCATAGGTCTTTGCAAAGTTATGAGTGCCGCTAAAATCTTCTTTAGCACACATATACAAATAGTCGTGATGAACATGGTCAAGAACAGCATCTATGCCTGCTACAGAAGGTATTCGTATCGGGCCAGGAGGCAACCCCGTGTTCTTGTATGTATTATATGGGCTTGAAACCATTAGCATATTATGGTATATACGGCGAATGCTGAAATCGTTGAGAGCATACTTTATCGTAGGGTCTGCCTGTAACGGCATGCCTGTTTTAAGGCGATTGTAATACATGCCAGCAATCATTGGCTTTTCCTTGTCGTTTGCAGTTTCTTCATCAACGATACTCGCAAGCGTTATTACTTGCTCTTTTGTGAAATTCATTGCTTCCGCTTTCTTCGTGCGTTCAAACGACCAGAACTTGTTTTCCTCTTTCTTCATTCTGTCGAGGAACTTGTCAATAGGCGTGTTCCAGTATATCTCGTATGTATTAGGTATAAACATGCACGCTATTGTCTGTGGTGTATAGCCGTATTTTGCGCAAGTAGAAGAGTCTGTGAGTGCTTTGTAAAGTGCAACGCTGTCTATCATCATCTTTTTTGATATTGCACCAGCCAGCTTGTCAATTGTGCGTACACTAGGAATAGTAAGGTTTACAGATGTCTGCAAACCGTTCTTTAGTTTTCTGAAAACGGTAAACGCACCGTTGCCTTTCTCTATTTCGTAACGGCCAGTACGTATATTTTCCTCATAGGAACTGTGTCTTACGAGAGTCTTGAAGCCAGCCATGCCATGATTAGACGATATTGGGTCAAGTTTAGCGTAAATAGAATCTATATTGTCATTATCATCAATATATACTATTTTGTTTTCGTCATGTTTCAGCATTGATGAAAAGAAATAGTAGTAAATGAGTCCTATTATAATAACCGCTATGCATGCTATTATAGGAAAGAATAGTTTCTTCGGCTTTGTATTTTTGCTCTTGTTCATATCTTGTTGTTATTGTTCGGCAAAATTACATCTTATTTTTGAAATAAGT
>JAUNIZ010000167.1 GCA_030523165.1 Prevotellaceae bacterium
ATTCTGCTAAACGGTTCAGTTGGTTCAGTTAGTTCAGTTATTTTCGCATGGGTATAATCTTAACGTGCGTAAAAATCATCTTATATTATTTTTTACATAGCGTTATACATACCTAAATATAAGTAAAATTCAGTGTTTTATTTTGCGGTCTGTCCAACTTCTGTTATCTTTGCATATAGCAAAGGCGAAAAACGCCTTGGAGAAAAGAAAACATCGAAATTACACGAATCATGCAATACATACTGAAAGCACCTGCGAGAATAGGTGCAACGATAAACCTGCCTGCTTCAAAGAGCATCAGCAACCGCGCGCTGATTATCCACGCGCTTGCAATGGGCGACAACATTGACTGCAGCGAGGACACGCTGCCAGAGAATCTTTCCGACTGCGACGATACAGACGTAATAATCAGGGCACTGAAAGACATGCCCGAAACCATAGACATCAAGGCTGCTGGAACGGCTATGCGCTTCATGACAGCATATCTTTCTGTAACTCAAGGCGAACACACGCTGACGGGAACGGAAAGAATGAAACATCGCCCGATAAGCATTCTCGTTGACGCGTTAAGGCGACTTGGCGCTGACATATCATACGAAGGCGAAGAGGGCTTTCCACCGTTGAGAATAAAGGGAGGCGGTCTGCAAGGCGGCTATATCGACATTCCGGGCAATGTAAGCTCGCAGTATATCTCTGCTCTACTGATGATAGGACCGATGCTGGCTGAAGGTCTTACGCTGCGACTGACAGGCGAAATAATATCAAGGCCATACATTGACCTTACGCTCTGCACGATGAGAGACTACGGGGCAGACGTGGACTGGACCGACAACGACACGATAAGAGTAGAGCCTACGCAATACAAGCCGCGCCCCTTCTTTATAGAAAACGACTGGAGCGCAGCGTCTTACTGGTATGAAATGCTTGTCATAGCCAACGACCCCGAAGCGGAAGTCAAGCTGACGGGGCTTACCGACGGCTCGCGTCAGGGCGACTCTGTGGTGAAATACCTGTTCAGCGTGCTTGGCGTAAAGACGATATTCGGAACAAAGGAGAAAGGCTTGCCTACCACAATAACGCTGAAGCGCGTTGGCTATCTGCCTGAGCGCATGGACTACGACTTCATAAACCAGCCCGACATGGCACAGACGTTTGTGGTATGCTGCGCATTGATGAACATTCCGTTCAGGTTTACGGGCTTGTCGTCGCTGAAGATAAAGGAGACTGACCGCATAAAGGCTCTGAAGATAGAGCTTCGCAAGCTGGGCTATATCATTCGCGAAGAGAACAGCGGAGAACTCTCATGGGACGGTGAACGTTGCGAACCTGACGAGGACATAGCGATAGACACCTACGAAGACCACCGTATGGCTATGGCTTTCGCCCCTGCAGCAATAGTGAAGCCGGGTCTGAAAATAAACAATCCGCAGGTTGTTAGCAAGTCATACCCACACTTCTGGGATGACCTTCGCAAGGCAGGCTTCACAATAGAGGAACACGAATGACGGTAGAGACATGTGGATAGCGTTGGCGATACTCATTGTGCTTGCACTGGCAACGGCTGTGCTGAAGGCATTTTACAAGCCAGAAGAAAAAAGCGTTGCCGACAACGGCTCATGCTCTTCGTGCTCAGGCTTTAACGAGAAGTGCGAGCAGGAATGTGTCATGGAAGCGTCGACCAAGGAGATTGAGTATTTTGACGACGAGGAACTCGATGTCTACAGAAACCGACCCTCAAACGCCTACACCGACGAGGAAGCTGCCGAGTTTGCCGATGTGCTATACACCATGAGGCAGGAAGAAGTAAAAGACTGGAACCGAAGCCTTATTCTTCGTGGCATAAACCTTCCCGACCAGATAAAAGATGAAGTGATAATGCTTATCGAAGGCTGACAATATAAAGGCAGATGCAATAAATCAGGCGGAAATCAGTTATATAAAAGTATAAGGAATCTGAGTAAAAATGAGAATAAAATATGGCAAGGCTAATGAAAAAGCTAAAGGCAAATGCCTGTTAGCTTATTTCCACAATGCCATAAGACTGCCCTTTTACAAGGTTTCCCTGCTCGTTTCGGCTATAGTTGTAGCCGTTATATTCAGCGGATGCTCTACCGAGAAGAACACTGCACGCAACCGCTGGTGGCACTCGTTCAACACAAGATACAACGTCTACTACAACGGCGCAGAGGCATATATTGACGGCTCGCTTGAGAAAGAGACGGGAAACAAGGACAACTACACCGAAATGCTTCCCCTATACACCGTCGGCAACAAGACCAGCGTTGACCTCGGCAAGAGCAACTATGACCGTGCGATAGAGAAAAGCCAGAAGGCTATAAAGCTGCACAGCATAAAGCTGCGCCCAGAATGGACAAAGAACCGCAAGAAAACTGAGCGCGACATAGAATGGCTTAACCGCAAGGAGTATAACCCGTTCATGTGGAAAGTGTGGATGCTGATGGGGCGTTCACAGTTCATGAAAGGTTCTTTCGACGAAGCAGCCTCTACCTTTGCCTACATGAGCCGTCTCTATTCCACCCAGCCTGCCATATACGGCCGTGCAAGGGCTTGGCTCGCAAAATGCTACATAGAGCAAGACTGGATATACGATGCCGAAGACGTAATCACAAAAATCAGACGCGACTCGATACACTGGCGTGCCGTAAAGGAATGGGACTACACCTATGCCGACTATTATATTCACCTGAAGCAATACGAAAAGGCCATTCCATATCTCCGCAAGGTTATAAAGCACGAGATGAGACGCAAGCAGAAGGCGCGCGAATGGTATATCATGGGACAGATGGAAGCTGCCCTTGGACACAACGAACTGGCATACAAGGCATTCAAGCATGTCATTCGCCTTCACCCGCCATACGAACTGGAGTTCAACGCACGCATAGCAATGACCGAGGTAATGGCAGGTCAGCAGTCAAAAAAGATGATAAGAAAACTCAAGCGCATGGCATCGTCAAGCAAGAACAAGGAGTATCTTGACCAAGTCTACTATGCCATAGGCAACATATATCTTGCACAGAAAGACACCACGAACGCAATAGGTGCCTACGAGAAAGGCAATGCCAAATCCACAAGAAACGGCATAGAAAAAGGTGTGCTGCTGTTGACTCTTGGCGACCTCTACTGGGCAAAGGAAGACTACAGCAATGCCCGACGCTGCTATGGCGAAGCTATCGGACTGCTCGACAAGGAGCGCGACGACTACGAACAGCTTTCAGAACGCTCAAAGGTGCTTGACGAACTTGTGCCATATACCGAAGCAGTGCATCTGCAAGACTCTCTCCAGGCACTTACAAAGATGTCGGAAGAAGAGAGAAACGCTGCCATAGACAGAGTTATAGAAGAGCTGAAGAAACGGGAAAAGGCACAAAAAGACTCGCTTGCCGAAGCCGAAGCACAGAGACAGCTTGCAGAACAGAACGGGCAAGGCAATGTAAACAAGAAACAGACCACGACAAACACCAATACGGAGAAAACCTCTGTATGGTATTTCTATAACCCTACAGCTGTGATGCAGGGTAAATCAACGTTCCAGAAAACATGGGGAAAGCGCGAGAACGTAGACGACTGGCAACGTGTGAACAAGACCGTCGTGGCGTTCAACACCCCGGAAGAGGAAATGACGGAAGAACAGCTCGACTCGATAGCAAGGGTTGAAGCTGCCGAAGACTCTATCAAGGACTCCATGAAGGACGACAAGAACAACCCTCACAAACGTGAATATTATCTGGCGCAACTGCCTTTCTCTGACGAACAGATAGCGGAAAGCAACAATATAATAAAAGACGGTCTTTACAATGCCGGTGTCATATTCAAGGACAAGCTCAACCACCTTGTGCTGGGCGAGAAGTTCCTGAGACGCCTTGTTGACAATTATTCCGACTATGAAGGGCTTGACAATGCCTACTATCATCTGTTCCTGCTTTATTCAAGACTGCAGAACAAGACACAGGCAGACTATTATCTCAGCAAACTGAAACAGGATTTCCCTCAGAGCCAGTGGACAACTCTGCTCTCTGACCCATACTATGAGGAGAACGCAAGATATGGCGTGCATATCGAAGATTCCCTTTATGCTGCAACTTACGATGCTTTCAAGGCAGGAAGATATGCCGAGGTGAGCAAGAACGCCGAACTGTCTGCAAAGCGTTTCCCGTTGGGCGACAACAGAGACAAGTTTATTTTCATAAACGGCCTTAGCAAGCTGAACAACGGCGACAGCAACGGATGTATAGCCGATATGGAAGAAGTGGTAAGCAAATACCCAAAGAGTGGAGTCAGCACAATGGCGGGTATGATTATCAACGGAGTGAAGGCAGGCAGACAGCTGCGTGGAGGAAGATTCGACATAGGCGACGTATGGAGCCACCGTTCTGTTGTGCTCAACGACAAGGACAGCACGAAGATAAAGACGTTTACCGCAGAGCGCAACACCGACTTCTCGTTTATCATTGCCTATCAGCCTGACTCTGTGAATGAAAACCAGATGCTCTTTGAACTTGCGCGTTTCAACTTCACAAACTTCATCGTGCGCAACTTCGACATTGAAATTGACGAGCTTAACGGCTTGCATCGCATGAAGATAAGCGGATTCCGCAGTTATGACGAAGCGTTGCAATATGCCCGTCAGCTTTATGGCAACGAGAGAATAAAGCTTCTGACGGAAAAGGCACGTGCAATAATCATCAGCAACACTAACCTTGAACTTCTCGGAACGCAGTATAGCTATACCGACTACGACAAGTTCTACGAAGAGCACTTTGTGCCTCTACGCATAAGCACCGTCAGACTGCTTACAGAGCCTGCTACGATTGAATATAACCGTCAGACGGAAAGTCAGCAGGAATCAGAAGACGGACTATATAACGGTGGTGTGATAGAGACAGGAGAAAGTGCTGACGACGGAGGTCTGACTATCGACATGAATGTTGACGACAATGCCGAAGGTCAAGACAACGGCAGCACACAGGTAAACGAAGGCATAACGATACCAGTTGAAACGCCTGCAACAGAACAGGAAACAGACACTTATACTATTCCGCAGGAAACGGAAACAGCACCGGTTGCGCCAGCAGAAACGCCTGTTGCACCTGTTGAAGCAGAGCCGACAACAACTGTTGTAGCGCCTGTTGCTCCAGCAGAAACACCGACTACACCAGTTGAATCGACTGTAGCGGAAAGTGAAACGATAATACCTGTTCAGACAGAAGAGCCAGTTGACGACTCTGGCACTATCATTTCCATACCAGAGAACGCGCCTGTAGACAATAATCAGAACACAACTGACGTGCAGGAAGACAATTCGGGTATTACTATAACGGTGCCCGAAAGCGAGGTAAACGCTGTGTCGCCAGGTTCTACCGATGTCTATATGCCTGTGGAAGAGCCAAGCTCGACAACCGTTTCGCCAGATGTTCCTTCAGGAACTGTCATTATTCCAACTGAGACAACCGAAACGAAAGAGAACAATAAAGGCAACAATACCCAGCAGCCTGCGTCTACACAGCAGACAGAAGACACTGGCATTGACTTCAACGACGGTTTCGGCTCTACAGACAACAATAACGGCAACAAGACCGAAGACACGAGGGTAGACAGCTTCGACCTTGAAGATGAATATTATGACCTCAACGGTTTCTAAGTGCTATGCGTTCTGTAATAAGGCATGAAGATTGAAATTCTAAATAAAAGAAATATATGAGTAACGGACTATTACTTTGGGTTGACGATGAGATTGAGTTGCTTCGCGCGCACATCATTTTCCTTGAAAAGAAAGGATATGAAGTCATTACGGTAAGCAATGGCACCGATGCCATAGACCAGTGCAGGCAAAAGACATTCGACCTCATTCTGCTTGACGAGATGATGCCGGGTCTTACTGGCTTGGAAACGCTACAGCAGATTAAAGACATCTCGCCAGCCACGCCTGTTGTAATGGTCACGAAGAGCGAGGAAGAAAACATCATGGATCAGGCTATCGGCTCGAAGATTGCCGACTATCTCATTAAGCCTGTAAACCCAAGCCAGATTCTTCTTACTCTGAAAAAGAACATTCACAGGAAGGAAATCGTTACTGAAGTTACACAAAGCGGCTATCAGCAGAACTTCCAGGACATAGCGATGCAGATAAGCAACTGCAAGACGTGGAGCGACTGGACAGACGTCTATCGCAGACTAGTGCACTGGGAACTGGAACTCAGCAGCACTGACAGCAACATGACCGAAATGCTAAAGATGCAGAAGGAAGAAGCCAACAACGGTTTTGCAAAATATGTCAAGGCAAACTACATGGACTGGGTTGCTCCGCAAGGCGCTGCGCAATCAGGCTCTATGCATGGTTCGCTAAGCCAGCGCATAAGCCAGAAGAACATGCGCATGCCTGTAAAGAGCGCTGAAGAACGCCCGCTGATGAGTACTGACATATTCAAGAAAAAAGTGTTCCCTCTGCTTGACAATGGCGAAAAGGTATTCCTTATAGTGATAGACAATTTCCGTCTTGACCAGTGGCGAGTGTTGTCGCAGGAAATAGGAGATATGTTTGACATTGACGAACAGACATATATAAGTATTCTTCCTACAGCGACGCAATATGCGAGAAATGCCATTTTCAGCGGGCTTATGCCTAACAAGATAGCTGAAATGTTCCCTGAACTATGGGTAGACGAAGATGAGGAAGACGGAAAGAATCTCAATGAAGGACCGCTAATAAAGACCCAACTGGAGCGCTATCGCCGTCATGACACCTATTCTTATCACAAGATAAACGATTCTAGTGGTGCTGACCGTTTCCTTCAGCAGTTCAAGCAACTGGCAAACAATGACCTCAATGTGCTGGTAATAAACTTTATCGACATGCTTAGCCATGCAAGAACAGAGTCGAAGATGGTGCGCGAACTGGCAAACAACGAATCGGCATACCGCAGCATTACGTTGAGCTGGTTCCGTCATTCTGTGCTGGCAGAACTGTTCCGTCTGCTTTCGCAAAGCGATTTCACCGTTGTCATAACAACTGACCACGGCAGCATTCGTGCGTCGAAGCCTATCAAGATTATCGGTGACCGCAATACGAATACAAATCTACGCTACAAGCTGGGAAAGAATCTCAACTACAATGCAAAGGAAGTGTTTACAATTAAAGACCCTCACAAGGCACAGCTGCCTGCTCCGAACCTTAGCACGTCGTATGTATTTGCTACTGGTGACACGTTCTTTGCATATCCAAACAACTATAATTATTACGTTTCCTACTATAAAGACACGTTCCAGCATGGCGGAATATCTATGGAAGAAATGATTATACCGTTGGTGACGATGAAACCAAGACAGAAGTCAAGAAACAGCTAAATTATAACGAACGATGGAAATAAAGATATCCGACTTAGACAATATAAAGAACGCTGCCCGTGAGTTTGTAGACAACATGGGTGCAAACAGAGTATTTGCCTTCTACGGCAAGATGGGCGCTGGCAAGACGACATTTATCAAGGCTATATGTGAATGTCTTGGTGTGGAAGATGTAATTACATCACCTACATTCGCAATTGTAAACGAATATTCTTCGGAAACAACAGGCGACACAATATATCACTTCGACTTCTACCGCATAAAGAAAATAGAGGAAGTCTACGATATGGGTTATGAAGAATATTTCTATAGCGGCAACCCATGTTTCATAGAATGGCCAGAGTTGATAGAAGACCTTTTGCCTGACAATGCCGTAAAGGTGAAAATCGAAGAAAATGATGAAAGCGAAAGAATCGTCAGTTTCTAAATTACCTTACATAAAGCTACACTTGGGAAAGTGTAAACTTTATGTTTAATTAATATATCAAATAGTCCAAAAACCGAAATTATTGTCTTTTTGTAATATAAATTATTCTATTTTGCTTGTGGATTAAACTTTATCCTTAATTCCGCAACACTATAGTTTAACATTATTTATAAGTGCCTGAGC
>JAUNIZ010000168.1 GCA_030523165.1 Prevotellaceae bacterium
TTTTTGAAGAGTAGAGGAAATATGGACAAAATAATCTTTCGACCGCTATTGATTTGCAATCCGACAGCATTGAGTATAAGGATTTGCAATCCGACAATAACGGATACCGCTATAAAATAAAAAATAGGTATATTTAAGCGGATTGCAAATCCTTATACTCATAACATCGGGATTGCAAATCCCGATGAACCAACAGGTTATAGAAAGTTCGCCCCTTTCAGGGACGGTGTGAAGTAAGTGATTATAAAATCTGCAGGTCTACGACCAGCAGTTACAGAGAGTTTGCCCCCTTCGGGGACATCATTTAGATGTTTTAAATCCTCTCTGTTCTGTCGAAATCAATAATATTACAAATCCTGATGAACGAAATTTTTGCACAATAAATTACACTTACGAAATATAACCAACGTCCCCAAAGGGGGCAAACTCTCCATAACCGACATGCAAGCGATAGCGTGGCTTGCGGAATTAATGGCACCTACGAAATATAACCAATGTCCCCAAAGGGGCAAACTCTCCATAACCGACATGCAAGCGATAGCGTGGCTTGCGGAATTAATGGCACTTACGCAGTATAACAAATGTCCCCGAAGGGGGCAAACTCTCTCTAACCGACATGCGAGCGATAGCGTGGCTTGCGGAATTAATGGCACTTACGAAATATAACCAATGTCCCCAGAGGGGGCAAACTATCTGTAACCGCTGGTGATAACCTGCGGACTTAACAGCACATCCCTTCTCTTCGTCCCCGAAGGGTGGCGAACTTAATACATAAACTATGGCATATACAAACAAAACAAATTAAGACTGTTAACTGAAAAAAATATCGTTATTTTCAAAAAAAGTAACGAAATGCTTTTTAATTCAAAAAGTTTTCATATCTTTGCGCCAACGTTATGAGACTGGCGTGTCGAATTTCGTTATTTTGTGGTAAAAAAATATTAGCGTTTGCTATTATTCTTAGAACTGTTGAAACTTAGGAACTTTCAAACAAATGTCATTTAAGAATAAGATTGCATACGCCTACGCTTAGCGTAGGTGCATCTTTGTATCTTATGACACGGGTATCCTAAGACCTCAACAGTTAAGACAAAAAGTTGCTTCTGCGCTTTTTTATGTCTTAGAATATCGGCTTTCCTTTTATTATTTCCACCTCAAAAACTGATATTAACATAATAGTAAGATATTTATGAACGATTTAATTATTTTCAAACTCAAGGCATTGGTATGCTTGAGCGACTTGGCAAAACAAGCTAGAACAAAGACTGCAGGTATCGACAATCAACCTGATGTATTGTAATGTATAACCATTAAAAAACCAATCAAAAATGAAACGGTTAGCATTATTTACACTTTTGCTATACTGCGGTATGGCATCTGCCCAAGAAATACGCGATTCAGTGAAGATTGTCTTCCGCCAGAGCAAAATAGACCTTAACATGAATCTTGGCAACAACAAGAGTGCGTTGGAGCGAATTGCTGATAGCCTGAAGACGCGTCACGAGGATTCTATTCTTAAACTGAAAAGAATACATGTTGTCGGAGGCGCTTCGCCTGAAGGAAGCGTACCTTTCAACAATTGGCTGTCTGTGAATCGTGCAAATGTCTTGTTCAACTACTTGTCAAAGTATAACGATTTGCCGGAAGAACTAAAGACTACAGAATTTCTGGGAAGAGACTGGAACGGACTTATACAGCTTGTTGAAAACGACGACAAGGTGCCTTACCGCAACGAGACATTGGAACTGCTGCGTAAGATAGCTTACGAAGTGAAGCATGGCATCAAGACATCGGGCGACAAGCTGCGACGCATACAGAGATTCAAAGGCGGTGTTCCTTACAGATATATGTACAAGAACCTGTTCCCTACCCTTCGCGCTTCCAGACTATACCTATGGTATGAGAAGGTGCCAGACCCTCTTGCTCCGCCAAAACCAATAATGCTTAAGCCGGATACAGTAACAATCGTCATTCACGACACTATAAACAACATCGTTCACGACACACTATATATTGAGAAATGTTGCCCGTTCTATATGGGCATCAAGACCAACATGCTCTATGATGCACTGCTTGTGCCTAACATCGGCGTGGAATTCTATCTCGGAAAGAACTGGTCTATCGTGGCAAACTGGATGTATGCATGGTGGAAGACTGACAGACACCACAGATATTGGAGAGTCTATGGCGGTGACATCGCCGTAAGGAAATGGTTCGGAAAGGCTGCTAAGGAGAAGCCTCTCACAGGACACCATATCGGTTTGTACGGACAGGTGCTTACTTACGACTTCGAATGGGGAGGACGAGGATATATGGCAGGAGAGCCGGGAGGAACAATATTCGACCGTGCAAACTACGCCTTCGGTGCTGAATACGGATATTCATTGCCGATAGCCCGCCGTCTGAACATTGACTTCACAATCGGTGTCGGATATATGGGTGGTAAATACTACGAGTATCTGCCTGAGGACGACTGCTATGTATGGCAGGCGACAAAGAATCGCCACTGGGTAGGACCTACTAAAGCAGAGGTTTCACTGGTATGGCTTATAGGCTGCGACAATTATAACCGCAAGAAAGGAGGCAACAAATGAAAAGCAAGATAGTATCTTTAATATGTATGGTAATTGCTCTTGCCTCATGCGAGCATAAGGAATTATGTTATCACCATCCGCATACTACTACCATCAGAGTAGAATTCGACTGGACAAATGCCCCTGAAGCATCACCTGAAGGAATGTGCGTGTTCTTCTATTCTACCGAAGACGGCAGCGTACAGCGCTTTGACTTCAGCGGAACAACAGGCGGAGAGATAGATATTGCCGTAGGAACTTACAATGTACTGTGTTACAACAACGATACAGAGGGTGTACTTTTCACAGGAACTGATGCCTTTGACACTCATGCTGGATATACACGTGAAGGAAGTATCTTTGAGAGTATATATGGCTCAGCCAATTCATCTGCACGTGTAGACGACTCTGGAGAAAGGGTTGTCATTTGTCCTGACATGATGTGGGGATGCTCTGCCTCAACCGTCAACATAACAGAATCAGGCATAAGCTATGTATGCATACCTGTTCAAGACAAAGACAAGGTAGAAGTAAACAACACAGAACAGGTTATCACGCTTTACCCTGCCGAACTTATCTGTACATATACTTACGAAGTTCTCAACGTCAATAATCTTTCTTATGCTACACAAATGTGCGGTTCAATTGCTGGTATGGCACCGTCAATGATATTCTCAACGGAAGAACTTGGTGAGGAATGTGTTACACTGCCCTTTGAATCGGTATCAGACGGAGTGTCAAAGATTACAGGAAAGTTCTATACATTCGGTAATAACGAAAGTAACTCTGAGCCTCATAAATTCATACTTTACTTCTGGATAAGTGACGGTTCTAAATACTATTATACATTCGACGTATCAGAACAAGTAGACCAAGCACCAGACAAACGACACGTACATATTGTTATTGACAATATAGATTTGCCTCAACCTATAACAAACGGAAGCGGTTTCAAACCGTCTGTTGACGAATGGCAATCACAGGAAGAGGATATTGTTATGTAGATATATTATACTCAAACACTTTATTATTCATCTAAATTTTATTTATTAAAATGAAAAGATTATTTTATGTAATGGCACTGTCAGCCACAGTTTTGCTTACAGGATGTAGCAATGACGAAACGACAGAAATCAGTGAAAGCAACGCTATTGCGTTTAATGCATCGACAAGTAATGTAACACGTGGTACAGCAACTACTACAAACTCTATCAGTGCTTTCAAGACCTATGCTTTCTTGGGTACAGATGCATATATGGATGGCGTTACAGTTAGTAAGGGTACTGACAGCAAATGGACAGCAGAGAACACATACTTCTGGCCAAAAAATACTCTTAATTTCTATTCTGTAAGCCCATCAACATTGTCACTAACTACAACGGGTGTAGGCTCTGGTACAACAACTCCGACAATCAGCTTCACCGTTCCTGCTGCAGCAGAAAGTCAGACAGATTTGCTTTATGCTGTAAATATAGCACCTACAAGCGGTCAGCAAGTTAACGTAAACTTCCGTCATGCACTTTCACAGATTGTGTTTAAGGCAAAGAACACTAACTCTGCATTGAAAGTCATTATCAATGGTGTTAAGATTGCCAATCTGAACAACGCTGGTACATACACATATCCAAACGCTACGACATCAAGTAGTAGTAGTGATAAGGGTTCTTGGGGTTCTACTCTTACAGGAACAGAGACATTCGTTGCAGGAATTACAGAAACAACATTGACAGGTAGTTCAACAGCAACAGCTACGAACATAACTGCAGACAATGGTGCTTTGTTCCTTTTGCCACAAACTCAGACAGCATGGGTTCCAGCTGACAACCAGAATCCTACAGGTACTTACTTCCTTGTAAACTGCAAAATCTATAGTGTAAGCGGAAGTAATGAAACACTTTTGTGGCCTGCAACAGAAACATTCGCTGAAGTAGCTATTCCTGTAGGTATCACTTGGGCAGAAGGAAACAAGTACACCTATACATTTATATTTGGCGAAGGTGGCGGTTATGAGCCTGGTACTGATGACCCTGTACTTGTTCCTATCACATTCGATGTTACTGTTGACGAGTTTGTAGATATGTCAGAAACTGAGATTGATGCAGATACAAATTCAACAAGCAGTACAACAGAATAAGAATAATATCTATCCATTGAAATCATAAATCAGAAACAACAGGCCGGGCGGGGTTGAATGTTCCCTTCCCGGTCACAATAAAAGCACTGCGTAAAGCATTGCCGATGACAATAATGACGGAAATAAAAACAAAAAGACAATATGAAAGCATTATTTAAAAGTAATGCCATACTAACAATCGTATGCGCAAGCATTATGGCTTACACAACTTCTTGCACAGACGAAATCACCAATGGCAACAAGTTGGAAACAGACCAATTGTGTTTTGATGTTTCGCTAACAGATAAAAACAATAGCGGAACCGACACACGTTCTGCGGAAGGTCATCAGGCAGTCCATTACGAAGCGCGACATTTAGACAACAGTGAACTTTGGTTGATCACATCAACAGAAGAAAGTATAGACAGCACATTGTTTGAACAATCAGATATCCAAACACGAGGAACCACAATTGGCAATGATAATTTCTATGATTCTTTCAACATTTACTCATACGTATATGACAATGAAGAAACATGGAATACTGTATCATCCGATGACGCTACTGTATATATCAACAATGCGTCTGTAACAAAAGCAAACAATTACTGGCATACAACACCAGACTATTTCTGGCCAGGCAGCAGCTATAAAATGGCATTCTTCGCATACGCTCCTAACGACGGTAGCAATAATCCTGTCATTGACTGCAAAGAGTCTTTACTTACATACTCTACAGCTGACGATGTAACAAATCAGAAAGACCTGATAATAGCAACTGAGACAGACGTAGATGGCGGTAAGAGGTCATATCTTCCTCTTACATTCAAGCATATCCTTACTGCTGTAAAGGTAAAAGTGACAAATGACTTTACTGAAACTATAAAAAAAATAGAATTGCAAGGTGTCTATGGTTCCGGAACTTATGTCAATCTGACTAATGAATCTAACAAAAGTCTAACGAAGACATGGGCTGATGATAGCAAATCTAATTCAGGAACAAGTGGAAATACAAAATCATATGCCATTGACATAGAGAGTTACAGCGGAACAACAACAGATGAAAACGGGAATACAGAAGTGTCTGGCGATGGTAATAATGCCACATTCTTTATGATTCCACAAACATTAGGAGAAGATGCAAAACTAGTTATAACGCTCGAAGACGGATCTACAATGGAAGCATCCCTAAGTGGAAAGGTATGGCCAGAAGGACACACCGTTACTTATATCCTTTCTGGTTCAAATTATATAGACTATGAATTTGAAGTAACATCTATGAATGACTTTAACTATCTAGGAGGTACTAACAGTTATTCTGTAACTAGCTATAGAACTCGCGTAAGTGGAGAGACAGCAACAAACGTTGCAGCTGCATGGACTGCAGAGTTTGTTGAAATAGATGATAACGGTGAATATAATGTTATAGAACAACCAGAATGGCTAACTTCCTTCACTACATCAGGAAACGGAAAAGCACCAGAAGGCGATGATACAGGAGCTGTAAGCTACAATGCTACTGTTGCAGAGCAAACAGATAAGGTAGTTACAGACCCGAACAAGACTCTACAGGAAACAGCTGCCATCAGCACAGCTGATAATCCGTATAATCTATCGAACAGCAATGGAGGCAGTGCAATTGAAAATACTGCCAACTGTTATGTTGTAAATGCAGCTGGAACTTATAGCTTACCGCTTGTTTATGGAAACGCAATAAAGAATGGAACTACAAATGCAAGCGCGTATTCATCGTCTGTTACCAATGTCCATGTACTAAAAACATTAGTAAACCATTTGGGCAACGGCATAACATCTCCGTATATTTATATGAACGAGGATGAAAGTGGTAATAAGCTGGCAGCAGATAACGCAGTTCTCATTTGGCAAGATGCACAATCCTTGGTAACAGATATAAAACTGTCAGACGACAAACATAGTTTGATATTTACGATAGAAAAAGATAATATACAACAAGGTAATGCAGTTATCGCAGTAAGAGACAAAGATAACAATGTTTTGTGGAGTTGGCATATATGGGTGACTAACTATAAGTTAGGTGAAAACCTGAAAACAATTACATCAACTGCTGACAATAACGATTACAGAGTTATGCCAATAAACATTGGTTGGTGCGCTTCTTCCTCTACGACATATCCTTCACGTAGCGTATTGGTGCGTTTTACACAGACAGCTACAGGAGCGGTAAGATATATTACAGTACTTCAAAATGAATTTGAAGTACCGTCAGCAGGTAATCAACCTTATTATCAATGGGGCCGCAAAGACCCATTCCCTCCGTCAAATGGAACTTCATTTACAAATAAGACTTGTTATGACAATGATGGAAATAGTTATTCCATTGAGGCGGTACAATGGACTACAGGTTTGGAGGCTGTAACTAACGGTATATTAAATCCAGGACAGTATTATAAAAACACAGAAGAAGAGCGACAATCGAATGAATTATATTTCAATTATTATTATAATCTTTGGACTATAGATAATGCTTCTGCTCAAAATACCGGAGCAAGTACATCTACTAAGACAGTCTATGACCCTTGTCCTGTAGGCTATAAAGTACCTGCAACAAATACATTCAAAAGTTTTACTATTTACACAGGTTTATTCTTTTATGAATATAACAACAGTGCAACACCCAGAGGATGGTATTTCCCATGCAAAAACGATGACGGGGGAGATGGCACTATTTATTTCCCTATCTTAGGTTGTCGTAGTTTTTTGGGTGGATATTTAGCCGATGTAAGTAACGGATATTATTGGGAAGCTTACTCAAGTACAGAAACAGGAGGCTTGGCTCTTACTATGGCAGAAAGAAATACATCTGAAAGTAATGTGTTAAGAGCAAGCCATAGAACTCGAGCAACAGGTCATCCAATACGCGCTGTAGTGGACGAATAACACAAATACGATATCCGGAAAATATGCCACAATACATATAATATATAATGTATAGGTTAACAGTATATCGTTAATATTGATTTTTACATTTTCATGTCACAATAATAAATAATATTTATAAGATACGCAACGGTGCAGGCGTAGTGATACGCTAAAGCCATAGAAACGTTTGATGTTAAAGTTTCTCATTTTAAATGGACTTATTCGCATATCAGGATTTCTATGAAAAGTGTATTTTCGGAAGTCCATGGAGCATATAAGAGGTTCTATAATACAATACCACACATAACTGGATAGGCTCTTTATATTATACCTCAAATCCGCAACCTATAGGGTTTAGTGGGATTTTGCTTGCAAAGCGA
>JAUNIZ010000169.1 GCA_030523165.1 Prevotellaceae bacterium
CATGATTCAGTTTTCGTTCACCAATGGATATAAGCTTGCCAAACCATACCACGGGGTGCGGCAAACACGCCGGGTCACCGAAAAAACGGTCGAGAAGCCAGCCGAAAAACAAGGGAACAATATTTGAAATGATAATACTCATGACTTGCTAAGATATTTCTTTTAAAGTGATTAGATAATTCTCACAACGCAATTAGATAACTCTTGCAAAGTTATTAAATAATTCTTTTAATGCGATTAGATAATTCTCAGAATTTTTCAAGGTAATTTTTTATGCCCGAAACAAGGGCTTCGTTTTCATCAGGAGCCTGCGTTGCTACACGAATACAGCGGTTATCAAGGCCTGAGAAGTTAGATGCGTCGCGCACAAGAATGCCGTATTCATCTATGAGAAAGGCTTTGAGGCTTGCGGACAAGCCCTTTGAGAGATGCAAAAGAAAGAAGTTTGTAGATGTAGCGTCGGCTTTTACACCATTGATAGAGTTGAGATTTGACCTGAATCGCGCCGTTTCTTCAAGATAAGAATGTATATCCGGAATGGCGCGGACATTGTTGTTTACAAGATAAATACCGGCTCTTATGGCAAGAGAATTAATGCTCCAAGGATAGCGAAGACGTCTTATACTATTCAAGATACTATTGTTCGCAACGATATAGCCTATGCGTAGACCTGGGATACAGTAGCGCTTGGTCATTGAATGAATAAGTATAATATTGTGTCTAGATACCGCTTCTTTGTCGGAAATCATTGTTTCAAGCGTGTAATCTTCATAGCTTTGGTCTATAATGAACACGTCTTGAGTGCTGTTGTCTACCTTTTCAAGCAGCTTTTCAGCAGGTATTACGCTGCCGGTAGGGTTGTTAGGGTTGCATATCCAGTACACCTTAGGACTATAGACATTGCTAAATGACTGGTTAACAAGGAGGTTATGCATTTTGCAGGCATCTGTATATTCGCTGAACGTAGGCTGTTTTACAATGTGCGAATAGCGTTCTTTATTTTCATCAGAGCCGTAGTTCTTCGCTAAAAGATATATTGCTTCAGTTGCTCCGTTAGTGATTACAACTTCGTCGGGGGATATATCGCTATTGTCGGCAATGGCTTTTGAAAGTGAAAAGGCATCCGGTTCAGGATAAGCACCTATACAATCAAGATTGTCCGCAAGATGTCTTTTCAATCCGCAAAGGTCTGCATGAGAGTAGATATTGGAGCTAAAGTTTATCTTTATCTTATCTCCATACCTGTAAGAATCGTCTCCATGTCCGTCAATCATAATCTTTTATATTATATATAATAAGGTAATAAGATGTTATCCCTGCCTTTCTCCATTGAGTATCTCGTATATAAGGTTCATGTCCACATGGTTTCTCACATGCTGAGCGAGCTTGTCGTACTGTTCGTTCTTGAATGTTTCATAGTCTGTGGCTGTGGCTTTCCGGCTTGTTTTCTGTGCGAATGGAGCAAGAAGAAAGTCTATAAACGCGGCATTGTCAAGTATTCCGTGTATGTAAGTGCCCATACATCTGTTGTCGGTGATGTATCCTTCGCCGGATCCGTCAGCCTTTATGCAGAGCGGAGAAGGAGTGTATCCGTCGCAGACGGTGGTAGTTCCGTTGTGAATCTCATAGCCTTTCATGCCCTGACAAGAGCCGTCTGCCATAGCAAAAGAGGTTTGGCGCGTAATCTTTTCGCCGTTCATCACTGTCGTAACAGGCAAGAGTCCGAGTCCGGGAAGGCGTTCTATGTCGCTCTCCACATGCTCCGGATCAGTGATTTCAGTACCGAGAATCTGATAGCCGCCGCATATACCGAGAATCGTCTTGCCGTTTCTGTGAGCTTGAACAATGGCTTCCGCCATACCGTTGCGCCTAAGGTAGAGCAAATCGGAAAGCGTATTCTTAGTTCCGGGAACTATTATTATGTCAGCGTCGGCTATATCCTTTACGTTGTTGGAGTAGTATAGATGCACGCGTGGGTCACGTTCCAGCATATTGAAATCGGTGAAATTGCTGATGTGGCGCACCAGTATCACTGCTACATTGACCTTGTTTCCAAGCTCGGCAAGGCGCTTCTTGACTTGCAGCTGCACGCTGTCTTCCTCCTCTATGTATATTTCCGAGAAATAAGGAACTACCCCTACGACAGGAACACCGCACAACTCCTCAATCATCCTCGTGCCTTTCTCAAACAGACGGATGTCTCCGCGAAACTTGTTGATTAGTATTCCCTTTACGTGGCGACGCTCTTCAGGAGTCATAAGAAGTACAGATCCGTAAACGCTAGCGAACACACCGCCCCTGTCTATGTCCGCTACCAATATTACATCAGCACCGGCGTAGATTGCCATAGGCATGTTCACGATGTCTGTCTCGCGCAGGTTTATCTCAGAAACGCTGCCTGCTCCTTCCATTACAACGGGGTTATAGCGACTTGAAAGACGGTCGAACGCTGCGTTTGCAGCGCTTCGGAACACCTCGCGACCCTCTTTCTTGAAATACGAATAGGCATCCTTGTTGCCGTAAACCCTACCGTTCAGAACCACCTGACACGTCTTGTCAGACTGCGGTTTAAGCAGTATAGGGTTCATGTCGGTAAAGGGTACCACACCGGCAGCCTCTGCCTGCACCGCCTGCGCGCGTCCTATTTCAAGTCCGTCAGGTGTCGCAAAAGAGTTGAGAGCCATGTTCTGCGCCTTGAAGGGAGCAGGATTGTAGCCGTCTTGCCTAAAGATTCGGCAAAAGGCGGCTGCAATCACGCTCTTTCCGACATCGCTTCCCGTGCCGGCAAACATTATTGGATGAAGCTTTGGGCTGCCCATTCTGTTATTTTTCAGAGCAGCTTTCAGCTTCTTTCTTGCAGGCTTTCTCGTCTTTATTGACCTCGCGCGCAGAATAGCCAAACTTCTCGAACGATTTCATCAGTTTCTCCGGCGTGGTCTTGTCTGCGTCGTATTTAATGGTTACGGTCTGCTTCTCGACATTTGTCTCAATGCCTTTCACGCCCTTTTCAAACCTCAGATTACCTTTGATTTTATTCTCGCACGACTCGCAGTGCATCTGTGGCGTTGTCGTTACGACTACAGTTTTAATGTCTTTTGCCATGCTTACGACAGCAAAGAGCATCATTGTAAACAATAAAAAATTACGTTTCATGATTTTTAATTTATAATTTATAATTCATAATTCATAATTTTTACCCCAAATAGAGGCATAATATCTGACTTCGGCTTGCACCTTATATATATAATATAGGTGTAGCCTCCGTTTAATAGAAAAACGGTTTTGAACTCCGATTATTACATTCTTCCGATATTAATCCTTACTCCTGCGTAGAACATACGGCCGTGCACGGGTCCCCAAACAAGGGTTGGCTCGAAGTCAGAAGACCACGGTTGATCTGCGCCGAATATCGTTTTGCTCTGCGTGAAGCCCGTGAGATTCTCGCCGCCGACGTATATTGACCAGTGACGGAACCAGCGTGTAATCTGTGCGCTTACTTGCTCGTATGCCTTGAAACGGCTGTTCCATGACATAGTGCCGTCTGCCAGAGTGTAGGCATCGGGCATTCTGCCGCCGCCGTTAAGCTGTAACGTTGCGTCAAACTGCCACAATCCGAGCGGTGTCTTGTACGAGGCAGTGATCAAGCCCTTGTATTTTGAAGTGAGAGGACGCTCTTTCAGCACACCGTTGTAGGTGGTCTTCACGTCGTTCAGACGGTATGCCGCTGTGAGGGTCATGCCTTTAAACAATGGGTAAGAGGCGTCTATCTGGAACGTGTGAGAGTAGGAATCACCTTGAAGATTGCTTATTCTGATGGCGGTATGGTCTGTATCATAGTCGATTACTGCCTGATTAGAGAAATCAGTGTAGTAATATTCAACGTTTAGCTTTAGGGTTTCGTTGAACAACGGGATATTCAGCGATGTGCTAACGCCATAGTTCCAAGCCTCTTCCTGTGCCAGATTGTCTATCAAGAGAGTGCGCCCGCTAGCCAGAAGATAGTTGTTTTCAGCCAGTGCATGTACCGTTCTGTATCCTTTGCCTGCCGATACGCGGATGTTAAGAATATCGTTCGGCATGTACTTGACGTGGAAACGAGGCGTGAAGAATGTGCCATAAACTGAGCTATGGTCGGCTCTTAAACCTGCCATAACGGTCAGACGGTGGTTGAGATTGTACGTATATTGAGCGTATATGCCTGGTGTCGTCTCCTTTTCATTGTCCTTTACGGTTGCGAATGACGTGCTAGTAGATGTGTCAGAAGCATCTGTCGCGCTTGTATTGGTGTTGTTTCCGTAAAGCAGATAGCGCTGGCCGAGATAGTCGTGATTAAGGCTTAAACCTAGAGAAAGGTTGTGTCGCTCGGTGAAATTGGTCTCAAACATCAGCGAGGCGTATAGGTTCTTCTCGTTAACGTAGTAGGATTTATGTCCGTAAACGGCGTCAAGCTGATGCATGGAGCCCGATGTCATGAGCGCAATGTTGGTTCCTTTCTCACGGTCGAGTATGAAGGCGTTCTTCGCGTAAGCCTCGTAACGGTCGGTCTTTAGGCTTATACGATACATTTCGTCGGTGCTGCTGGCATTTGAGTTGTGGCTCAACTGACCTCCGGTGCGGTTTTCTTTCATCGCGCTGATGCCTCCGTGGAAAATGTATTTGCCGTTGTTGTAAAGCCAACGGTTACTGAGATTATATTGTTCAACCTTCGGCTTGTCGTAGAATCCGTCGTCGTTATCGTCGTGATTCTCGGCACTATTCTCATAGTGGAGCAGTATTTCTGTGCTCAATTCATTGGTTATATGCACGTTAGCGTCGGCATTTGCCTCAAAGCGGCTCTTTGTATCGCCGAACAAGTTGACCTCTATACCCTGTTCATCCTCAGGCTTTTTATATTCAACGTTTATCTGCCCGGTGATTGATTCGTAGCCGTTCTTGACCGAAGCGCTGCCTTTTGACACCTGTATACTCTTCATCCACGTGCCCGGCACGTAGCCCAACGCGTATGGCGCAGCGGCTCCGCGGAAGTTGGGAAGGGTCTCGGTGAGCATCTGCACGTAGGTGCCCGACAGTCCTAGCAGCTTAATCTGACGTGCGCCAGTGGTCGCGTCGTTATAGCTTACGTCGACTGACGGGTTTGTAGTGAAGCTCTCTCCGAGGTTGCAGCATGCCGCCTTGAAAAGTTCCTCGCGGCCTATGCTCACTCCGTTGATAGGTCCTGCAAGTCGTGAAGTGCCCGGACGGCGTGCCACCACGTCCACTTCCTCAAGTGCACGCTTTGCGTTTATAGTGTCGGCAACGGCGGTAGTGTCATTGCCGAGAGTATGTATATCGTGGGCATATCCCACGCCGCAGACCGGCAAAGCCATGCCTGCGAGAATTAGTCTGATATTCATTAATCTGTTATATTGAATTGTACGATAGCCCATATTGCGCCGGAACAATGCGTATTCCGTACCGCAAGACGAGCGAAAACTACATAATAATCCTGTGATGCAACCCTTGCCGCAAGTCTATACGGCATTGCCTGCATGTCGAGAAGGTACAATCAAATAATCAGTACGCGTATTATCGCCAGATAAAGGCGTGGCGGAGCGTGTGTGACAGATGCCACTACGCTTGCCGGTGAATATGGTTTCTGTGAGTGGAAAATGCTGTAAAAGAATCCGCAGAACGGCTTCACGAGCGTGAACAACGGCATGAAATGCGCCTTGTCAATGCTTGTTACGGTTGTAGGAGACAGCTTCATGACTGTCATTTCCATGCATTTCTGCTGCACGCCGCACTCAGTATCACAGTCGCAACAGTCTTCTGTCATGCCTATCTGCACGGTGTCGTCGTGCATGCAGTGCATGATTACGGTTCCCGCCCCAAGGTAAACGACCATGAGTGAGAGCATAATCGAAATCAATATGTTGCCTGGATGTCTCATCAGCCTGCTGTTACGTTTATTGACAAACATCGCTTCATGTCTATTGCATGGAGCTATGCATGTCGCTAATCCTTTGCAAAGATATACAATAAATATGAATTACGGAAGCAATAGGTATTAATTTTGCTGATTAAACGTTAATATACCAATATCGTGGTAGGGTGAAAATCAGCAAGAAATCTTCACTTAAATTTAGATATGATTATCTGTATTCCCTCAAAAACATCAAACACCTCTTTTTTATTTAATCCTGCTTTTACAGCAACAGCATAAAGATCTTCTTTTGTAGGCTCAATTTTGTCGTTTATAGATGTTGTACGAAACCCATTGATTCCGTCACTGGGCAGCAAATCGTATGCCGGTGCGAAATGCCAATCCCCACCACGATAGATGAAAGCAAAGTTCTTGGCATGGTCATCCTTATTGTCTATTAGATAATTGAACACCATTAGCCGATATACTTTCCATAACTCTGCAACACTATGTGTAAGGGCTGCGCACACCTGAAAGATATGCGTATAGTCTATACTGGGCAAACGATAGTCAGTTCCGATAAGTCCTGCAATGCTTACCACATGTAATTTTCCAGTTGATGTACGATCAAAACGTTCCACACCAAAGTACTTATCCTCAAAAAGACGTGTCTCAGGCATCTCTATTCCGCACTCTTTAGCAAGTAGCGAATATCGATATTCATCCACACCGATATGCTTTGGATCTCTCTTTGCACGGAACTTCACCAACCATTCCTTACCATTGAAACGGGTGAATATTTTCGGTCTGGCTCCTCCGGGAGAACCTCCACGATATTGAAACTCCTCGATTCCCTCTCCAGTGTAATCATCACTATCCAGAATACGTTCTGCTTCCAATGCCAAATTCTCAAAGTTGGCATACTCTTGTTTAGACACAACGCTTTTATCGGGACGGAATTCCAATGCTCCGCGCCCTGTTGAGCCTACCAGAGCAAGACGGTCTAGCAATGACAATGTACGCGGATTGATATCGTTCTGCTGCAAGTAACGATCAAGTATCAGCAATCCCCATCCATCAGGCAAACAATCATCAAAGACTCCGAAGCCTCCTTCAAAAGGATTAGATTTAGCAACAAATACTCCGCTACGCAATGGCAATTCAAACGGAGATATGGAAAAACCCGAATTAAGCCATTCTGCCGAATACTCAAATGCACATAATCCATCTTTGGTCAGAGCCAATCTTCCAACCAATCTGCTATCATAAACGACTTCAATTTGCTTTATATTATTCATTTTTCTTCCCTCTTTTACGGGTAACACTTTGCTCGTTCAATACATCATCCAATGACTGGTACTGCTTCTGCACGAAAAGATTTTCAAACTCAGATAACGCATTCAAGGCAAATCCTATCTGAAGTAATCCCTTCAATGATATTTCTCCTGTCTGTTCAAACCTGCGATAAGTGGCAAACTTGACACCTGATCTTGTCGCCAATCCCTCTTGTGTCAAATTAAGTTCCAGCCTACGGGCTTTAACCCTTGCCGCAATTTGCAAAGCCACATCAGAAGGATTAGATACACTAAAAGATATTATGTTGTTCATATACCCGATTTATACATATCAACAAATAAAATATTATTCTTTGCAAAGATACTAATTATTTCTGAAAAAACAGATATTTATGATAATAAATTGTGCATCAAGCTAAAGACATCTTAGTTTATCATCGCGGCTATATGTATATTATAACTAGAAAATTAATGTCATTAATACAACAGAACGCATAGGAGATTCATTCATATTCACAGAGATCACAAATTGCATAAATATTCATTATTCTGTATAAATATACAATTTCGTTTTTCTAAAATCATGACAAAAGAAAATCGCAAAATAGAAAAACGGAAGCATAAAAATAGGCTTATTTTTGATAACCTATGGGGTAATTTCAGATAATAGCAT
>JAUNIZ010000002.1 GCA_030523165.1 Prevotellaceae bacterium
AGCACATGTAAACCATATGTTTAGCACATGTAAACCATAGCTTTATGGCTCGTAAACCATAGGTTTATAAATCAAGACCATATCAGCTGACACGCTCAATCTTTGCGCCTAGTGCGTTCAGACGCGCTTCAATGTCTTCATAACCGCGGTCTATCTGTGCGATATTGTCTATTCTGCTCACTCCGTTTGCACTGAGAGCAGCTATCAGAAGAGCGATTCCCGCACGAATATCAGGGCTTGTCATTCTTCCTGCACGTAGCCTTACTGAATGGTCATGGCCTACTACAACGGCTCTATGTGGGTCACAGAGTATAATCTGAGCGCCCATATCTATCAGCTTATCCACGAAGAAGAGACGGCTTTCAAACATCTTCTGATGGAACAGAACGCTTCCTCTTGCCTGAGTAGCTACCACTAACAGCACCGAAAGAAGGTCAGGCGTCAGCCCAGGCCACGGCGCGTCAGACAGCGTCATTATAGAACCGTCTATGAAAGAGTCTATCTCGTAGTGTGGCTGATGAGGAATTATCAGGTCATCATTCTCTACTTCTATCTTCACGCCGAGCCTTCTGAACGAATCGGGAATTATTCCCAGATTGGGCAAAGACACGTCTTTTATGCGTATTCCAGTGCCTACCATTGCTGCCATTCCTATGAAAGAGCCTACCTCAATCATATCTGGCAGAACGTTATGGCTTGCTCCGTGTAGACTTTCTACGCCTACTATCGTGATTCTGTTAGACGCTATGCCGCTGATGTTCGCTCCCATTCGGTTGAGCAAATGGCATAGTTGCTGAATATAAGGCTCACACGCGGCATTGTAAATCGTTGTTGTTCCTTTTGCGAGAACAGATGCCATTATTATGTTGGCAGTACCTGTAACCGATGCTTCATCAAGCAACATGTAGCAACCCTTTAGGTTTTCGCCATGAATCTCGAACGTGTTGCGCTCGTCATTGTGACGGAATGTAGCTCCCAGATACTTGAATCCGAGGAAGTGAGTGTCGAGTCTCCTTCTTCCAATCTTATCGCCTCCAGGCTTTGCCACTACTGCTTTGCCGAATCTTGCGAGCAGTGGGCCAATCATAAGCACGCTTCCTCTGAGTGAAGAACACTTGTGAACGAACTCTTCACTCTCCAAGTAGTCAAGATTAATATCCTCTGCCTTGAACAGATAGTCGTTGCGATTGATGCGCTCAACCTTCACTCCCATGTCTGTAAGAAGCCTAATAAGGTTGTTCACGTCAAGTATATCAGGAATGTTGTTTATCCTAACTTCATCGGGAGTAAGTAGCGTTGCGCATATCACTTCAAGCGCTTCGTTCTTCGCTCCTTGCGGAGTTATGGTGCCACTTAGTGGATGTCCGCCTTCAATAATGAAAGATTCCATGTCACGATGGTTTATCGGTTAATATATTAAGGTTTGCCTTATCTTCTCTTTCTGCGCTTTTCGCCAGGCTCTTTCATGTTGCCTACGTTGAACTTGAACTCGTCCAAGTCGAGCTGAATCTTGCCGTCAGTAAAGCGAGCAAGGTCAGAAGCAATCTTCTCGTCATCGCTTGAACCGTGGCTCCACTGCATGAGATTGCGCTTCATCTGGTTAGCTACGAGTCTTGTAAGCTCGTCTCTTTCTGTGCCAGGCTGCATGTTCTTAAGCTGTTCGAATAGTCCGAACATCATGCTTCCGTAGTGTTTCACAGGGTTGGTCTGCTTTGGATAGCCCATAGGCTGTGGCTTTGACGATATCTTTTTAGCCTCGTTGATGTCAACGGGGTAATCGATGTCGAGCTTGAAGTCGCTCATCAGCGCCAGATGATCCCAAAGTTTCTGCTTGTAGTCGATATTCTCTCTGTTCTGCGGAAACATTCTTTCCATGATGTCGATGATGGTTTCAGCGCAATGCTGACGCTCTTCCTTGCTTTCGAGCGTCATGGCATAGTCAACCATTTTCTGTACTTCACGGCCATATTCAGGCAGAATGAGCTTTTCTCGTTGGGTGTTATAATCCAATCCTTCGATATTCATTATATTGTTTTATATTGTCTTTTTAAATTGTAAATCGTATGCTTTATTTATCTCAGAGCAGCGTTCGCATGTGCGTTAGCCTACAGAAGCGTCTTCGGAGTCTTTGCTACAAAGTCTTTCAGATAGAAAGGAACAAAGTAGGCAACATCTTCAAACATGCCGTCTCTAAAGCGTTTGTCAGCGATAGGAAACATGTTCTGTGCCAGCGGCTCTATTCCCTTTATCAGTTTGGCGTTAGGGTGATTGATTGCATCTATACATTTGCATGCCCCGTTTCCGAAGAAATAGACGTTGCCTTTGTCAAGGTATTCCTTGTAAGTGCTTTCGTCTACGACATCTGCCTGCACGGTTCTCACTTCCTTTAACGCGCGGTCATATATGCCGGCATATACTTCCATTCTGCGTGCATCGAGCATCGGGCAGAGCAAAGCGTCGTCTTCGAGTTCATGATGCAATAGCACAGGCACTGCCAAAAGTTCCAGTGTAGGCACTGAAAGCAGCTTGATATTTCTGCCATAGCATATACCTTTAGCCATGGAAACGCCAATTCGCAAACCTGTGTATGAGCCTGGGCCGCAGCTTACGGCTACCGCGTCGAGCGCAATGTCACGGTTATCCACGAATGAAAGAGCTTCGTCAACGAAGATTCCTAGCTTTACCGCATGGTTCGGACCGCTGTGATCTTCCTTGTTAAATATGCACGCACCATCCTGACTTACTGCAACGGAACACACGTTTGTGCTCGTTTCAATATTTAAAATACACGACATAGTGAAAATATCTTCTTAAATAAAATGCAAAAATACTCTTTTTTTGGAAGAAATGTGTACTTTTGCAAAAATTTAACTACAAAGATTTATGATATTATCCATGACAGGTTACGGCAAGTCTGTCGCAACATTTAATGAAAAGAAGATAAGCGTTGAGATTAAATCACTTAACAGTAAGGCTTTAGATCTATCTACCCGCATAGCTCCGCTATACCGAGAAAAGGAAATGGAGATGCGTCAAATGATATCAAAAGCGCTTATTAGAGGCAAGGTTGACTTCTCTATCTGGATAGAAAAAGACGCTTCTGCCGATGCCACACCTATCAATAGCGCTCTTGTGGAAAACTATTATCATCAGATAAGGAATATTGTTGAGCGCACAGGAATACCTGAACCTCAAGACTGGTTCAGCACTCTTCTTCGAATGCCAGACGTTATGAACAAGACGGAAATAGAAGAACTGAGCGAGGAAGAATGGGCTGTGGCACGCAAGACGGTAGAAGAAGCGTTGGAAAATCTTGTTGATTTCCGTCGTCAAGAGGGTGCTGCATTGTATAAGAAATTCAACGAGAAGATAGACAACATAGCGGAACTGCTTGCCAGCATTGAGCCTTACGAGAAGTCAAGAGTAGAGAAAATACGCAGCAGAATAATAGAGGGCATGAAGAACATACCTGAAATTGACTACGACAAGAACCGTCTTGAACAGGAGTTGATATATTATATCGAGAAACTTGACATCAACGAAGAGAAGCAACGTCTTGCAAACCATCTTAAATATTTCCGTGAAACCATGGATGACGGTATAGGTCAGGGCAAGAAACTTGGCTTTATCGCTCAGGAAATGGGTCGTGAAATCAACACTACAGGTAGCAAAAGCAACCAGGCAGAGATGCAGAACATTGTGGTGAAGATGAAAGACGAGCTTGAGCAGATAAAGGAACAGGTGCTTAATGCTTTGTAATAGTCAGTGTTAAAGCTGGCTTCTATAGCATAGAAATGTTCTGTTTTCATATTTAATCACTTCCAATTATAAACCAAATGAAAGGTAAACTTATAATATTTTCTGCCCCAAGCGGCACAGGAAAAAGCACAATTATCAATTGGCTGATGCAGCATGAGGAACTGCGCATGGCGTTCAGCATATCGTGTACTAGTCGCCCGCCACGTGGAAAAGAGCAGAATGGAGTGGAGTATTTCTTCATTTCGCCTGAGGAATTCCGCAAGCGCATAGAAAACGATGAATTCCTTGAGTATGAGGAGGTGTATAAAGACAGATTCTATGGCACGCTGAAAAGTCAGGTGGAAAGCCAGTTGGAGAAAGGCGAAAACGTGGTTTTCGATGTCGATGTTAAAGGTGGCTGCAACATAAAGAAATATTATGGCGACAACGCTCTTGCCGTTTTCATTCAGCCACCTTCGATAGACGAGCTTCGCAAACGCCTTGTGGGAAGAGGAACAGATAGCGCAGAAGTGATAGAAGACCGTATTGCGCGAGCTTCATTCGAGCTTACCTTTGCCGATAAGTTTGACAAGATTGTTGTCAATGACGACCTTGAGAAAGCGGAACGTGAAGCTTTGCGTATAGTGAAGGAATTCATTTCAAATGAATAACGCTATAGTAAGCTTTGCTTAGTTGCGTGTTTCCATTGACGGCTAAAATGATTTCCATATAATAATTATCGCTTTTCCTATGATTAAGACAGGGATTTTCGGTGGCTCGTTCAACCCAATACATAAAGCCCATGTAAGACTTGCCAGACAGTTATTGGCAAGTGCTGGGCTTGATGAGGTGTGGTTTGTCGTGTCGCCACAAAACCCTTTGAAGCGTGAAGCTGACCTTCTTGATGACGATTTGCGCATGAAGATGGTGAGCATGGCATTGGAAAACGAGCCAAATCTGATAGCCTGCGATTATGAACTTCATCTTCCGAAACCGTCATATATGTGGAAAACGCTCCAGTCGCTTGCGTCTGACTATAAGGAAAGAGAGTTCGTGTTGCTCATAGGTGCTGACAATTGGCTATGCTTTGACCGCTGGTATGCCTATCAGAAGATACTTGACAATTACCGAATAGTAATTTATCCGCGTGAAGGTTCGCCTATAGACGAGAGCTTATTGCCTAAGAACGTTACGCTGGTCAATACAGAACTGATTGACATAAGCAGCACCGAGATACGCGAACGGATAAGGAAATCAATGCCGATAGACGACATTGTGCCTGAAAGCGTAGCTTATATGATAAAGCGTAACGGGCTATACAGAAACTAAAGCATAGTTTTCTGTTCGGTAAAGCATAGTTTTCCTATCGTTAAAGCATAGCTTTCTCTTCGCTAAAACTATGCTTCCCTTCTTTCTCGATGCGCTTTTTCAACTTCTTGTAAATGAAGAATATAGCAGGAATAAGGAATGCGTCAGCTGCTATCCATGCCATCGGGTCACCATAACAGACGCCGAGGAAGTGGAAAGTAGGCACAAGCCACACGCTTACAACGCATCTTGCTATCATTTCCATTACTCCCGAGAGCATAGAAAGATTAGAGAAACCAAGCCCTTGAAGGCTATATCTCAATATTGTAAGCAAGCCGAGAACAGGGAAGAAGAAGTTGGAAATGCGCATATACATGGCTGCATTGTTTATTATTTCCTGCTCTCCCGATTCAACGAAAAGCAGCATCATATGGTCAGCAAACGGGTATATTACAACGAGAGTAATGATAAAGTAGACCATCATTATCTTTATCGCTGAACGAATGCCGAGCTTTATGCGTTGTATTTGCCTTGCCCCGATATTCTGACCGCAATAGGTAGCCATAGCAACGCCTATGTTTTCAAAGACGCAAGTGAAAAGATATTTCACACGCATAGATGCTGTAAATGACGCTACATAGACGGTTCCGAGCGCGTTGTTTGCGCTTTGCAGCATGATAGTTCCTATTGCCGTTATCGAAAACTGCAAGCCCATAGGTATTCCGTTGTTGAGAAGCTTGCCCACCATGTGGTCGTCGTATGCCCTTTCGTCGCCTGTAGGGATAAGTATAGTCATGCGTTTCTTTATATATACCCAGCACAAGACCGATGCAAAAGCCTGTGAAAGCATAGTGGCAATGCCTGCTCCTTCCACGCCCATGCCTATCCAGATGATGAGAATGAAGTCGAGCACGATGTTCACAACCGATGAGGCTATGAGGAAATAGAACGGTTGCTTGGAATCACCCAATGCCCTTATGAACCCTGAAAGCAGATTGTAGGCTATGGTAAACGGTATTGCGAGGAAGTTGAGCATAAGGAAAAGATATGCGTCATGGAATATTTCGTCAGGGGTATTCACGATTTTGAGAATACGATCGCAGAATATAGCCGTAAGGATAGTTATGACTATGGCAATGACAACGGCTATGCGAATGGCATTGCTTACATAAGCTCGCATCTTGTGAAAATCCTTTGCTCCGAACTCTTGCGCTACTGGTATGGCAAAACCAGCGCATGAACCGTTGCAGAAACCTAATATCAGAAACATGATAGACGATGACGCTCCAACGGCAGCCAGTGCGTTTACACCTACGAAACGCCCGACTATAGCAGCGTCTATAAGCAGATACATCTGCTGAAGTATATATCCGCAGATAAGCGGAATTGAGAAATGCAATATTCCACGTGTAGGCGAACCTACCGTCATGTCGTTTATGCTTGGCATAATGTTTATGTGTAATGAATGTAATTATTGAACGTTTTCGATAAGCCAAATGAATAATGCCAAACTTGTTTGAGCATTATCATGGCGAGAAAAGGTAGGATGAAATCCAAGATATTTGTTGTTATTCTGAATGAAGCCATGGCATTTGTCATGCCTGGCGTTATAGTTATATTCCTGATTTATTATAAAATTTATTTCTGCTTTATATTTTTAATATGACGCAGAGCAAGTGTAACCTTCTTCGATAACTCTGTCTCTTATCGCGTCAAGCACTTCTTTCGGCGCTTTAAGCAAATCGTGGTCAGGCGTTTCCCTGTCTATCGTGTAAATCATCACTTGGCTTGGATTTATTTTCTTTATTGTTTCAAGCCATGGTTTCACATATTTTTCGCCTGTATTGTCAACATCTTCCCCGTCGATAGTGCCTCGCATGAACATTGTCTGCACTATTACATGCCCGTTGAACGATTTCATCGTCTCTATAATCTCGTTCACGTCATAGCGAATTCCCGTAGGTCTATTCACCTTATTAATATAGTCGGGGTCAATGGTGTCGAGTTTCAGAATGTTGTTGTCTACACGCATCAGAGCGTCATGAACATCTTTGCGATTGGCAAATGTAGTGTTGCTCAATACCGAAACCTTTGCTTTCGGGCAATATTTGTCGCGCAAGGCAATCGTATCGTCTATTATTCCAGCAAAATGAGGGTGTGCTGTCGGCTCGCCGTTGCCTGCGAAAGTCAGCACATCAGGCAGCTGCCCATCTGCTTTCATTTCTTCAAGTTTCTTCTCCAACGCCTTTGCCACATCTTCTCTTGACGGTCTTCTTAGCTTCGGTCGGTGGTCTGCGTTGAATCCACACTCGCAATAGATGCAATCGAAAGAGCATATCTTGCCGTCAGCAGGCATAAGATTAATGCCAAGAGATATGCCAAGACGTCGGCTATGAACAGGCCCGAATATAGGTGAAGGATAAATTACTGTACTCATAATGCTTTTATTTCAAACCGTAATGTTTTCAATTCGGGTGCAAACTTACTTCTTTTTTCTGACATAGAGCGATGTATGGGTTAAAATTTGACTATTCGTTGCAATAGAAAGAAATTTGCATATATCTGTTGTTAATAGTAGTTAAACTATTGTATAGACGCAGATTTTTTTGTTACTTTGCACCAAATTAGGTGTGTTATAGCCACGAAATAATGGGTAAGAAACGAAAAAGTACCGGCATCCGTCATGGTTTGCAGGGCATAACTTTATGCATAAGTACCGCATTGGTGCTGATTCTTTTGGGAATGGTAGTGTTCTCAGTGCTTACGGCAAAGAACCTTTCCGAGTATGTAAAGGAGAATCTTACTGTAACGATGATGCTGGGAGAAGACATTACAAATCCTGAAGCGCAGAGACTTTGCAAGGACCTTAAAAAGCGTCCTTACATCAATCATATAACTTATATAAGCAAAGAACAGGCATTGAAGGAGCAGACAGAAGCAATGGGAACAGACCCTAGCGAGTTTCTGGGCACTAATCCTTTTGTCGCTTCAATAGAGCTTCAGCTAACGGCAGAGTATGCTAATACCGATTCGTTGCGCTGGATAGCCAAAGACCTGAAGCGCGATGCAAGGGTAAATGACATTACCTATCCGCAAGATCTCATGGATAGTGTGAACCGCAATCTTAAGAAAATCAATCTTGTATTGCTTGTTCTGGCAGTGCTTCTGACGTGCGTTTCTTTCTCGCTGATAAACAATACTGTGAAGTTAGGTGTATATGCCCGACGGTTCACTATACATACAATGAAGCTGGTAGGAGCCTCATGGGGCTTCATTCGTCGCCCTTTCCTCGGCAATGCCGTAGGCATAGGGTTGCTTGCAGCATTGATAGCCGATATAGTTTTGGCATCAGGCGTATATGTGCTATATACCTATGAGCCAGGCGTATTGGTGGTAATAACATGGCAGGTCATGGCAATCACTGGTGGTGCCGTGTTCCTTTTCGGTATATTGATAACGTTGCTCTGTGCTTATTTCTCTGTGAACAAGTTCCTGAGAATGAAAGCTGGAGACCTTTATAAGATTTAAATTAAATTCAGACAATAATTACCCGTTATTCTGAGTTTTATGTATGTATTCGTGCATTGACAAATTAAGAAATATCAAATGGATAAGAAAAACTTGGCTTTTGGCAAACAGAACTTCATTCTCCTTGCAGTGGGAATGGCAGTTGTCATCATCGGTTTCATATTGATGAGCGGTAAAGGCTCAACGGAAACCTCTTTTGACCCGGACATATTCAGCACCATGCGCATAAAGATAGCGCCTGTAGTGTGCTTTATCGGGTTTGTTTCAATGATTTATGCTATTGTACGTAAACCAAAGGAAAACGAATAAATATACACATGGACTTATTACAGACTATCATCATAGCCATCGTAGAAGGCTTGACAGAGTTTCTTCCGGTATCGTCAACCGGGCACATGATTATTGCGCAAAGTCTGCTTGGAGTAGAGAGCACGCCTTTTGTCAAGGCGTTTACAGTCATTATCCAGTTTGGAGCCATATTGTCTGTGATATGCCTTTACTGGAAACGCTTCTTCTATCCGGAGGCAGTAAACCAGGGAAAGTCATATTGGCGCTCAATGTATGATTTCTATGCACGCCTGGTAGTGGGCGTTTTGCCTGCTGTAGTGCTGGGCTTGGCGTTCAATGACGCAATAGAAGAGAATCTCGGAAACGTAAATCTAGTGGCATGGATGCTCATTATCGGAGGTATATTCATGCTCTTCTGTGACCGCATATTCAACAAGGGAAGCGAAGATACAAAACTTACATACAAGCGTGCGCTTATCATCGGTTTCATTCAGTGTATATCAATGATTCCTGGAGTGTCACGCTCCATGTCTACCATTGTCGGCGGTATGTCTCAGAAACTTACGCGCAAGGCAGCTGCAGAGTTTTCGTTCTTCCTTGCCGTTCCTACGATGTTTGGCGCTACATGTCTTGAAACATACAAGCTGTTGAGCCACGGTGGGGGCAACATTCTTGCAGAAGGCAACAACCTTACAATGCTGATAGTAGGCTCGGTAGTAGCCTTTATCGTGGCGATTGCAGCTATAAAGTTCTTCATAAACTATGTTACGAAATACGGTTTCGCGGCTTTCGGCTGGTATCGCATCATCGTCGGACTTATAATAATAATCTGTGCATTGTGTGGTGTTGAACTTAAAATGGTAGACTAAGCCCGCTATGAATTTTCACGAAGGCGAGATTATCTGCATCAACAAGCCCTACCGCATGTCCAGTTTCGGGGCATTGGCAAGGGCTCGCTATCTCATTTCGCAGCGTCTTGGAATAAAGCGCATGAAGACAGGCCATGCAGGAACGCTCGACCCTCTTGCCACTGGTGTGCTGATACTGTGTACTGGGCGTGCCACAAAGCGCATAGAAGAGCTGCAAGGACATACCAAGGAATACACTGCAACCATGCAGCTGGGCGCTACGACTCCAAGCTATGACATGGAACATGAGGTAGACGCTACATATCCTACGGCTCATATAACACGCGAACTTATTGAAGAAAAGCTTAAAGGCTTTATAGGCGACATACAGCAGGTGCCCCCTGCTTATTCCGCATGCAAGGTGAACGGTGACCGTGCATACAAGCTTATGCGCAAGGGTAGAGACGTGGAACTGAAGCCAAAGCTGCTGCATGTCGATGAGATAGAGATTCTTTCTTTCGACCCAGAAACTATGCTGTTGAGCATTAGGGTAGTCTGCGGCAAGGGTACATATATACGTGCTTTGGCAAGAGACATAGGCGAAGCATTGGGAAGTGGTGCATATCTCACGGCTCTCTGTCGAACAAGAGTAGGGGATGTCCGAATAGAAGAATGCGTAAAGCTTGACGATTTTGAGTCGTGGCTAAGCAATCAGGTTATAGAAGATAATATAATAGGAGGAAAATAATATATGAAACTTTCACAATTTAAGTTTAAGTTGCCAGAAGAACAAGTGGCTCTCAATCCACCTTATCACCGTGACGAATGCAGGCTGATGGTGGTTCACAGAGTGTCACAGACTATAGATATGTTCAAGAAGGACAGTGAAGGCAATCAGATTCTTGATAGCGAAGGCAATCCTGAGTATCTTGATTTCCGTAATATCCTTGACTATTTTGACGAAGGAGACGCTTTTATCTTCAATGACACGAAGGTTTTTCCTGCGCGTCTTTACGGAACTAAGGAAAAGACAGATGCCAAGATTGAGGTGTTCCTGCTGCGTGAGCTGAACGAGGAAATGCGCCTTTGGGATGTTCTCGTTGAGCCTGCACGCAAGATTCGTATAGGCAACAAGCTGTTCTTCGACGAGAGTGGTTCTATGGTAGCCGAGGTTATCGACAATACCACTAGCCGTGGCAGAACGCTAAGATTCCTCTATGACTGTCCTCACGATGAGTTCAAGCGCGACCTTTACGCTCTTGGCGAGGCTCCGCTGCCTCATTATATCGTTGACAAACGTCAGGCTACAGCAGAAGACCTTGACGATTTCCAGTGCATTTTTGCAAAGAACGAGGGTGCCGTTACAGCTCCTGCGTCAGGCTTGCATTTCAGCCGTGAACTGATGAAGCGCATGGAAATCAAGGGCATAGAGTTCGCTTACATCACGCTGCATTGCGCATTGGGCAATTTCAACAGCATAGAAGTTGAAGACCTTACAAAGCACAAGATGGATTCAGAGCAGATGTTCATAGGCGCAGATGCATGCAAGACGGTGAACGAGGCAAAGCTTTCCGGTCATCATGTCTGCGCGGTAGGCACCAGCGTTGCAAAGGCTACCGAAACTGCCGTAGGCACAGACAAGCTGCTGAAGGAATACGAGGGCTGGACAAACAAGTTTATCTTCCCTCCTTATGAATTTGGTCTTGCTGATTCAATGATTGCCAACTTCTATCATCCAATGTCTACATTGATAATGTCTACAGCTGCTTTCGGCGGTTACGACCTTGTAATGGAGGCATACAACTTGGCTGTCAAGAACGGTTACAAGTTCGGATGCTATGGAGACGCAATGCTTATAGTAAACGACTGATGCACGCGCTATATCTCGGTTTAGGCTCTAATCTGGGCAATAAAGAGCAGAATATCAGCCGTGCAATAGAATATATAGAAGAGCTGATTGGCAATGTAACGCGCCGGTCAGCTCTTTATTTTACCGAACCGTGGGGCTTCGTTTCTTCAAACAAGTTTGTGAATGCCGTTGTCTGTGTCGATACGGCGTTGACGCCAGCTGAAGCGTTGAGGGCTATATTGGGCATAGAACGTGAGATGGGGCGCAAGGAGAAATCCGTTGACGGGCAGTATAAAGACCGTCTTATTGACATAGACATTCTTCTGTATGACGATATGCAGATAGACGAAACAGACTTGAAAGTGCCTCACCCGCTAATGTTCGAGCGCAACTTCGTGATGCGACCTTTGAGCGAAGTTCTCGACGACAGAGGTAGGACAATAGTTAAAGACTTTCAGGAACACATCAGATAAGCAGGTATGGGATTAGAAAAAGGTATCTTCAAGAGAATGGAACTTCTCGTCGGCAACCGTGTCATGGAAAAGACAGCTGCCGCGCGTGTCATTATATTCGGCGTTGGTGGGGTAGGCAGCTGGTGCGCTGAAAGCCTTGTGCGTTCAGGAGTGCGCCATCTTACTATCGTTGATTCAGACCGTGTTTGCATAACCAACATCAACCGTCAGCTAATGGCTACTGTAAAGACCGTTGGACATGTGAAGGTAGAGGCTCTTAAAGAAAGACTTCTTGAGATTAATCCTAATGCCGAAATCAATGCCATTCAGAGCATTTATGACGAGTCTACAGCAGAATCGTTCCATATCGAGGACTACGACTACATAATCGATGCGATAGACAGTCTGAAAGACAAGGTGCTTCTTATACTTAAAGCCTGCCGCACAAAGGCTGTGTTCTTCTCGTCGATGGGTGCCGCGTTGAAGATGGATCCAACCAAGATTGGCGTTGCCGAGTTCTGGAAAGTGCGAGGATGTCCGTTGGCAGCTGCCTTGCGTCGCAAGTTCAAGAAGATGAAAATCAGTCCGTCTCGCAAGTTCAAGTGTGTCTATAGCGAAGAACTTCTTGAGAATCTCGGTCACAATTCCACTTGTGGAACAGAGGCTTGCATGTGTCCTAAGGCTCAGAACGGCCCTGGGGTGCCTGGTTTGGTAAACCATGAGTGGTGTAGCTCAAAAGCCCAGATTAACGGCACAGTAGCCCATGTTACCGCTATTTTCGGTTTTACCATTGCCGGAATGGTCATGAACGACATTTACAAGAAAGGGTTGGCAGAAGTTCAGACGGAGGCTTCAGAGCAGTGATTTCTGTTGCCGACGGCACTCATGGCTTGTCAATGACGGTTTCATGCTCTCGTTTGCGCCATTCCTCTCAGCTTGTCTTTAGTTCCGGAACATGGATTTTTCGGCTTGTTCCTTCGTTGTTTCGATTGTTTTTTATATCTTTGTAAATTGAAAACAATAACATGATTGAAAACTAAATAAATTCAAACTATGGCTATCAACACACCTCCACAGGGCGATAATCACTTGTCAAGTCCTTTCGTCAGGGCGGTTTTCGCTTTAGATCTTGTATTCTGGATTGCACTTGTCGTGAGTTTCAGCATCGACAGCAAGCTGATGTTTATCGTGTCTACGGCTCTTATGATGCTTCTGGGCGTGGGTGCGACTCTCGTTTATCGAAGCAAGTGCAAACGGCAATTTGTTCCAGTACAGCAAAATGTTATTGCAGTGTTCTTGTCTTATGTCATAATTGCAGTTGCGCTTCTGGTGATTTTCTTGCCCCTTGTAGGATAATATATAATAGTCTTGTCTTTCACAGATAGACGTTCTCGTAGTTCCAGTCTGTTTCTTTTTGTTGGTTGACGGCTTTGGTTGTCTGCCTCTCTTTGTTGTGCGCGCTTGTGAGTTCCCGATTGACACATTCATTGGCTTAACGAAAAGGTTCACAATGCAAAGATAATGCTTATTTTTCATATCTCCAAATTTTTAGAACCGTTAGACGGTTAAAGTGTGTTAAGAATACGAGATATTTTATATATTTCTAATATATGGCGTATTATAATTCTAATTCTGTATTCGTTGTCGTATCGGAAATCTATCTTTCCTTGCGTGTAAAATATATTTTTCGTCATGCGAAAGCTATGCTTTGTTTTCGGGCGCGCTGCGCGGCTATGGGTATGATGTGTTTAGAGTTTTTTTCTTTTGCAATTATAAGGGTGTTTTAGTTGGAAAAATTAACTGATATTCTGATATTGATATCGATGGTTGTCTACTGAATCAGTAATACACCAAAGTGTCTACCTAAATCAGTCAAAGACAGCACAAGACATGAAAAGCGGTCAGTTGGTCAGTTCGGTCAGTTATTTTCTTGGGGTATGCTTGGCATTATCATGGCGAAAAGGTAGGATGAAAATGAAACTAAAGGGTAAATCAAGTAAATTTCTCCTGTTGTATGTACACAAAAAAGCCCCGAAAAAGACATTTTCTTTCGGGGACTCTTTAGTTGTTTTAGCTTTGTTCGCGTTGCTTTATTAGCGGCGAAGACCGAGAGCCTTGACGATTGCACGGTAGCGGTTGATGTCGCGGTCGTACAGGTAGTCAAGCAAAGCGCGGCGTTTTCCTACCAATTTGGTCAGTGACCTTGCGGTAGTATGATCCTTACGGTTCTTCTTCAAATGCTCCGTCAAGTGGGAAATACGGTATGAGAACAATGCTATCTGGCTCTCAGCTGAACCAGTATCAGAGTTAGACTTTCCGTACTGTCCAAAGATCTCTTGTTTTTTAGCTGAATCTAAATACATGAAATTTTTGTTTTGTTAATGTTATAAATTTATTAAGCGGGTGCAAAGGTAATGATTATTCTTCGTAAATCATAATTTGGCTTTGATATTCGTTTGATATTTAACTTATTTTTGCACGATAACGGCTTTTGTGTCAGTTCAGTGCGAATTTTAATGCCTGTTATTCATTTCAAATAAATGAGTATATACTTTATGAATATGCCTATTAGATGAAACAAATCTTGGAATTGTTGTTCGCAATAATGAAATGTTTATAAAAATTTATACAATCAATGATTAAAATTTAACTTTTTTGGCTCTTTGTTCCGTAAAATAATACTACTTTTGCAAACATCTTAGATGTTAGTAACAAAGGGGAAAATAAATATTTTAGTTTTAGAAATCATTAAAAATATAATCCGCAAAACGAAATGTTCGTGCATTTTTGAACAAAATGTTCTTTTTCGTAAAACGAAACGTTCCTAAAATCAAAAAAAACGACCGGCTTCGCCGGTTTTATAATTATAATAAAACGGGGTTCGGATGATATTCGAACCCCGTTGTTTTTCGCTTCGCTCACGCTTTAGCGCTTTCGCGTCACGCTACCTCTGTAATCGCTTTGAACGCTTCCACGCTTTCCGCTTTGACGATTTGTCCGCGGAAGGCCAGACGCGAGCCGACAACCGTAGCCGAGTTCGACGCATCGTGAAACGCAACCGCATTCGACACACCGCCAACCGCATTCGCATTGATGTACCCGCGATAGACAACACGGCCTGAACTGCTGGACACATAATATATATCCATATAATATGTTGTCGAAGAACCAGAGAAAGTTCCGACCGGAATCACGTCCATGTATTTTCCATGAGCGACACCAGCAATCCACAATCCACTTGTAGAACTGCCCTTTACCAAACGAATACTTCCGTCTGGCATCCATATACGCCATTTATATGTATTGTTTGAATCGTTTGGTAAATCAACACGGTCCATCATTTCGTACTTGTGACCATAAATATCCTCATAACCCAAGCAATTCGTATTCGCTAATGTACCATAACTTCCGTCGCTCTTTAAGTAATAAGCTGTTGAGTTATTTCCTTCAGCACCACTTGTTGATGTGCCGTCTGTTGCCAACGTGTCGGTCATTCCCAGGATCTTGGTTCCGCCTGTTGTACGCGTATTTGTATGGGTTCCATGCCCGCATTGTTCTTGGGAACCTCGTCGGCCGTATTTGGCATAAAACAAATTTGCTATACGGTTGTGCATAAGTGGGTCTATCTGTTGCATACCTCGTGCAACAGAGTAATAATGGAAATCCGTCCATGACAGACTTGCCGTAGAAGAACCGCCTGTAATACAGCTACGAAGTTTGTTGTTGACAGCTGACGATTTAAATACGGCGCAGAGGTATTCATCTTCCTCTACCCAATCAGGTTCCATATCCTCAATTTTGTCACTGTTACTCAACACGACTTTATCGAACTCCGCAGTGTTTTGTATAGTAAAATACAGATCTGAAGCACCGTCTGGTATATCCGCGATGACATACATTCCGTTTTCAAAACGGGCGCTGAGGGTGGAAACCACCACGTTGCCCACCACATTGTCAGAACCGTCCGTAAAAACAGACCCAATAAGGTTAGACCCAAGCACTGTAGGGAAGCGAACTTTCTTATATCCATCCACGTTTACCTTACATACTGAATAACTTGAATTCGTTGTATAGGACGCGGAAAGTGTTGTCTTGGGAATAAGAGCATATCCACTTATGACATTGTCTGCAGCAGATATTTCATCATAGGTCAACACATCAACATCAGGAGTTGTCGGCATTTCGTCATTACTACTATAACAACTGTAGTGTTTGCTGTTCAGGTAATCATTAATTCCCTTAAACCACATCTTGGGTTCAAACATCATTACATCCCCCTCTGTTCCGTCTAATGCCGCATTTGTGCAGTTATCCACATCATCCGCATCACCATAATATTGGGAATCGCTATCATGAAGAGGATAATACGTCATCTCTCCATCGAGATTGTTCATTGTCGTTTCTACACCTGCAATAGTGACTTCTGTTTCAGACGGTTTTTTTGTCATCTTAGCAAGAACCCTATGACGTTTTGCTAATATCGCGCTGATGTGTGCATTTGGTTCGTATTCAGTTCCATACTTATATCCCGTCTTATTGTCAAGATTTGAAACATTTGCATCGTCAGACACACTGTCGTCGAACTCCAGGACTGTATACTCAGGCTGTATAATGGTAAGTTCCGAATATTTAGCTCGATATGACTCTATTGTCTCTTCATCGATATATTTTGTCAGACGAACTGTGCCGACAAATCCTGAATGGGTATTATCGTTTGACCCCGCAGAGGTATATGTCTTGTAGCCAAAATATTTGGCAAGGACTGTACCATCGTCTTCCATATCCACCTCGACACGGAACCTCTCCAGTTTGCCTGTGCCAGCTTCAGCTGCAGCATGCAACTTTTCAAGCAAGGCAAATCCATCTATACCAGGACAATTAGAATAGCGAAATCCTGTTATATTATTTATACTATCCAATACAAGCCCACTTTCCGTAAGTTTTGTAAGGTCTTCCAAAAACAACTCTGTGATGGTGTTTGGTAGATATAGCTCCGTAATAGGTGCACCTGTGGCAAGTGTCACTTTTTGTAGGCCAGTACCTCGCACGTCAAGATACTTCAATCTTGACTGATAACTGAGGTCCAACGATGCCACACTGCCGCTGTCGCCGTTACGTGCAAGCATGTTGTTCTTCATGTTCATTTCCTCCAGCAACACCATAGCCTCGGTAGATGTCATGAACGAGGCATTGCGGTAACCGCTTGCCGCGTCTACACTCATGTCCAGCTTGACAAGAGAAGAGAACAGACCGAAATTAAAACCGATGGCAAATGCGTCCTCATGCCACGTCAGTTCCTTCATCTTCGCTGCACCGATAATTTTCAACGGGTCGTTCTCACCGAAGCTGCTTGTCAACTGCAGCGTGGTCTCCGTCTCTGCATCCACGACACCACTGTCAGACTGCACTCCGTTTGAAGTGCTTATCTGTACTCTGTAAGGTATCGTGAGGACAAATGTCATTGCAGCCAATTTGTATGCAGCGTCAAGTGATGATGTCGATTGGTAGAACTGCGCTCCTAATGTAGACACATAGCCATATTCAACTTGTTTCAGATCATAACGACGGTTTATGAAGAAGTTTCGGTGTTCTTTCAAACAGCCTTTCATTCCGTATATCTGCGGATATGTCTGCGTCGCTCCGTCCGCTCCCACAGGCATTGCGTTAAGAAATGGATAAATGTACTTGAAGATGCCGCTTTTATTGTAAAGACGTGCACACCACTTGTCCATCTGCTCCGTATCGAAATGGTCGAGAGCTTTCTGTACGCTGAACGCCGACATGAATGACGTGCCGCCGTTATATCCGCTTGTCAGAATTTCTGTCATAAGGTCGGAGAAGTTCGCGATGATAAGGTTCCACAGCCACGAGTTGTGTCCCTGCATCACATACGCCCCGTCTCTTCTCGTCTGACGGTTGTCATCATATTCTCCAGTCAAGAACGACTTGTTGTCGCTACCAAGCTGACAATCTCCGTCGTAGTATGTGATGTACCATATCACACCGTCCCATGTTCTGAGCAACATGTTTTTCGCCAACTGGTCCACACCAAGATTGAAGTCCACGTACAGATAGTATGCTATTAAATAAGGTATGTTGAAATACTTTGTCGCGTTGGCTGCAAACGTTGCACTAGTCCACTTGTCCGTCGGGAACTTGCCATCGTCCGTGTCGGTATAGTCCACACCGTCAAACGTATGCGTCTCGGTGTTGTACGTCATGTTCGCTCCTGCGGTGGTCTCCAGCACGCAGTCATGAATGAACGACATCATGCGGTCAATAGCCTTATACATTTTGTCCTGAGTGTCACCCAGTCCGATGTGCTCCTTCAAGTTCGGCTCTTCATCAGCATCGCCGCCACCGTCAATCCAATAGTTGTCTTTTGGATGGTTCAATTCAAAGCCGTTGTCGAAATTATTATCCATAAAATCGATATGGTTCGCATCCGTAGACGGTAGCCAATGGAACAGACAGCAGTCGTTGGAGTTGTTCAACGTTTCGATACATATCGGCAGGAACTCTGTCGTGCCTTCGTCGTTTGCGTTGAGGTAGTTCAGCGTGTCGCCTTCTCCCCAGTTCTCCGCACCGATGGTATCGTCTTGACCAAACACAGGATATGAGTCTGACTTGTCATTATTGATGTTGTACTGGCCGTAATACGTCAAGTCCTCATCCGTTGATTTCGCAACGAACAAATCACACGGCATACCGTCGATGGCCGAACGGAATGATTCCGTGCAGGTGTCTGGGTGATCTTGCGCGTATGATTGTGCAGGAGTGAGCAGGCCCATTTCCAAAAGCCCGTCATTGATGAACTTTGCTCCACCGGTATTGGTGGTCATGGACGAGTCGGAGAAGTCACACTTAGGACACGCCAACTTAGCGCCGACAGAATCCTGACGCAACTTGAACAGATTCTTCTTGCCTGTCGTGACGGTCGGATTTGTCTGGTTGCCGTTGGAGTCAATCTCTCCAACCGACAATGTGACCGTATAACCCGATGCGGTCTTTTGGAAATAGAATCGTAAGTTCTTACGTGCATAGTTCACGGATGATGTTCCCTGAATTCTCACGTAGGCGTTGTATAGTATCCAGTCGAGGGAACTGTCCTCGCCATTATAGAACCGTATTTCGGAGCATAGCTTGTTGCTACTCTTGTTGTTCAGCTGCGCCAAGGCATCCATGATGTTCAGTGTGTCTGAATCGGACGGTACTTCGCCCGACACAGAACCTGTGCCGTAAAGTATAAGGATGGAGTTTTTGCGTACAGAGCGCAGAGCCAGCAGCTTCTCAAGGCTCACCGTCTCACCCTCGTTCAACACACGGTTCTCCTCATCGAGTGTCCTCACGCCCTTCTCCTCATCCTCATCTTCAAGATGGTTGCGGTCCACTATGTAATTGTTAAGCACCTCATCGTCTGTCAGCGCCTTGTTGTATATGCGTATACTCTTGATAGAGAGATCTGCACCCACTGAATTGAACTCAAGCTGACTGTCTATGTCGAAGTTAACCTTATTAAGCCACCGCGATGCGGCACTCTCCACACCATTGACAAAGAACCCTATCAGCCCGCGCTGCTCGTTGGTCGACACGTTGGGATAGAAAACGTATGTTATCTTTATGTTCGTATTCGGTTCAAATTTTGTACCGACAGAATCCTCGTATGTCAGTGTCTCGCCTGCATCCACGGCCTCGGTTGTGACACCTGTCAGGAACTTCGCTTCCTCAGCTGTCACAACCAGTCCGTAGCGGTTGCCGTTACTCAACGTACCGAGGCACGTTATCAGTTCCGCATCAGTGTCCGACACGTTGGCTGTGGAGTATTCTATCTCTATCGTCATGCCTACATCAGCGATGGCGTACCCTACAGGCTTGTCATCCTCATTGAACGGTCTATAGCCTCCGTCGGCTGTTAAATTCATCTTTGCTCCGTTGCTCAGCAACAGACGGTCATTATACCAACCAGAACCAGCTCCGTTGCTGTTCACGGACCAAAGCACATCCTCGAACTCCATGCGTAAATCGCCGCTAGTCCACGAAGCCGGGTTTGTCTCGCTATTGGAACGTCCGTAAGCCTCGAACGTACCGACAGCATCACTGGCAAGCGATGCCTCTATGTCTGAATGTGACGATGTACTGACCGATAGCATCAGCGTGGCAGTGCCACATGTCACGGTATATGTAAGAGCTTCAACACTGACGTTGGTCTTGCCGTAGCTACCCGTTGCCCCGCGTGTGAGACTATCTTCCTTAACTACATTGCCATTGTTTACCACTGACAACGTTGCCGTAGAGTCTCCTGAACTGTATGCAGAGTAATCGAAGCTCCATGCCGTAAACTGTTCCGCATTGAGCACAGGTTCAAGATAATTGTCCTGAAAACCATCGGCTGAGTGGCTAAACATCAATCCTACATAGTCCGCCACAGAGTCGCCAGCCTTCAGCAACGTGATATAGAACACGTCCGATATCACGCCCGAACTCTCGTGCATGGCATATGCCTCCACCACGTTAAGACCCTCAGCCATTTCCGTTAGTGGTATCGTTATGTTTTTAGACTGTGTTCCTGAACCTGTCGAAAGGCTCTCCGTATATGGTGTTCCACCGTTGAGACGGTAGTAGATGGTCTTTTCACCGGATGTTCCTTTGGCCGTAAACGGAATGTTCACATCATTGCTGTAGCCTCCTGCTGAAAGACCGTTGCCCACGGAAAATGTGGTTGCGAGCTCCATCGCCACGACGGTAACCCTTGCGCTAGCCGTCCTGCTCAGGGTGCTGCCCTGGTATGTCGCCTGAGCTTCCACTTGTATTGTATATGCCGTGGCATCGGTGAGGTATTCCGATGCGTCAAAGGTATACTCCTGTCCTGCCGACACGGAAACGAACTCTGTATCCTTGAATGCTGAGAGTGTAGTGGAGCCGCGTTTAACTATCACGCGAGCCTTTAGGTCGCTGTAATCGGTCACCTCACTGCCGCCGGCAGTAGCCACGTTGATAGCGTACTTTACCACGAAGTCATCACCCTCCGAAAGATACTGGGATGACGGAAGAGCGCTGCCGTCACTACCTGTAAGGTCAATACCCACGACAACCTTGTCTTCGTCGGTATACTTGCTGAAGCGCACTTCTTCCGAGGTCTCGCCTCCTTCACTGTTTTTTTTAGTGACGGTCATAACATACTGTGTCCCGTCCTCGCTGTCCGTCACATCTACATCTGTGACAGTGCCGACAATACTGTCGAACACCGCCCCGGAAGTTGGAGGTTTTGTCTCACCGCTCACAACCTCGTCCACAGGTGTAATATTCGCACAGGATTCATCAATGCTTTTGATGTATTTTTCAACGAGTCTTCCACTAACAGGAAGGTTTCCTGTATTCTCGTCACCTTCCCAGTTCACATTGTGAAGATCTAGACCGTCGGTATCATATACTTTCTTTGCCATATTCTCATTTTATTTTATGTTAAGGGTTTCTTTTCCATCCGTCTGTGCGGCTCCATGGTTTGCTACGTTGCCAATAACCAGACCCGAAACAGCTGCGTATCGCAGACCACAGCAAGCGACTTCCTTGATATACGGCCGTCACTATCTTCTCTCCTACATAGACCGCTGTTACTTCTTTTCCGTTTACTGTTATCATGCATCGTCCTCCTCATAGGTGAAATAGATTGTAGAATCGCCTTTTGTGGAAAGCTGTTCATATTCTTCTTCACTTAGAATTTCCATACGCCTGCCCACTTGAACAAGCGTATTCTCCGATTCGCTCCACGCATAGGGAATACCGTCACAAGTATATATCTTGTCCTTCAATATTTCGTCTCTGGTACTATTCATATACATATCGGCTGACGGATAACTGTCAGTTGCCGCCCAATTACTACAATATCCTCCTGAAAATACACCGGCGAACACATTGGACAACTTGACAAACACGACACCTGTTATCTCTGTGGCAGACACTGCTCTCACAGAGGCAATAGCCACTATGCCGTCAAACGATACTGTAGCCCTTTCCATCAGTTCCTTGTCTGCCGATTCTCTTTCTGACGCTTCGGCTTCGATGTTTGTCTGCAGGGTTTTGTCACTGTCATCTATATACGTTACTAGTTGACTTCTCAGAGTCAGTGTTATATCCTGCCACGAAGACCATGTACCTGTAGTAATATTGGGAGATGTAAAGGAATAACTCCTATAATAAACATATACTTCCGTATCCGAATGGCTAGATTCTGCAAGCGTGCCGTCTTCGTTCAAAATGTTATGTGTTGTCAGTACCTGGGTTATACAATGTCCGGAACCGTCCGAAAAGACTCTTAATATACCGACATTCAATGTTCCGTATTTTACTTGAAGCAATACGGGCATTTCTCCTTTCCGATTGTCATCTGTAACATACAGACTGTCAAGTTCCGTAATGTTTACACTACCTACAACCTGTCCACTCCCTGGCAATTGAGAGGCTGCCTCCGCTGATTCTGCTGCAGTTGTGGCTTTCGATGCTGCTTCATTGGCCGCAGTCGCCGCATTGTTGGCTGCAGTCGCCGCTTCATTGGCGGCATCAGCGGCATCTGTAGCTGGCTGTTGGAGTAGAGTCAGCGGAACGTTTACAAGTTCCTCCCCATAGGTGGCTGGAAGAGAGTTTATGCCCGTCAGTGTGTCTACGACATTCAAGTCCTCTATACCGCTAGAAGCAGCTTTTATTTCCTCAAGCAAGGCAGCGATTATCTCCTGTTTTTCTTCGTCTGTAAGTGCCATAATCGTTATTGTTTTGGTTTCATTGTTTCTTGTCTAAGCAGCTTCAGGACTCCACTTTTCACAAAAGCATAGAATGGACAGTCCCTGAGCTTGATAATGTCTATTAGAGGCTGGACATATTTATCGGGGACATCTATCTCGCCTTTGGAATAATATATCTTCCGGCAGAAGTCCTCAAAACCAATGTCCATCGTCTTCACTTTGGCGAAATTAGCAAGGTCGCGTCTGACATCAACCTTTCTGGTATCGCCCTCAAAATTCACTTCCACTTCGATGTTTCCGAAATCTATTTTCATATATTGCATATTTTATTAATATTGTTCTGATACTATGAATGCCTTATAGCTGCTTCCGTCGTATGTTAAGAAGAACGGTATACACTGACCCTTTTGGATGGACATACTGTCTATGGCCGTACCCCCTTTGTTATACAATTGCGCATGGCTGTCTGTATTCATTCCATCTACAGTCGAGTTCTTCCCGTATACAGGCACATTAGATGTCGCGTCATGGCTGACAGCAATCACTATAATCACCCCGAAAGTAGTGCTGCTCGATATGTTCAAAGCGTCCCGAACCGATGACAACAACGGAATGCCGACACCTGTGTTTGATACCGTGTTGTACACAATGTATTTGTTTCCTCTTAGTAAGCCAAGAATCGTGACTGTATCCTGTACACAAGTCACATACTGCATGGAATAACCGCACATCAAACCATTAAGGACTCCAGCGCCCACACCTGAGAATGCGTAATTTTGTTCGCTTTGACTTCCTGACACATTGAATACAATGCCGTAATTTGGTAGATAATCCTCCGCTGTATTTGAGAACCGGCCAAGCATTCGGGTTCCCAACGTGCTGTAAGTACCGATAATGGCCTGCATATTGGTGCCGTTGAATCCTATCATGGTGTCATATAGGAACATACCTTCGGACGTTCCGTCCCTGTCTATTCCAAGACGGCCACTAGCAATCTCGAAACCACCCAACTTCCCGGAAGTGGCATCTATTTCTCCCTTAAATTTTCCGTTCACAGACTCAATACTTCCGTCTTCCAGAATTTTAAAATTCTCGTTTGCCGTCACCAGGCCTTCCAGTTGGATGTGGTCTGCGGTCAGTTTTATCTTGCTTGTCGTGTTGCCGTCTTCATCTTCTTCCTCTACGGATACGCCTATCAAGGCAATCGTTCCGTTGGAGTCCTGAGCATAGAGCCCAGCACCCTCCGGCTTGATGACAAGCCCAGTCTCCTGAAGGGCTGTTTCGTCCTTGTCGTATATGGCTGCCGATATTTTGACCAGACGGTCGCTCTGCTCAAAAAGCGTCTGGTATTTATATGCGAGAGCATCCACCTTGTTGGTCGAAAAAACAAGACCCGCAATATGAATTATTCCCGTGAACGCTATCTTTAAGTTGCCGGTTCCATTCCACAACCCTTCATTGTTGAGCAGCTTATAGCTGTCGGTAACGTCCAGTTCCGCGTCATACGAGAACATATTGAAGTTCTCGAAACCGGTCTTGTCCGCATCCTCAAATGTAATGGTCAGACGGCCTGCCTCTATTACCTTGTAGTAAAAAGACAGATAAACCAGACCAGGAATTCGAAGCCCGTCGCTGTTTGTTTCTTCATATTCGGGAACATAGCGGAAATCTTCCAGTTTCTGCATTATGTAGTTGTTCCTTATGTATGCGCATGAACGGGCATTGTCCTCCACAACATCTGCATGTCCACCAGGTTTACGTGACAAAGGAGCTCCATTCATCCATAGCCATTTGCTACCGAGAGTCAAAAATGTAGCCTCGCTGTCCGTGTACCACTTGTCCATTCCATTGGCAAACGCTGTATTGTCAAGGTAACTCTGGTCCTCAAGCACCTCCTTGCGTAGACTTTCCACAGCAGACGTAATCTTGCCCTCAACTACCTCGAATTTCGTCAATACATCCTCTCCTGTCATCAACACGAATGTACCGTGCAAAAACACGTTATCGCCATACAGACCATTGCCGCTCGGTTGGCGGTCAGCAGGAAAATAATTGTCGCTTATGCCGTCCAGATTGCCGAAACGGCAGCGCAGACACCCGCTGAAGCTCTTGGAATGTACACCGTCGAGCACATCCACACGCGGTTGCCCGTCTTCTGTGGCGGAGATGCTTATAAGGTTCTGACGGAGCTTGTTGGAGACGTTGCCCATCAGGACGCATTCATCGCCTGCCTTCGGAGCCACGCCATCGTCAAATTCCGTTGTTGCCACCGTGACGCTGTCGCTACTAACCGAGGCTATTTCCACCCAGTATGAGGTCTGCGACGTTCCTGTATAAGTGGCACAGCGCATCAAGTCCCCGGCCACAAACGAATGCGACTGCTCGAACGTAATTGTATAATACCCGGCAGAGCTTGTAACTTCCTTTATTTTACCGTTCGCCGCCGACACGATAAACTGGCCGCCGATACTGCGTACTTTCTCGATCAACAGCTCCAAGGCCGTCAATGTCTGCCGGATGGTCATCTTGTCAACAGTCAGATGGGCAAGTCCTGTCAGGCTGTCTATCCACATCTGGAAGCCTTCACCCGTAAGACCGTCCACAAACTTTGTGCTGCGCAGCAATTCACGGATGACCAGCGTCAGCAGTTCTGCGTTGCCGTCCTCGTCAATGTCCCCACCGTTCTTGCCGGCTACATAGTCGCCTATGCTTATGCCTTTCAGAAAACCTATCTTTCCTGATGCAGTGTCGTTATTTTTCTTGCTCAGAAACTCTTTCTGGCTTCTCCTTGCAGAAAAAAGATTTGTATCAGTCGGCAACGTATTGTCCCAGGAACGAATAATATCGGGCAAAGAAGAACTTGCGACAGACGACCTTACATAGCTCTTCAGTTCGCTCACGCTGTTGTTCACCCTGTCAAGGGCACCGCTTTGCAGGGCGTCGCTAATCTCGATGTCCATATCTCCTGGAAGGTTTACATTGCGAGTTATTTTCGTGATGCGACTGCTGCGGTACCCTGTCTCTGGAAAATATTTCTCACTCTCCAGCTTTACACGCAGTCCAAGATACAGTTCTATTACGTTGTCCTCAATGTACACATGGTCTGTCGATGCTTTGTATACAGAAATATCCTGCCATTTTTCTTCATTGTATGCCGCAACAGCCTCCGCAAACTCCTCTTCCGCTGCCGTATAGTATTCGTCAGGCATGGTAATGTTCCACAATATATAGCTGTCGCCCACTTTTGGTACAAGGTTTCCTCCTGGCAACTGTGTATCGTCATCGTATGGCCAGATGGTGATAATCTCAAACTCTTTCGTGTCCGAGTCGTAGTTTACCTCAAAATAGTGGTCTTCCGTATCTCCAAGCCCGGCAAGTTCTCCATCCTGGAATGACACACGCTTTGCCTCACCGGCAAGTTCATAGTCATTGGGGTCAAAATCCAGACTGTCGTCCTTGAAATAATATATGGTAAAGTCATTGCCGTCATCGTCCGTCGTGTCCTCGCTGCGCACGCTCGACACGGTACCGATACGCCTTGGATAGATTTCACTGAACGCATCCTTCTCGTAACGGTCAAAAATTCCGTATTCGTCAGTATGTATTTCTACGTATTTTTCTCCGCCAGGCAGCATAAGACGGCTGTACCCGTATTTCTCTGGGTCAATGTTGCGTGTACTTCCAATAGGAAAAAGACGAGTGTAAAAATCCTCTACGTTGCTCGTGTCACGTTCTATATCCGTCAGACCCTTGCCGTATGCCAAGGTTATCTCTTCGCCGTGCTCGCAACGACAAACGTTGAACGTCTGTCCTTCCACCCACCATTCAGCCTGTCCGCCTACAGCTTCCGCAATTTCCTTCAAGGCTTCATCGCAGTATTTGCCTTGGTAATCGATGACTATATTCTCTGTACCGTCCACTTGACCGACCTTCCAGTCCGTGATGTTACCCATGCCATCGTTAATGCATTTGACAATCATAGCCACATGTTCCTTTGGAGTGGCTGTAAGAGTAAACTCCGGCTCTGTATCGCCATCGGTGGTTTCCAACACCAAGAACCTCTTTATCAGGCTCTCGATGCCGTACATCTTTATGTCGTATTCCCACTCCCCTTCGCTTTTCTGTTTAGGAGCGTATTTCTCTTGTAACCAATAGCGTTCACCCTGAAAATCCGTATAGTCATTCACATCCAAGGCGACATGTTCATAATGCGTGAAGGAGAGATTCAGCACGTTATCGTTCTGTACCTCCTTCTGTTGCGTAGAGCTGTCGTTTGTGGCTACATCAGCCCGCTTGTTGCCCAAAATGTCATATATTGTCAACATGTCTTCGTATGCCGTTTGAATGTTATTTGAATGTCGTTTCTATGCCGTTAAATCACCGGTACCGGCTCCCGGAACTTCACCTTGAATTTGGACGCATGCACTCCTTCCTTCCACAAATATGTGAGTGGTGTAAACTTGCTGCATTGGCTGTATTTCACATGCAGTGTTAAACTCAACTGTGGAAAATTAATGTCCAGCCAACCATTCGCGCCCTGTTTCAGGAAATTGATGAACGCGAAATAATTCTTCATCCAGTCCGCCTGTGTTTTGGCATATATGGCAAAATACAGTTCCACGTCTCGTGCCTTGTTTCTGGGTGTCAGTGTTGAGGAGTATTTCTCCCCGTTTTCCTCCCGAATGTCCACCGCCGTATCCTCTTTCGTCTCGCTTGGTGTCATTATTGAGGTTATGTTGTCCATACCTCCTTGCTTGTTTTCCACAAGGAAAGCACCGTATGTAGTCCATATATCCGTGCTGTTAATAAGCACAAGCCCACTCAATATATTATCCATATCACTTCACTTTTAGTCCGTCACGTATCATCTTCTTGATATCCTCCTTAATCTCACTCAGATGCCCTGCGCTTGCGCCGGTGTTCTCGGCAATCCTTGCCAAATGTCCTTCTGCAGTATCCATTTTCTCCGCTACATCCTCAAGACGCTCGTCCATACTGCTCCAGTGCTGTAGACCGCTCGTGAACATACCCTCAAGTTTGGTGCCCTGGTCTTGTGTCATTGTGTCGAAACTTCCTGTCTTGGCACTTTGGCTTGTACTCGATGAAACATCCCAGTTCATAGCATCAATCAGGGCATCGCGCTCCTTCAAAGCACTGTTCACAATCGCTTCGTACTGGCTACGCAACGCCTCCTGCTCCGCAGAGGTCAGTTCTCCGTCACTCTCCAAGGAGTCGGCGAAAGCCTCATACCACTCCTTCAGCTTCTTGCTGTAAGTGTTGCTCATCATAGAATTCACCACAGCCTGTTTCATCATGTCCTCAAAGCTGTCCGCAAAGTCCTCCGCGTCCGTTTCCATGTCCAGCAATTGACTCTTGAACTCGCTTTCTATGTCGTCAAACGAATAGCTTGTCATTTTCTCATAGTAAGCGTTCTGTATATCTTCAAGCTGTTGCCAATAAGTGATGTATTCATCCATGTACTGCGCTGCATCAGCATGACCATTGTCAGCCAAGTCTTTCAGCTTTGTGTACTGTGTAGTAGCTTCGTTGGCTACGTTATACATTTCCTCGGAAGTCAGGCTCCAAAAATCAGCAGCACTGTCAATGGTGCGACCTACGACTGCACTGATAGCCTCCCAATCACTTGCAGACATACCCTCGTTTATTTCATGTGAAGAAGAATGTTCACCGCCGATACCCAAGAATCCGTTAGAATAAGACGCAGACGCACGCTGCATCATTTCTTGGGTATTAGCAATCATTTCCTCAATATTAGCTTTTTGGGTTTCGTATATATCCAGCGCTTCGCCAGTTGACGCGTCATCCATCTTGTCGGCAAGGTTATCTATCGATTGCTGCAAATCTTGGTTTGAAAGAGTAAGCCTTTCCAGGTCTTCAGCAAGCGTTTCATCGCTCTCCCCATTGCCTACCCATGATGAAAACCCCCCAAAGGTGACTGTATCAAGGATACCGCCTACACCTTGAACAATGGATGTTCCGACCTTAGTGGCCATGTCAAGACTGAAAAGGTCTTGCAATATACCGTTTATTGCGTTCAGTACGGTATCTATTAGGTCTGACACTAGGGTACTAATCCCTTCTTTCAGAATATCCATGATACCAAGTGCAGCTGCGATAATCTCGCCTGTAAAACCAGCACTTCCCAACGCTTCGGTTATAGCCTTGCTTGCTGAACTGTCCTTGCCTAAAAGACTGTTCATGCCCTTTGCAAGGGCTGTTCCTACAGTATTGGTTACTGAGCTGTTATTGAAAAGCTTGTCAAGTTCCATCAAACCTCCGCCTATACCTTGCAGGTTGCCAGAAGTAAGACCTTGAAGACCGCTCTGCAACAGTTGGAATTGATTGACTGCAGCCTGTGATGACTCTTTCAGTTCCTCTGTTGCATCCTGCACTTCCGTGCCGAACAGTTTCGTAGCACTTGCCGCAGCCGTTACTTCTTTGCTTGCAGCCGTTACTGCAGCCTTCGCATTAGTATATGCAATCGTGGCATTGTCAACATCCTTAGCGCTACCTGTAGCGGTGGCTTGGGCAAGATTATTTTCGGCATTCTTAAGGGTTTCCTTTGCTTGGGTAAGATTTTCCGTAGCGATACGTTCACGCTCCTGTGCTTCAATATATCTGTTCATCGCGTCTTGGTACGCAATCATATCGTCAGAAACCGTCTGGAATATGTCGCTGTCCCATACTGTGTTCGCCTGTTCTAGCTTGGTTATGAGTTCATGTAATGCCTGGCGCTCTTCGATAGTGGCGTTTTTCATTTCGTCACTATTCGCTATGGTTCGGAGACTTTCGAGCGTAGGCTCAAGCTGCCCTTTGAAAATCGTGCCGAAATCACCGAACACGCTACCCCAGTCTATATTCTGCTTTATGGCGTTGATTTCAACCTGTTGCAGCTGCCGGTCTCTTTCAGCCGTTAGAGACAATCGGTCTCCCTCGGTCTGTGCGTTTTTAATCTTCTCCGCATACTCCTCCGCTATGGCGAGTTTCTGCTGTTGGTATGTGCCGTACTCTTTCAGGTAGTTTCGCATTGATTCCAATTCTGCACGGGCTAGTTCCTCATTCACCCGACGGGTCTCTTCTGCATATTTTTCTTCCGCATTCAGTTTTGCTGCATTGAGTGCGTCGCTCTGTTCTGCTGTAAGACCGTTAGAATCAGTGGAAACACCAGCTTCCTTGTTTTTATTCTTGAATTCAGCTTCCAGCTCTGCTATCTCGGCTATGCGTTTGTTATAGTCTTCCTTTATTTCAGCTAACTTCTTCTCAGTGCCCTCCTTCATCAAGGCAATCTCGTCTTCAGTATTCTGTCGAAGAAGAGCGATGAGTTCTTTATTGTACTCCTTCTCCGTCGATATCCTGTAACGGGTCGATGACGTGTTTGTTTTGGATGTAGGAGATGTATGCCCTCCTATATCGGACGCCTTCCCTATTTGTGCAGCCTGTTTGGTAAGTTCATCTGCCTCTTTAAGATAACCGGTCACGACTGCTTGGGCTGCAGCTATAGCTTCTTTTTTTGCTTGTTCGTTTTGGTCTTCTATTACCTTCTTTGCGTCATAAGACTGACGAACTGTCGACATCTCGCTTTGCACCATATACAGGCCCATCTTCTGGAACCAGTTTAGTGAACCCTCCACGTCATCAGCCGCGGTGTTCTTCACTTCTGTAAGTTTCTCGTCTGCCTCTATGGCCTTGTTGACCAGGGATTGCGCCTTTGCTTGCAGAAACAACATTTGGATATAATCCTCGCTTTTTTGAGTGATTATGTCATACCATTCTGCAACCGTCTCATAATAGCCGAAGGCTTCACCGTATTTGCGGTTCAGCTCATCCACTTTCTGTTTTTCTTCTTCTTTAGTGCCGCTATAGTTTTTCAATTCATTGGCGAGATTATCCAGTTCAAAACGGGTGCGAATCATCTCTGCCCTTCCGTTCTTCTCTATCTCGGCCATCTCCTCCAACGAGATATTAAATTCGTCAACGCCATCCTTCGCAGTGAACAGGTCTTTCACCCAGTTCACAATTTCGTCTCCATACATTACAAGCAACATGATACCTGTCGTCAATGCCGTCTGCCATGAGAACAGAGAAGAAAGTATCTGCTTCCATACAGGAGTTCCTTTCTGGCCAGCCGCCACAAGTGCCTGATACTCTGTCCGGGCACGCTTCACCTCGTCGGCAAATATAGGCAGATTGTTGGAAATGGCTAAAAAGAACATCTGAGGGCCCATAGCCAATGTCGGCATCTCCCTCGCTATCTGCTGAATGCTCATGTGTAAACCATTGAACGTCTTGGTTGCTTGAGGAAGATCCGATGGAACAACATTCACATCGGCAGATGACTTTTCCAACTGCGCCAATTGTTCCTCAAGCTCACGTATTTCAAGTTGCAGGGCTTCAATTTTGGCTATATTGTCGCTCTGGTCAAGATCGGGCGACGCATTCTTACCCACCACCTGCAACTCTTCCAATTGGGCTTCAAGCAAGGCTATGATATTACGCAGTTCCTGTACGCTATAATTGACAGCGTTTACTTCTGAGTTGGCTTTAGCCGCCTTTTCCGTAAGCCCGTCAACATTTCTTGACGCCTTGGTTATTCCTTGGCTCATATTGTCCTTTATCAGGAACTCTATTTCAACAGGTTTGCTCATTTCAGTCTGCTTTGATAAAATCCTATTATATCGTTGGCTTCATCTACAGCACTTTTCTCATCTTCTTCCTTGGCACGGACATAGCGCGGGGCGTCAGACATCATCATGATAAGAGTCTGGTAGTTGACTTTGTTCAGTATGTAGTCGATACTCCAGCCTGTGGAGGTCGCTATTTGCCAGATAAAGCCAAAGGGGCTATGGGAACCTTGGTAACGGGTTCTTAACTCCCCTTTTTTCTTTGGCTCAGGCGCAGTTTCATCGGATTCGATCTTTCTGCCGACCTGATAATATTCATAAAATGTTTTGTTCCCATAAGCCTTATGAATGTCCGGAATGAAGCCATCACATAACGATGTTCCATAAAATTCCGGATAAACCATGATAAAGCACCTATCAACAAATGCCGGGATATATACCCCCGGCAGATAGTATAGGCTATAATGCGGCTTATGTTTTTTGTATGCTCCACATAGAATTTCATTTCGTCTTCTTTGGAGAATTTCTTCATTTCGGCGCTTGTTACGCCCATAGCGAGATATGTCTTGGCGATAAGCAGCTGCCCCGCCATACAAGGACGTTTCATTGTAAACCTCAAGACAATAGGCTTTTTCCTAAACGGAATACGGAAGCCTTTAATGGGGACGGACACACCTGTGTTCAGCAAGGCATCCGCTCCCTCTTTCTCTATCCAACGGATAACCGCTTCATCCATACACTATGTCAGTTCTGTTTCTCAACTTTCACTAGCTGTAGTGCTACTTGATGTACTAACGGTATCGTTGATTTTATACGGGGTAGTACCATCTTCAGGTTTGTTGACCTTCAACTGACACTCCAGTTTCGACACTTCCGTCAACGTCAGCTTGCCACCTAGATTTGCAAGTATTGTTGCGTTTGGTATTGTCATTGTCTGACCTGACACGAAATCAATAGTCCACTTACCTGACAATTGGACAAGAGCTGAAGGGGCTTCCCAACCAGTCGCTGAGCCATTAGATTCTACCAGTGTACCGCCAAGCACGGCATGTATATTCTCATAGTCAAGCTGGATAAGATTGAATGTAGGCGATATCTGGCTGTTTTTGGTTACCAGCGTCAGCACAGAAGCATCTGGAACTTGTTCTGCGTCAACGTCTATGCTCTCTGGCTTAGTACCACCCCAATCCCATGAACCTTTTTCTATATATCCTATCGTAAGGCTTTCAAACTTTACTGTGGCAATGCCGTATATGAATTTTTTGTCCATTTCTTTATTTGTTTTTATGGTTAATTATCGTGCAAACGAGCGCAATCAAGATTGCTTGTTTTGCCGAGTGCGGTCGATAATAAACGAAGTTACTATTGCGCCGGTCGTTGCTCCGGCAAAAAACGCTATTATTATAATCCGAACAGGCCACGAACACCGTTCTTCTTCCGTGCGAACCTCTTCCGTCTGCGAACTTTCGGAAGTTCCGCTCCTGATGCGCGACAACTCTTGCTCATACCGCCACACCAGCTGCTGCAGACTGTCACATGAGGCATAAACCACTACGCTCTCTGCGTCTGGGCTTCTGCTTACGCTTACATTCGCCCGTCCGTTACTCGCACTGTACGAGGCACCATCAGGAAGATGTTTTATCGAGTCTGTCCTGATGGTCAGCCTCACTGTGTCCGCCCTTATCGGTAATGTCCACATCATTATTGTCTCGCTCCTTCTGCTTGCCGCGCTGTCGCTTTTTGCCGTCACCGCTTGGCTTGTCGTCACTGTCCTCGTCGAGCCGCAGCTCACCGCTGACAGGACAACTGCTCCTATGAGGGCACAGCTGTATAGCTTCAATAGCACGCGACAGGCGATTGAGAGCACGTCTTGTACGCGCGTTCTCATCCTTGAGCTCGTCAATCTTCTTCGTAGTCTCTGCATATTTGTTCTGGGTCTCCTCAAGCAGCCGCGATATGTCCTCATACATCGCTTTGTACGTGTCGTGTACGTCCTTGGCTGCCTTGGCCTGGTTTACCTTTCGGTTCGCCACCCAGGCTATGGCTGCGCCTATACCGCCAGAAGGTATCGCCCACTGCAATATGGTCATTATCTCAACTGCCATCGTTTTTATCTCTTTACTGTTTTATTCCAATATCTTGAAGCCACTTCTGCACGTCAAATGACGGACATGCTTTTGCGGCCAACTCGTTATGTCCCACAATCCTTACAGACGGGAATCGCTTGTGAAAGTCCTTCACGTATTCCGCCATCGCTTGTGTCTGCGCCGGTGTCCTGGTGTCTTTGGCGGTCTTCCCGTCTTTCGCCACCCCGCCAGAATAGACTACATGGCGGCTCACGCTGTTGTATCCCGCCACTCCATTGGTCACTTCCCAGTCGTCCACCCATGCGTCCTCGTTGTTGTCAACGAGGCGTTCTATTTTTCCGTCCAGATGGATGAGGTCCGTATAGCCTACCTGCTTCCACCCCCTGCCGCCCTTGCTTACAGGCGAGGTGTGCCAGTTGCGGATATCCGCAGCCGACACCTCACGCCCTTCAGGGGTGGCCGTGCAATGGATCACGAGATATTTCAGGCTCTTACTCATTCGGTGGTAGCGCTTTCAGTGGAACTGTAACCGCTTCTCATCACCACGCCGGCGTCTGCCTTCTTGAACATGCAGATGAAGTAGTGACGGAAGTTTATCTTGTTACGCTGATATTCCGGGTCGTTGCTGGCCTCGCTGTAATACATCTTCGTCGAGCCGGTAGCCTTGAACACACGCGGTGTGTAGAATGCGAACGAGCACTGGAACTCGCCGGTGTCGGCGGTTGCGCCCACGTCTTTCTTCACGCCGGCAGTCGTGTACAGCGGATTGTTACCATACTCGTAGATTTGGAAACCATACAGGTTGCCGACCTTGCCGGTATTGCGATCGATATTATACTGTTCACGGAAGTTCTGGCTAACCAGCAACAAATCGTTCACGTGGTCAGGACACAACACAAGACGTCTGCCGTCAGTAGGCACCTTCAGTTTGTCGAGCGCACGCTTCATTTCCACAAGGTCGTTTGGAG
>JAUNIZ010000170.1:0-2253 GCA_030523165.1 Prevotellaceae bacterium
CGTAAAACTATGCTTTGTGATGTGGAAAGCTATGCTTTACGATATGGTAATGTGAAACTTCAATAATTGATATATAAAGTGAGAAAGATATTATTTGCCCTGTTGTTGTCAGCACTCGTTACGGTAGTTGCCTATGGAAAGTCGTCAAAGATTGACCGGAAGGCACTTATAGAGCGCAACAATCCGCATGTTAGCGAGTTCGATTCGTTGTCTTCCCTTTCGGTAGGCAATGGAGAGTTTGCCTTTACGGTAGACATTACGGGGTTGCAGACATTCCCTGATTCATACAAGAAAGGCGTGCCGTTGGGAACGCAAAGCCAATGGGGCTGGCATAGCTTTAGCAATACGGAGCAATATAAGCCAGAGGAGTTCATGAAAGAGTTTGACTTTGGGCGTGGGCACAAGGAGGTTTACGCATGTCAGTTCAAGGAGAAAGGGCGTCAGCAAGATGCCGCTGACTGGTATCGCTCCAATCCTCATCGTCTGCATCTGGGCATTATCGGCTTCGACTTTGACGGCAATGTCACTCCTAACGACGTGAAAGACGTTGACCAGAAGCTTGATATGGGCAAGGGAAAGATAGAGAGCCGTTTCTCGCTTGGTAGCAGTTCCTACGAAGTAAAAACCGTCTGTCACCCGAAACTCGACCAGATAGCCGTAAGAATAAATAACGATGCGCATACGCCTGTGTGCCTTCGTTTCCCTTATCCTACGGGAGTGCATACCGATGACGCATGCGATTGGAACGCGAACGACAAGCATTCTACGGAGATAGTGCTGAAAAGCTACAACTCGGCAGTGCTTAAACGAACGCTCGACGATACCGTCTACTTCGTGATTCTCCAATGGGAAGGAAAGGTTTCCCTTGCGGAAAAGTCAAAGAACTATATCGTATTGGTTCCCGAAGACGACGCTTGGGATTTGTCATGCCGTTTTGTTTCCGAATACCCCGAAACCGATTCCGACAAGGCGCAAGCCATGTATAAGCGTGTAAAGCTGCCTTCCTTTGCCGAGACAACATCAGCTGCAGAGGTTTACTGGAACGATTTCTGGAACAAGGGAGCTGCCGTTGACTTCTCCCGTTGCACCGATTCACGTGCAAAAGAGCTTGAGCGTAGAGTCGTTCTATCGCAATATCTGCTTGCTATACAGAGCGCTGGCAGTGTTCCACCACAAGAAACAGGGCTAACATACAACTCTTGGTTTGGCAAGTTCCATTTGGAAATGATATGGTGGCATCAGTCATGGCAAGCGCTATGGGGCCATGAAGATTTGCTGAACAGAACCTTGCAATGGTATGAAACTATTGAACACGTTGCGCGCGACATAGCCCGAAGACAAGGTTTCGACGGTGTTCGTTGGATGAAAATGACCGACCCAAGTGGAGCGGAAGCGCCTTCAAATACTGGTAGTTTCCTTATTTGGCAGCAGCCACATTATATATATCTTGCCGAACTCGCATATCGTGCCAACCCTTCAGATTCGATTCTTAGGAAATACAACCGTCTTGTTCAGGAAACGGCGAAGTTTATGTACTCGTTTGCGGTATACGATGAGTTTGATAGCCGTTTCGTTTTAAAGGGAGCAATACCCGCGCAAGAGACGCTAAAGGCATCAACAACGATTAACCCGCCGTTTGAACTCTCCTATTGGCACTATGCAATGCAGGTGGCACAACGCTGGCGTGAGCGCATGGGAGAGCGTCGCAATCTCGAATGGGATGAGCTTATAGACAAGCTTTCCCCATTGGCTTACAACGATGACAAGCTTTATCTCGCTTCCGAAGATGCCGTAGACACATATATAGACATACGTTTCACGAGCGACCACATGGCAGTTCTCGGAGCCGTAGGCATTCTTCCTATGAACAAGCTGATACGTGCCGACTATATGAAAAATACCCTCAACTGGATATGGGACAACTGGAACTGGGGCAAAACATGGGGCTGGGATTATCCTATGACGGCTATGAACGCCACGCGTATGGATGACCCAGACAAGGCAGTGGGAGCGTTGCTTATGGAGAAACGCACTAATACCTATCTGCCAAACGGCCATAACTATCAAGACAAGCGCCTTCGCTGCTATCTCCCGGGCAATGGTGGGCTATTGACGGCAATAGCGCTTATGTGCGCTGGCTGGGACGGTTGCAAGACGGAAAACCCTGGTTTCCCTAAAGACGGCAAATGGGATGTGCGTTGGGAAGGCTTGAGACCTATGCCTTGACATCTCTTAAATTAAAGAAGAAAATAT
>JAUNIZ010000170.1:2263-7789 GCA_030523165.1 Prevotellaceae bacterium
TTGTAAACAAAGAAACAAATTATAGGAAACAAAGAAGTAAATAACATCAAAAGGAGAATCAAATAACAGAAAATAATGAGGTAGAATGAATCATTTGCGTTTATACATATTAGTTTTCTCATGTCTGTTGCCGATGGTTTCCCATTGCCAATACGCTTCCAAGAAGAAAGCAGGCGACATGATTGAATCCACGTCATATAATGATCATAAGCGTGGAACTGCCCGTAAGCTATGCTATAAGCCCGATGGCGAAGACTTTGTGTGTGTGAACGGAAACTACAGATATACACGTGCGCTCTACGGAAGCCACACTGCTTGGCGACTGGAAACAAGCGACCGACCTATATTCGCCACATACGTGAAGCGCGATTGCCGCAATATTCGCTTTCGTCTGCACATGCCTGACGGAAAGAACGTTATCGCTCTTGACGGCACTACATGGTGCGAGGCACGCTATACACCAGGCAGACGTAGCTATATACTTAAAGATGAGCGATGGGGAAAAGACGCTTCCCTGTCAGTTTCCGTATTGACGAGCCAGACGATAGAGAAAGCCGTTTGGAAGATAACGTCTATTGGTATGCCCGAAGGGTGCGTTTTGGAAGTGATAAACAGCCCTATACGTCGCGCCAAGCTATCGCGAAGCGGTGACATGGGAGCAGATCCAGCCGATAGTTTTGACCCTTCAGAAGACGGAAAGATATATCAGAGAATTGAATTAAAATTGCCTTCAGATGCCCTTTCTGCATCTTCGGGTGATGGCTCGACAAAGGAAAGCACACCTCTTTATGTAGCCATAGAAAGCAATAATATTAGCCATGAGACAGACACATCTCTCTATGATGACATGGAAAAGGCGAGAAAGCTATTGGCATCACGTATCAGCATAGTCACTCCCGACCCCTATCTCAACACATTGGGAGGTGCGTTGGCTATAGCTGCCGACGGCATTTGGGGCGAAGAAGGAGTGTGGCTGCATGGTGCAGTAGGCTGGAGAATGCCTCTTAGCGGCTGGCGCGCTGCATATACGGGCGATGCTTTAGGTTGGCATGACCGAGCACGTATCCACTTCGATAACTATGCTGCAAGTCAGGTAACAGACGTGCCTTGTGTGCGCAATCACCCTGCACAAGATTCAGCTTTGGCGCTGGCGCGTTCGGTAAAGCAATGGGGAACACCTCAGTACAGCAACGGTTATATATGCCGTAACCCCAATCGCAACAACCAGATGCACCATTATGACATGAATCTATGCTATATAGATGAACTCTTGTGGCATCTCGACTGGACAGGAGATATTGAATATGCACGAAAGATGTGGCCCGTTCTCACAAGACATCTGGCATGGGAGAAACTCAACTATGACCCCGATGGCGACGGGCTTTACGATGCTTACGCATGTATATGGGCAAGTGATGCCCTTTACTATAATAGCGGTGCCGTTACGCATAGTTCAGCTTATAACTACCGTGCAAACATGAAAGCGGCATCTATAGCGCGTCTTATAGGCGAAGACCCTGCCCCATATCAGGAAGAAGCCGATAAGATTCTCAGTGCCATGAACTCTCGCCTGTGGCTTCAAGACAAAGGTTATTGGGCAGAGTTCCAAGACTTTATGGGGCATAGACGCTTGCATGAGAGCGCAGGTGTGTGGACAATCTACCATGCCATTGATAGCGAAACGGCAGACCCCTTTCAGGCTTATCTTGCCACATGCTATATAGACAATGAGATTCCGCATATTCCTGTTCGTGCCGAAGGGCTTCCCGACGATGGCTATGCCACTATATCGACTACCAGTTGGCTGCCCTATAGCTGGAGCATAAACAATGTTGCCTTTGCAGAAGTGATGCATACAGCACTTGCATATTTTCAGGCAGGGCGTGCCGAAGAGGGCTATAAGCTCATGAAAAGCTCTATATTAGACGGAATGTATCTAGGCGAAAGCCCTGCCAATTTCGGTCAGATAAGCTTCTATGACGCTGCAAGAGGCGAGTGTTATCGTGATTTCGGCGACCCTATAGGCGTGGCTTCTCGTCTGCTTGTGCAAGGTCTCTATGGCGTGTTGCCCGATGCCATGAATGGGAAACTGTTAATTAAGCCGGGCTTTCCCGAAGAATGGAAACACGCGTCGCTTCATACTCCCGATGTAGACATTGATTTCATGGAATCAGAAAAAACAACGTTCAGGCTCACGCATCGCCTTTCTGCGGTAAAGGAAATGGAACTTCAGTTCCATGCACGCTACTCGGAAATAAAGCGATTGACGGTAAACGGTTGCCCTGTCGAATGGAAATCTGTGGAGAATGCCATTCGTCGCCCTATGGTTTCCGTAACTGTTGAGGCTTCATACGGCACAAGATACGACATAGAAGTGGAGTGGGGAGGCATGCCATTGTCTGCTTATGACAGCATAGACACTGCTTCCGTTCAGTCGTCAGATGTACACATGACGGGCAAGTTCGCTTTTGCCCTGAGAACCGAAGGGCAGATGAGGTGGTGGGTTCCGTTGGCTTTGCCTGAGAAAAGAGCAATAGACAAAGCCCTTACGATAGAGCCTTTCCGCAATGTAGACGCCAAGAAATGCAAGGCGGTAGATATGGATAGCGTGTTCAACTCAAAGGTTACCGACATCTTCCGCAACGAATATCTGTCTCCCCGTTCGCCATATACCACATTGCAGATACCGAAGCAAGGCATCGGAGAATGGTGTCATCCGTTGAAGACTGCAGAGATAGACGACAGCGGTCTGCGCGCTTCTGTGCGCAACGGAATGATAGACACCCCTATGTGCATACCGTTCCGCACTCCTTCCGAAGGCAACAACATAGCGTTTACATCGCTTTGGGACAACTATCCCGATAGCGTTTCCATTGCCTTAGACGGCAAGGCTTCGCATGCATATCTGCTTATGGCAGGAAGCACAAACCACATGCAGTGCAACATAGACAACGGTGTGGTGCGTGTGTATTATAAAGACGGCACGTGCGACGTGATGCCTTTGGTGAACCCATACAACTGGCCGCCTATAGAACAGTTCTTCTTCGAAGACGGAAAGGCATTCAACCGCAATGCTCCAAGCCTGTGGCGCTTGCGTCTGAAGACAGGAGAAGCGAGCGACAGATTTGGCGAAACTATGGGTTATCAGGGCGTTACGCGTGAGGTAGACGGAGGTGCTGCGGTATTGCTTGACATGCCTCTCGACAAGAGCAAGAAGCTTTCGCATCTTACGCTCGAAACATTGTCAAATGAAGTTGTTATCGGAATTATGGCAATAACTTTGCAGAGATGACATGTCTTAAACGGCGTTTTATTTTGTAGTTCCCTCGACTTGCATTAACTTTGCAGCGGAATGAAAAAGTCAATAGGTTTGTTTTTGATAGCCATAGCGCTTTCTGCCCTTTCCGCTTGTAATGAAAAGACAGATGCGGAGAACGATGCGTTTGTCGTGGAAACGATGAGCAGCTACACTCCAGTGAAAGACCAGGGCAAGAGCACGCTATGCTGGGTGTATGCCATGCTGGCGACAATAGAGAGCGACCGCATAGCTATAGGCGATTCAGTGAATCTTTCTCCCGACTATGTTGCCCGTATGCTTCTACGTGAAAGCGTGGAGCGCAGCTATCTTTCGCAAGGCAACGATAGCGTAAGCCTCAGGGCTATGGCTCCGTTTGCGCTTCATCTGCTGCAGAGAAACGGTGTGATGCCTTACGATTCATATCATTCCTCGTGCAACTATGATGTGCTTTGCCGACGCATGTCACGCCTTGCCGAAGATGCAGCAAGACGCAAGACGGGCATAGAAAACCTGCTCAAGACTGCTGACGGCATTATGGATTCAGCCATTAACCCTATGCCCTACCATGTGTATATGCTTGGAGCTGAATACACTCCGGTATCGTTTGCCCATAGCCTTGTCATGCCCGGCGACTACATTGCGCTGACGAGCTTCACTCACAAGCCATTCTATGAGCCTATGACTCTCGATGTTCCCGACAACGTATCGGCAGAGATGTTCATGAACGTTCCTATCGACACGCTTGTCAACTGCATGGAAAGAGCCTTGCGCAAGGGTCATGGCGTGTGCTGGGAAGGCGATATAAGCGAGAGCGGTTTCTCTTTCGATAAGGGTATGGCTGTGCTTGACGATGACGAAAAAGACTTGTCTCAGACTGCCCGGCAACGTGAATTTGAAACGTTCCGCACCACCGACAACCACTGTATGGAACTAGTAGGCATAGCCCATGACGGCAAAGGGCGCAAATACTTTGTGTGCAAGAACTCATGGGGCACCGACAATCCCTATGGAGGACTCATGTATATGTCGTTCGACTATGCCCGCATGAAGACTATAGCAGTGGTTCTGAAAAACGATTGACATTATTGACATTAAACAAAACATATATGACAAAGATGAAGAAAGCGGTTATTCTTGATTTTGACGGTACTCTTGGCGACACCTGTAGCCTGATAGTACGCACCATGCACGAGACCCTTGACGAGTTGAATCTGCCCCAGAAGAGCGACGAGGAATGTGCTGCAATGATAGGGCTTCCGTTGAAGCAGACATTCACGGAACTCATGCCGATGAGCGACGAGACAGGAAACATGTGCGAGGCAACATATTGCCGTCTGTTCACGATAAACAACAAGCCCGGTGCCGTTCCGTTGTTTCCTAATGTCCACGATACCATTGCCCGTCTACATTCACGCGGCATGATACTCACAATAGCAAGTAGCCGTCTGAGAGCGTCGTTGGAAGGCTATCTTCGTGACCTCAAGCTTGAGGAGTATATCTCGTATATTGTAAGCGCAAGCGACATAGAGCGTGCCAAGCCATCGCCCGATATGGTTATCAAGACTCTTGACGCCATCAACGTGAAACCCGAAGAAACCATCGTTGTAGGCGACACCCTTTATGACATACGCATGGCTCATTCGGCTGGAGTTGAAGCCGTTGGAGTGACTTACGGCAACGGAAAGCGCGAGGAGCTTGAGGCAGAGAAGGCAGAATATATCATAGATGATTTCAAAGAACTGCTGGGGATTATATCTTAATTTTCTTTGCCCGTTGCTTGAAAATCATGCTATGACTTTAGAGATAAAATGTAAAATAAACCTACTTTATAGCATTTTCGTATGATATTTTCTTGTGCTGAAATAGGTAGACACATTTATTTATTTCTAAATGTGTCTACCTATTTCAGCACAAGACATCCATAAAATGACATTGCGCAAATGAAAGGTATCGCCCAATCGTATTTTGTCAATATTTTTCATAACACGGAAATACATGCCAGTTTTACACCCACATGCTGCATAATCATGCAAAGAACATTTCCCTGTGATGCAAAGCATATTTTTCCTGTGACGAAAAAATAGTTTTCCCCTCGCCAACACATACGTTTCTGCTGCATGACAGCCGTTGAAAAAGTAATGCAATACAGGTATGTATATCATTTATTGACAGTAAAAAAATAAAACACACAAAAAGTTTGCTTAGTTCAGAAAAAGTTTGCATACTTC
>JAUNIZ010000171.1 GCA_030523165.1 Prevotellaceae bacterium
CTATTTTAGCCTATCTTACATTGCACACTGACGAACTAAAACTATATAATTACATAACAGTCAACCACTTACATTTGCACACGTTTTTAGGCGTTTTTTCAGTCAAAGCTTCATTTCTTCCAGAATGATGGCATCTACAGAGCCTCAACGAGCATGATTTTTTATGCAAAATAGAGCACATCGCAACACTGACATTGCAAGATTCCTGCTGAATTACGACAAGCAATTCAACCCGGCATACAAATAGTATTTCTCTGATAATAAAGACAAAAGAATGAAGGCAAACGGCGATGCTAAACAAGAGCATTGCCGTTTGCTTTTTTATTAACAACACAAACGATATAAAAATCAATAAAAGAGAAAAAGGACACTTTAGTTCTGCAATAAGCAACAATCACCATGAAAAAGATAAATAACTCTCTTTTAACTATGTAAGAAAACTAAAAATAGCATAAAAAGTTTTCCCTTTTCACTTATAATTCATACATTTGCATTTTAAAATAGTCAAGATTATTATATGAAATACGCGGTAATAGCAGCCGGAGAAGGTTCAAGATTGGCAAAGGAAGGCGTCAATGACCCAAAGCCGTTGGTAAGAATCAACGGCGAAAGGCTTGTTGACAGACTCATTCGTGTGTTCATGGAGAACGGCGCAGAGGAGATTGTGATAATCTGCAACGACTTCATGGCTGGCGTAAAAGAGCATCTTGAAACTATCCAGCGTGAGGGACTTGACGGCAAAAACATACCTTTGCAGCTTGTAGTAAAGAGCACGCCAAGTTCTATGCACAGCTTTTTCGAGATAAGCAGATATCTCACCGATGCTCCATTCTGCCTTACTACAGTCGATACAATATTCCGTGAAGATGATTTCAAACGCTATATTTCAGCCTTTCAGGCATGTATCAATGACGGAAATGCAGACGGCATGATGGGCGTAACCGACTATATAGACGACGAAAAGCCTCTCTACGTATCAACAGACGAGAGCCTCAACATAACAGGATTCCTTGACAAGGACAATGAATGCAGGTTTATATCTGGCGGAATATATGGATTGACACCTAAGAGCATTGACATTCTCAAGCGTTGCATAGAGCGTGGAGAGAGCCGTATGCGCAATTTCCAGAGGGCTTTGGTAAACGAAGGCTGTAGCCTGAAGGCATATCCTTTCAGCAAAGTGCTTGACATTGACCATGCTTCTGACATACAAAAGGCAGAACAGTTCTTAAATTCAGAGGCATGAAACATGTAGTCGCCATATACCGGGCAGAACGATTCTCGCCAAATTCGGTAGAGAAAGACAGAGCCATTATTGAGGCTGTGGGCAAGAGACTTGCGCAAAAAGGATATGAAGTGGAGTATATCAGCGAGTGCGAACTTGATGAAAGCCACGAAGCAGACATATATCTGAGCATGGGAAGACTGGCTTCCACTATAGATTTCCTAAAGCATAAGGAAGACGAAGGCGCGATTACAATAAACACGGCAGAAGGAGTTGAATCGTGTTCCCGTTCCGAAATAGACCGCATAATGCGCATTAACGGCATACCGGCAGCACCTATGTCTGGCACAGACGGCTATTGGATAAAACGTGGCGACGAGGCTGCACAGAGCAAAGACGATGTTGTCTACGCAAGAAACGCTGCTGAAAAAGAAGAAAGAATAAAGGCTTTCAGACAAAGAGGCATATCAGATATTGTCGTAACAGCTCACCTGAAGGGCGACCTTGTGAAGTTCTATGGTGTGCAGGGCACAGGATTCTTCCGCATGTTCTACCCTTCCGATGACGGGCAATATAAGTTTGAAGATGAGAAAATGAACGGTTGTGCCTATCATTATGCCTTCAATTCAGAGTCATTGCATAAAGATGCAGAGCGTCTGTCTACGCTTACAGGAGCGGAAATATACGGAGGCGACTGCATAGTAGGCGAGAACGGCACTTACGCGATAATAGATTTCAACGACTGGCCTAGCTTTTCGCGATGTCTAAACGACGCAGCCTATGCGATAGTAGAAAGGGTCATGATGAAAATAAATATGAGAACAAAAGCGGATAACATGGCTTACGCAAAAGAAACAATGGCATAGCCAATGAAAAAAGAATTATCCGCAAGAGACAATAATCGACGTGTATAATAACGTACACGCCAAAAGACAAAAAGAAAATGAGCAGTTTTAAGGAGATGCTTCAGGCATCATTTAAATCTAAAGATACGGAAGAATGGTTGGATGTGCACTTCACACGACCAATAGGACTGGTGTTTGCACTTATGTGGAAACGCCTTGGCGTGCATCCAAACACGATAACCATACTCTCAATATTCCTCGGCATAGGCGCTGGATGTATGTTTTCTTTCACAGATCTTACACACAACATAGCAGGAGTGATATTGCTTATGTTCGCCAACTTCTGTGATTCTACTGACGGACAGCTTGCCCGACTTACTGGACAGAAGACACTTCTTGGCCGTGTACTTGACGGTTTCTCTGGAGATGTATGGTTTTTTGCCATCTATGCAGCCCTGTCATATCGAATGATGTGGCAGATTATACCAGGCACAGACATTGTCTGGGGATTATGGATATGGGTTCTGGCATTTGTTTCAGGCGTAATGTGTCACTCTCCGCAAAGCTCTCTCTCTGACTATTACCGTCAGATTCACCTCTTTTTCCTAAAGGGTAAGGAAGGCAGCGAGCTTGACAACTATGCCAGCCAACGCAAGATTTATGAGTCATTGCCAAAGTCTGAATGGTTTTCACGCCTGTTCTACTATAACTATTCCAACTATTGCAAAAGCCAGGAGCATCGTTCTCCTGCTTTCCAAAGGATGATAAAGGCAATGAAAGACAAATACGGCGACCTTGCGCATGTTCCTGATGATTTGCGCAACAGTTTCCTTGAAGGCAGTCGCCCGCTGATGAAATATACAAACATTCTTACATTCAATACACGCGCTATCTGCATCTATGTGACATGTCTCCTTGACTGCCCTTGGGTGTTTATGCTGTTCGAGATTACGGTCATGAATATCATTTACATCTATATGCACAAGAAGCATGAGTCGCTATGCAAGAAAATAACAAACAAGATAATATGACAGAGATAAAAGGATATATTTTTGATTACGGTGGCACGCTTGATACAGCCGGACACCATTGGGGAAAGGTTCTATGGCACGCTTATCAGAAGAACAACATACCTGTAAGCGAAGAACAGTTCCGCAAGGCCTACGTGCATGCAGAGCGAACATTAGGCTCAAACCCTATAATACAGCCCGACTACACTTTCTATAAGACGCTTGAAGTAAAGCTACGAATCGAGATGGAATATCTTCTTACTGAAGGAATGTGGAACGCCAGTGAAACTGAATACAAGAACGGGCATGACCGTGTACTGGAAAGCCTATATGCAGATGTAAAGAAACAGACTGCCCATAGCCGTGAAGTGCTTTCAGAAATCAAGAAGAAATATCCTATGGTGCTGGTAAGCAACTTCTATGGCAATGTAGGTGTCGTGCTTGAAGAGTTCGGTCTTGCTGACTTGTTCTCAGGAATTATAGAGTCAGCAGTGGTAGGTATACGCAAGCCAAACCCACAAATATTCACTTTAGGTGTTGAAGCCCTAAATTTGAAAGCAGAAGAAACGATTGTTGTAGGAGACAGTTTCTATAAAGATATCATTCCAGCTAAAAATGCAGGATGCCATACTATATGGTTTAAGGGCGAAGGATGGACTGACGAAACATACGACGAGACATTGCCAGACAAGGTTATAACAGACCTAAGCCAGTTGTTGCAATGACACAAAGGTTGCGGATAACATACTCCACAACATACAAACGAAAAGATACATTAGGATAAGCCCATAGCAAAATGGACACTAAAATAGGAAATTATCTCCAATAGATTAGTTAAAAGGAAACAGATTGTAAAAGAACACCAAACAGGTAACAAATTGAAATGAAGAAAATATTAATATTATTCCTCTTGGCTATCGCACAGTTTGCTTACGCCCAAAGAATAACCGGCGTAATAACGGATGCAGAAAACGGTGACAGCATCCCGTATGCAAGCGTGCAGTACAAGAAACCCTACTTGGGAAAGTCAAGCAATGCAAGCGGACGATTTTCTATTGAACGACGTAACGGTTCTTACCTTACGTTTAGCGCAGTGGGATATCAGACGTTGAGGATATTGATAGGAACAAACACGCCTTCAGAAATGACGGTTACGCTAAAGCCAGACACAAAGAGTCTGCAAGGAGTGACCATTAAGGAGAAACGACAGAAGTACAGTCGCAAGAACAACCCTGCCGTAGAACTTATGAAGCGTGTAATTGCCGCAAAGAAACGTACTGATCTTGACAACCACGACTTTTATCAGTTCAATAAATATCAGAAGATAACACTTGCACTCAATGACATTAAGCCTTCTGACCTTGAGAGCGAGAAGATGAAAAAGAAGAAATGGCTTATTGATCAGGTAGAGGTATGCCCTTACAACAATAAGCTGATTCTGCCAGTATCGGTAGATGAGACCGTTACCCGCAATATTTATCGCAAGGATCCTAAGAGCGAGAAGACCATTATAATGGGACAGAACACAACAGGTGTAAATGATCTTATCGAAACTGGCGACATTCTGAATACAGTGCTTAAAGATGTTTTCACTGATGTGGACCTGTATGACGACCAGATACGACTTCTGCAATATCCATTCACCAGCCCTATAGGAAAAGATGCCATATCTTTCTACCGCTATTATATAGTAGACACCGTCTATGTGGATAGAGACCAATGTTACCACCTGCAGTTCTTGCCAAACAACCAACAGGACTTTGGATTTAGAGGAGAGCTGTGGGTGCTTACAGACTCCACGTTACATGTGAAGCGCTGCAAGCTTACATTGCCAAAGAAAAGCGATGTGAACTTTGTAGACAACCTGAACATAGAGCAGGAATATACAAAACTACCTGACGGGGAATGGGTTTTGACCACTGACGACATGTTCGTGGAGATGTCAATAGCCAAGTTCCTTACCAAGGCTGTAGTAATAAGAACAACACGAATGTCAGATTATGCATTCGATGAACTGCCTCCTAAGCTTTTCAAGGGCAAGGCTGACGTGCGCCATGAGGCTGACGCGAGAATGAGAAGCGACGATTTCTGGCAACAATATCGTACTGTAGAGCTTTCAAAGAGCGAGAGTTCTATGGATGCGTTCATAAACAACCTTAGCCAAATTAAAGGTTTTAAGTATATTATGTTTGGACTGAAGGCTCTGATTGAGAACTTTGTAGAAACAGGTGATGCAAAACATCCAAGCAAAGTGGATATCGGACCTATCAACACCATGATAAGCAAGAATTTCATTGACGGATTGAGAACACGTGTCAGCGCACAGACCACAGCAAATCTTAATCCTCACTGGTTCTTGTCGGGCTATTATGCACGTGGATGGGACAGCAACAAGGATTACTATAAAGGCGAAATAACATATTCATTCAACAAGAAGGAATATCTGCCACGAGAGTTCCCGAAACGTACTCTTACATTCACGTCAACATACGATATCTGTTCACCGTCAGACAAGTTCGTGCATACTGATAAAGATAATGTTTTCACTGCCTTCAAATGGTCTAGTGTAGAGAAAATGATGTTCTATAACCGTCAGCAGCTAGCTTTTGAACGTGAAGAGGAATGGGGATTCAGAACAACCCTTAGTCTTAAGACAGAGGAAAACGAAGCTTGCGGTGAGCTGTACTTTACCCCTATGTCTCAAAACCAGACCTTTACAGACAATCTCCATCATGGAAAGATTCGCACAACAGAGGCGCGACTGGAACTAAGATATGCTCCAGGAGAAACATTCGTAAATACTAAGCAGCGAAGACTGCCAGTAAACCTTGATGCACCAGTATTTACGCTCAGCCATACAATGGGACTTAAAGGTGTGCTTGGTGGAGACTATAACTATAACTTCACTGAACTTAGCATCTACAAGCGATTCTGGCTAAAGAGCTGGGGCAAGATGGACATTACGGTTAAAGGCGGTGCACAATGGAACAAGGTGCCCTACCCTCTCCTAATTATGCCGGCAGCTAACCTGTCATATATTATAAGCGAAGAAACATTCAACATGATCAACAACATGGAGTTCCTTAATGACCGTTACGCAAGTCTTGACGTGGCATGGGACATGAACGGAAAAATATTTAACAGAATACCTTTGCTTAAAAAGCTTAAGTGGCGCGAATGGATAGGCGTAAAATGTCTTTGGGGAAAACTGACTGACAAGAACAATCCTACACTTGCACAGAACGCAGGTGACGATCTACTCATGATGTTCCCTGATGGCTCATACGTTATGGACCCGAAAAAACCATATGTAGAACTCATTGCCGGTGTGCATAACATTTTCAAGATATTCCACATACAGTATGTACGTCGTCTAAACTACCTGAATCTGCCTACTTCCAAGAAGCATGGCGTCAGACTGATGGTTAGATTGACATTCTAATATATGTCACAATAAGCGTAACTATTGATCTATACATATAACAAGACATATCTTTAATTCTAAAAACTGAAGCTATTATGAGAAAGATAAAGAATCCTTGGATGCACCGCGAAGGCTACGACTGTTTCGGATGCTGCCCCGATAACCCTATTGGAGTACACATGGAGTTTTATGAAGACGGTGATGACGTAGTAAGTTTCTGGAATCCAAAGACGCATTATCAGGGTTGGATAAACACAATGCATGGAGGTATACTTGCAACACTGATAGACGAAACGGCTGCATGGACTGTTTTCCGCAAGCTACAGACTAGCGGAGTTACAACAAGACTTGACGTGAAGTATCGTAAACCCGTAATGACAACCGACTCGCAGATAACTCTTCGTGCACATATAGTAAGTCAGAAAAGAAACATTGTGCAGATTGACGTGACTCTTGAAGACTCCAACGGTGAGATATGCACAGAGGGACAAGCTACATATTTCGTCTTTTATAAAGAAAAAGCACAGGAAATGGGATTCACAAGCTGTGAACTTGAAGGCGAAGAACTATTGTCAATGTAAGAATTTGGCAAGGTTAAATATAACGTTGTTCGTTTTGTGTAAATACATGCAACGAACAACGTTTGTTTTATTTCTATGTCCGACCATACATTTCATGTTTAGTTGATTTCAACAATGCTGACATCATTCCCGTGTTCTCTTATTATACGAACAAGATCTTCTGTCCGTAGCCATATTGTTGCAGTGTTTTCATTAGGATGAACACCTATAAGTGATGGAGAATCCATAAAATCCTTATCAATAAACAAACGAACTTTACATTCTTTATCATTCAATAAGCCTAAAGGAGTAACTGATCCTGGCGAAAGTTCCAAGATATCTTTCATATCCTTGTCATCAGCAAATGTCAGACTACCTGTTCCATTATTCCGCTTGAAATCTTTTAGATTTATACGCTTTTCGCCTTTAATTGCAATTAGATAATAGGTATGTCTGTTCTTATCCCTTACAAACAAGTTCTTTGCTATAACATCTGAATTAGGCAGCGTTAATACAGACATCTCTTCCATATTATAAACAGCGTTATGATCTATTACCTCATAACATACATTTCGTTTGTCAAAATACTCATATATTTCATTCTTATCCATAT
>JAUNIZ010000172.1 GCA_030523165.1 Prevotellaceae bacterium
ATGAATGAACTAATCTATAATAATTAAAGAACAACTAACTAATACGGATTTATGCATTTACTAATTAGAAGAGCCTTATTGGCTTTATGTATGCCGATGATAGGTCTTGTTGCGTATGCGCAGCAGGCTGTATCTGGTGTCGTGAAAGATGCGAATGGTGAGCCATTAATCGGTGTTACAGTAATGGTTGACGGCAAGGCCGGTGCCATTACAGACATGGATGGAAACTTCAAGATTCCTAATGCCTCTGCATCGTCTACAATTAAAGTTTCTTACATTGGTTACAAAGACCAGACAATCACTGTAGGAAACAGGTCTCAAATCAACATCGTAATGGAAGAAGACAATGCGACTCTTGACGAAGTAGTTGTCGTTGGTTACGGTACAATGAAGAAGAGCGACCTCACCGGTTCTGTTTCTTCAGTTGATACCGAAAGACTCAACGCAAAGGGTGCTCCTTCTGTTATGGAAAACCTGCAAGGTAGCGTTCCTGGTGTTAACATTACACAGTCTACTGGACGTACTGGCGGTAGTTTTGATATTGAAATTCGTGGTAAGTCTTCAACCAACAGCGACTTGAAGCCTCTCTACGTTGTTGACGGTATCATCTGTGATGACATTGACTTCCTTAACCCGCAGGATATCGAGCGTATCGACGTTTTGAAGGATGCTTCTTCTACAGCTATCTACGGTTCACGTGCTACTGCCGGTGTTATCATGGTAACAACAAAAAGCGGTACAACTGTTGACAAGAAGATGAGTAAGCCGACAATATCTTACGATGGATATTATGGTATATCCACTGTCGCAAGAATGCCGGATTTCATGGATGGACAACAGTTTTACAACTACCGTTTTCAGAAATTTCTAGGATTAATTGGAACAGCATCATCTCCAACCAGCGGTACACCTGTCTATGGAATAAAGACACAGGCATTATATGCCCAAATGGCATTAATGAATCCAAATACAGGAGAACTTCGTATGAAAAGCCTTCTTGAAAGTGGCGACACATACGACTGGCCAAGCATGGTAACACAAGACGGTCACCAACAGAACCATTATCTTGCAGTAAGCGGTTCAACAGAAAGGCTGAACTATCATATCGGTGTTGGCTATGCAAGCGAAGAAGGTATCTACAAAGGCGATGAACAAGACAAGATTAACTTCAAGGGTAGTCTTGATGGTCAGATAAATAAATACATCAGTGCTGGTTTCAGTTTCAACCTTGCTCGTATTGAAAATGACTATGCAAGTGATGAGGCTGTTAAATATGCATATCGTATGAATCCATTCGCACAACCTTATGATGAGAATGGTGATCTTAATTTAGAACCAGGTGCATATGGAGCAATGGGAACGGAAACTTCTGATAATCAGTTTACAAACTCCAAAAATCCTCTTCTACAGATGCAGAATGAGAAAAAGAATAGAGAGACATGGAAAGCACTTGGTAACATTTATCTGCAGATCAATCCAATTGCAGGACTAACATTGAAGACTACATTCTCTCCGAATTTCTCTTATTATCGTCAAGGACACTATTTAAATGACCTTGATAGTAAAGATGAAGACACAAAAATATCTGCTGAGAAAACAACTCAAAGAGCATTCGAATGGACATGGGACAATACGATTACATACGACAAGATGTTCGGCAAAGACCACCATATCAACGTAATGGGACTTTTCTCTATGTCATCAGCAAATACAGAGACACAATATCTGAATTATCTCGGAGTTATGGATGATACATATTGGTGGAATCTTAACACAGGTTCATACAATGCAGATGATTCATATAACTCTTACAGTGAGAGCAGCATGATGTCTTACGCTTTGCGTGCCAACTATTCTTACAAAGACCGCTATATGTTGACAGCTACAGTTCGTTGGGACGGTTCATCTAAGTTTACTGACGGCAACCGTTGGGGAAGTTTCCCATCTGTAGCTTTTGCATGGCGCGTAACAGAAGAAGAGTTCATGGCTAAGACAAGCAGCTGGCTGTCTAACTTGAAGCTACGTCTCTCTTACGGTGTAACTGGTAACAACCGTGGTATCGGAAACTATGATACACAGGTAACAACATCTGGTCCAGTTTACTATCCTTTCGGCAGTACAACATATAACGGATATTATCCAAGCGGTATTGTAAACGCAATGCTGAAGTGGGAGAAATCACATGAATTCAACGTAGGTCTTGACTTCGGTTTCCTCAACGAGCGCATCCGCGGTTCTGTTGACTGGTACACAAAGAAGTCAAAAGACCTTCTCTATGACGTACTTTTACCTCTTGAGGCCGGTGGTATTACAATGACAACAAACATTGGTTCAGTTCGCAACACAGGTATTGAAATTGCTCTTACAACAGAGAACATCGTTACTAAGGACTGGCGTTGGACAACAACATTCACATTCTCACACAACAAGAATGAGGTTCTTGAAATCAACGGATTGGGAGGTAACTACTATAGCGGAAGCGCAACAGGCAACCTCTTCGTAGGCGAAGCATATAACAACGTTTATGGCTATGAGTGGGCAGGTATCGTATCAGACAAGATGATAACTGTACCAAATACTGACATAGCAATAAGAAAAGGCTTCACACCAGGCACACAAGTCAAGTCTTCCGACTATTACTATGCTTGCTATGGCTGGGTTGAAGGCAATCCAATCATTGTTGACAGGAACGGAGATGGAACAATTGGTGAAGAAGACAAGAAGATTTACAACTCTGACCCGAAGTGGACAGGTAGTTTCACAACTACATTGTCTTACAAGAACTGGGATTTGTCAGCAACCCTTTACGCAAAGATGGACTACACTGTAGTTTCTCCATTCTATGCAGAATACCTTGGCTACAACGACCGTGGTCGTATGAAGCTCTATGTTGACAACTACATTCCTGCAGGAACACTTATTGATTGTGATGGAATAAACGATGACGGTACATACATCAACCCTGTTTATCAGGAGTCTACACACTACGGAAGCTATCCATTTGTTAACAATGGTGCAGCAAATAGCGGATTAGGAACAGCATATTGGCTGGATGCAACAAACTCATACGTTGACGCTTCTTATGTAAAAGTAAAGAACATAACATTGGGTTATACATTCCCTAAAGCATGGTTGAAGAAAATAGGATGCCAGAAGCTACGTGTTTACTGTACTGTAACCAATCCGTTTGTATTCACAGACTACAAGGGATTCGATCCTGAATGGGCAGACACAAGTCTGAAGAATGATGGTCCAAGTACTGTTACATGGCAGTTTGGAGCAAATATTAAGTTCTAATCTAAACAACAACGAACAATGAAAAAAATATTATATGTCGCTTTCATAGCTGCTTTAGGAGCAAGTTCCCTTTCCAGCTGCAGCGATTTTCTGGAGGCGGAAAATAAAACGAACAAATCAGCAAACAGCTATTTTAGTACAGAAGAAGGTCTTTCTTCTCTAAGAGTAAATGCGTACTACTCACTGAAAACGCTTGTTTCACAGACTGACATATACGAATGGGGAACGGATTTATATATACCAACTCGTGGTAAAGAAGCAGATGCGGAGGTGTTTAACAAATATACACTAAATGCTGAAACAGATGACGTAGAAAATTATTATGAAGATACATATTCTATGATTAACAATGCCAACTGTTTATTATACTATGGAAGTAATAATGCGCAATATGCTGCAGAAGCAAAATTCCTACGTTGCTATGGATATTATCTATTAACACAACAATTTGGGGCAGTTCCATATATAACCGAATATATACAAGATGCAACAACGGGATATCCACGTACAGAACTTAGCGAAATTTATCCTGCATTGATTGAAGAGCTTGAAAGCATCAAAGACGACACTAATCTTCCAGAATCAGACGTAAATGGGAATATTAGTCGTAGAGCTGTAAATGCACTTCTTGCGAAAGTTTGTCTTGCAGCAGGATGGGATTTACAAACAACTCTAGTTAATGCTACAGCAGGTACTTATACTATAAATGATAATCCAACATACTTTACAAAAGCTTATGGATATGCAATAGATGCTATTGGCAGTCAATCCCTAACCATGTCTTTCGAAGACAAATGGTCACCTTCTAACGAGCACAATGCTGAAGAAATTTTTTCTGTACAATATGATCGTGCTTCATATCCTGGTGATGTAACAAAAGGTGGACATGGTCTGCAAAATGAATATGGTAATTATTATGGAGATTGTTCAGCAAGCGGCTACAAATATACCACATCAATGAAAGCATTATCAGAAAAAGCATTGTATTTGTGGGATAAAGGTGATGAACGTTTTGACGGTACTTTTATGACAACTATCTATAATTACGATGGTACATGGGGCACAACAGGCTATTATGCTTATTATAACAGTTCAAATACAAGCACCCTGCCTATCGGTCTTCGCTACTTCCCTTACTATGTAACTGAAGAAGAAGTTGAAACAGAACTTTCTGCAAATGCAGACAGGTATGCAAAAGGCAATAATGTAAATGATGTCTATTTATACATCTTGTCTGATCCTGTTATTATGTATAGTTATAATTCTCAAACAGAACAATGGGAAAAATCAGAACTTACATATTCCTTATGCAACGAGAAATCATACGGTACAACCGTTGTCAAGAAGTGGGATGACCCAGAAACTTCACAAATATCAACAAACACTACAAACGATTATCGTGATATCGTTATATTCCACCTAAGTGATATGTATCTAACAGCAGCAGAGGCGTATTTAATGGCAGGAGATAAAGTTAACGCACTAAAATACATCAATTATGTTAGAACTCGTGCAAATGCTGTGAATATAAATGATTTTTCTGAATACGATCCAGAATATAGCAGATCCAGCGAATTAACAGAAATTGATGTAATTCTTGACGAAAGAGCTCGTGAACTGTTTGCCGAAAATCAGCGATGGATAGACTTACGCCGTACACGACAGTTAGTAAGATACAATATAGAATTTAATTCAGAAATCACATCTGTAAGTGAAATGAGCAATACTGACGGTGAAATCAAATGGTATCGTCCAATACCTGCTACTGAACTCAATTCTAATACAGCAATGACTTCAGATGATCAAAACCCAGGCTATTAATCAATTAACAAAATAAGCAAAAATGAAAAAGATATTATATTTTTTTGTTGGAGTCTTCACATTGAGCATGACGTTTATAGCATGTGACGATGATGATGATAGCGGCACAACATCAAGAAATTCCACTTTCTCCGTTACACCAGAGATTGCTGCTGCTGGTACATATGAAGGAGATTACATACGTGTTCAATCAGGTACAACAGATACAACGGAAAATAAGGGAACAATAATAATATCAGCAAGAGATACTGCATATTGTGCCAATATTTCGTTTGTATGTAGCGGATTTGAATTTACAGATTTCAATTCTGTTACTAATATAACTTATGCAAATAACGGATTTATGTTTTCTAATGATTTATCAACATTTGTAATAGATAATAAAGAGCAATCAGTCCCATTCTATGGTACAATAGATGAAAACAAAAATATTATTGCAAGATTTACATTAACACAGAAAAGTGGTCGTAGTACTAAAGTATTCTATTACACATTTAATGGTAAATTAAGTTCAGTTACAACAGAATAATCTAAATGTCTGTGGAGTATTTAATTACTCCACAGACATAATAATAAAAGAATAGTCTAGAGAACTATTATATTACTATTTATTAACAATTAAAACAAAAAAGAATTATGAAAAAGATTTTACTAAGCGCAGTTGCAGTTTTAACTGCAATGTCTGTTAACGCACAGGAAACTGGTTATGTTGATACAGATGGTCTTGGCTTATCAAGTGATGCAATTGAAGTAACGGCTGGTACAACATTAGCCTCATCTGACAATGTAACAATGAAGCTGGCTTACACTGAAAACATAAAGACGTCTTCACTTTATGGTAGTAGTGACGCTGCTCAAGGTATTATGATTGGCGGAGTCCAGTATGAATTACCTACAGGCATTACGGGTTCTGCAAACCCACAAACAGTCGGTATAACAACAGCTCCCACAACAGGTATGGTAATTCAGTTTGATGTAAAGAAAGACGGTTATCTTTATGTATTTGGAAAAATGTCATCAAACAAGGCATATTATGTATGGGAAGGTACAGCTGAAACACAACCAGGTCTTGTAGGATACGATTTTAAAATGCGTCCTGCATCAGAAATCGGTGGTAGCACAGTAATATACTATACACTTCCTGGTGATGATGAATATGGTTATTACACAGTAGATCTTGATCCAGAACTTGTTTATTCTGATGGTTCAAGTCTAAGATGGCCAGAAGTAATCTGGACAAAAGACCAGTCAAGTGCAGTTAAAGTAAACGGTTTAGGAGTAATATCATTCCCTGTATATGCTGAAGCAGGAACATACCTCGTACATGCTCAGGGTTCTAAGATAACTACAGATGGATTCGTATTCAGTGAGACAGCACTTGGCGATGTTACATTTGTTGAAAGTGATCCATCTGGCATTTCTAACGTAACAGTTAACAATGCAGAAGATGCTAACGCTCCTTACTATAACCTCCAGGGTCAGCGCGTAAACAAGGACGCTAAGGGTATCCTTATCCAGAATGGTAAGAAATTCATCAACAAATAATTTCTGAACATCTAATTTATAAGCCGGGCTTCACAGTCCGGCTTTTTTGTTGCACAACTACCGATTATTAGATTACTTATATTATAAGCCATACAAGGATTTAATTGTAGCTACAGCAACCACAGTTTGTGAAGATAGCAAATCCTGTCGAACATAAAATATTCTTTAAATATTTGGATTGTTCAATTTATATTTATATTTTTGCAAAAAAATAGAACCATCCAAGGCACTCCACAATGCCCAAATGTACAGGTTAATTTATTTATATATATTCCCTATAAAAGACAACATAAGAGGATAAACAATGGAAAAAGAATTGAAAAAGCAAGGACAAACAACTGAGACTTTGACAGAAAAGACGACGGGATGCGATGTGAAAGAACCAAAGAAGACCAATAAGACTTGGGAAGCATTTGGCAAATCGAAAGGTTGCTTCATCATCAACGATCCTAAGTTTCTGCTATAGTCATGAGGTATTTGATTGACACGAATATATTTGTATATGCGGCAACCGACCGTGACTCACTAAGCCATGATGTACGTGCCATTCTAGAAGAATCAGATACGGTCTTAAATATCAGCGCAGAGTCTGTGCGTGAATTAATTGTCGCTTACCGCAATAAGGGACTTTGTTCTCGGCGTTGGAAAACTGTCGAGCAAATGGTTGCTGCTATAGAAAATGAGTTTTATATTCAGATTCTTCCTTTGAAAAAAGAACATATGGAAACTTATGCACGAATGGAAATAAACGAAGCACAAGGTCATAAAGACCCATCAGACCATGTAATTATTGCCCATGCCATAACAGAACATATCCCACTAATATCAAGCGACACACGTTTTGAGTTCTACCGTAGTCAGGGTCTCGATTTAATATTCAATGAAAAATAAATCTTCTACCTATCACCGTTGTTATCTACAGTAATCACAATTATTGCAGAAGATATCTACAATCAATAGAAGCAAAAAAATTATTTTTGTTCCTTTTCTTTTTGTCTAACAT
>JAUNIZ010000173.1 GCA_030523165.1 Prevotellaceae bacterium
TTAGCAATAAAATCAGTTCAATCAAAAACTGGAAAAATTGCCTGATATTTTATGTGTTTTCAGGGTAAAATCAAGCAAAAATAGCCTAATATCGAGCAAACAAATCTTAATATCGTGTAAATGAATCTTAATTTACAGAAGAAAGCTATAGCTTAATTATTCTGTTATGTTTGCTATTATTGAAATAAAAAGCTAACTTTGCAATGATTAATAAATTATTAAAACAAGCTTTTCAAGATGGATGAAAGACAAAGGATAATTGAACTTAGAAAAGAATTGCATGAGCATAACCATAGATATTATGTGCTGAACCAGCCTGTAATATCAGACCAGGAATTCGACTTCATGATGCACGAACTGCAGGAACTTGAAGCGCGACACCCTGATATGTTTGATTCTAACTCGCCTACGCAGAGAGTCGGAAGCGACATTAGTCAGGAATTTCAGCAGGTTGCCCATCGTTATCCGATGCTTTCACTATCGAACACATACAACGAGCAAGATGTTGCAGATTTCTATAACAGCGTGAGCAAGGGGCTGAACGGTGAGCCGTTTGAGATTTGCTGTGAGATGAAATATGACGGACTTTCCATTTCGCTTATCTATGAAGACGGCAAACTGGTGCGTGGCGTTACCCGTGGCGACGGTGTTCATGGCGACGACGTTACTGCAAACGTGAAGACAATAAGGTCTATTCCGCTTGTATTGGAAGGCGATGATTATCCAAGAGAGTTTGAAATACGTGGCGAAATACTTATGCCGTGGGCTGTTTTCGAGCGTCTTAATGCTGAACGCGAGGCTGCAGAAGAACCGCTATTCGCCAATCCCCGTAATGCTGCAAGCGGAACACTGAAGAGTTTAAGCTCGGCATTGGTTGCAAGTCGTAAGCTTGATGCATATCTTTATTATCTGCTTGGCGATGACATTCCTGGCAATAGCCATTACGAAAACTTGATGAAAGCCCGTGAATGGGGTTTCAAGATAAGCGACTGCATGCGCAAGGTTACAACTCTTCAGGAGATATACGACTACATAAACTATTGGGACAATGAGCGTAAGAATCTGCCTGTTGCTACAGACGGAATCGTGCTTAAGGTAAATTCATTGCGTCAGCAGCGTGCATTAGGCTATACGGCAAAGAGCCCAAGGTGGGCTATAGCATACAAGTTCAAGGCAGAAAGAGCCTGCACAAGGCTTAATGAAGTTACGTTCCAGGTAGGACGAACAGGAGCCGTAACGCCTGTAGCCAACATGGAACCAGTGCAGTTGGCAGGAACAACGGTTAAGCGTGCCACGTTGAACAACGAAGACTTTATACGTAGTCTTGACCTTCATATAGGCGACTATGTGTTTGTAGAGAAAGGCGGTGAGATAATACCTAAGATAGTCGGTGTTGATATAGACCAGAGGCCTATCATAGCCCAGCCAGTAACATTCATAAAGCGTTGCCCTGAATGTGGCGAACCGCTTGTAAGATATGAAGGCGAGGCAGCATACTATTGTCCTAACGATTCTGGTTGCCCGCCTCAGATAAAAGGTAGGATAGAGCATTTCATCTCGCGCAAGGCGATGAACATAGACAGCATGGGGCCAGAGACGGTAGACGATTTCTATCGTCATGGGCTTATACGCAACATAGCTGACCTATATAAGATAGAGGTGCAGCAGATAAACGGAGACGGAAGCAGACAGAAATCGGCACAGAAGATAGTGAACGGCATTGACGCTTCAAGGCAAGTTCCATTCGAGCGTGTAGTGTTCGCTTTAGGTATTCGCTTCGTAGGAGAAACGTCTGCTCGTCTGCTGGCGCGTCATTTCAAGAATATTGATGCTCTTGTCAATGCCTCTTTAGAGCAGCTGACCGAGGTAGAAGGGGTAGGAGAGGTAATAGCCAAGAGCGTGATGACCTATTTCAGAAACCCGTTGAACAAGGAAATCGTAGAGCGTTTGCGTGCCTATGGATTGCAGATGTCGTTGAGTGATGAACAGATGCAGGCATCTACCGACAAGCTTTCAGGCAAGTCGATTGTCATTAGCGGTGTGTTCAGCCAGCATAGCCGTGATGAATACAAGCAGATAATAGAGCAGAACGGAGGAAAGAACGTTGGAAGCATAAGCGGCAAGACATCGTTTATACTTGCAGGAGAGAACATGGGGCCTTCTAAACTGCAGAAAGCTGAGAAGCTCGGAATACCTGTAATTGACGAGCAGACGTTTCTGAATATGCTGGAATCATGACAAGCAAATAACACAAACCAAAATACAGTAAAGATGAAAGTAATAGTATCAGACGAGATAGAACATGTTTGCCCAGGCTTTGTCGGGGCTGCTGTTTCTGCTGACGTTGTAAATTCTGAATATAGCAAGGAACTTTGGCTGGAGATAGAAGAGTGGGGCGAGAAATACCGTTCATCGTATACCACAGAGACAATAAAGCATATATCAGGCATAGAAGCTACAAGACGAGTCTACCGTGCCTGCGGTAAAGACCCAAGCCGCTATAGGCCAGCGTCAGAAGCTCTTATCCGCAGAATGTTGCAGGGCAAGGCTCTTTATCAGATAGACACGCTTGTAGACTTGATAAATCTTGCAAGCATAGCTTTCGGCTATAGTATCGGTGGCTTTGATGCAGACAAGTTTCAAGGCGACACACTAACGTTGGGTGTAGGCCGTGAAGGCGAACCTTACGAGGGAATAGGTCGCGGAATGATAAATATAGCCGGGCTTCCGGTATATCGTGATGCGTTGGGAGGAGTAGGAACACCGACGAGCGACAACGAGCGAACTAAAATTGACATAAATACCACTCGTCTATTTGTGCTAATAAACGGCTATGACGGCAACGAGGAAAATGTAAGGGCTAATGCCGACTTTATCATCAAGCTTCTTGAGAAATATGCCCAAGGCAAAAACGGCAGCTACTTTATATATAAATAAGGTAAAGATTTATTAGTCGTAAAGCGGCACTTTACGACTAATAAAACTATGTTTTAGCTATTGTAAAACTATGTTTTAGACATAGCAAAGCTATGCTTTCTGACAATGATAGATTATTGGCGAAGAAAAGACAGTTTACTTCTTGAGCAAGTCTCTGATTTCTGTCAATAGTTTTTCCTCATTAGTCATTTTCGGCTTTTCAGGCTCTTTCGGTTTCTCTTCGTTTTTCTTAGATAGTCTGTTTATTCCTCTAACGAGCATGAAAACGCAAAGAGCGATAATCGTAAAGTCGAAGAGCGTCTGAATGAAACTACCATAGTTGATAGTAGCAGGAGCCAGTTTTTCAGCGCCTAAGTCAAGTGCGGGAAGCGTAACCTTAAGGTCAGAAAAGTTGACACCACCGATAAGCCAGCCGATAGGAGGCATGATGATGTCGTTAACGACAGATGTTACGATCTTTCCGAAAGCGCCTCCGATAATTACACCGACAGCCATGTCTACAGCATTTCCTTTGATTGCAAATGCTTTGAATTCATTTATAAATTTGCCCATGAGTAGAATTTTTATATAATTTAATATTATAATCTCATGCAAATATAAAATATTTTTTGTAACTTTGCGGTCGAAAAAGAAAAAAAGTGCCGATAGGCGTCAACTTTTGGTTATTCATTACTCCTAATAGGGTCGCTAAATAGGCAATAGGTATAATTTAAGGAAATATTTTAACCCTTTAAAATAAAAAAAGAAAAGATGATTAAAATTGGTATTAACGGATTTGGCCGTATCGGCCGTTTCGTTTTCCGTTCAACTCTTGAAGAGGCAAACGCAAAAGACGTAGTTGTAGTAGGTATCAATGACCTTCTTCCTGTTGATTACATGGCTTACATGCTTAAGTATGACACAATGCACGGTCAGTTTGCAGGTACAATCGAGGCTGACGTTGAGAAGAGCGAACTGATTGTTAACGGTAATCACATCCGTGTTACTGCAGAAAGAGATGCAGCTAACTTGAAGTGGGACGAAATCGGTGCAGAGTATGTAGTTGAGTCTACAGGTCTTTACCTGACAATGGACCGTGCTGAGAAGCACCTTGAGGCTGGCGCTAAGTATGTAGTTCTTTCAGCTCCTTCTAAGAAGGGTGAAGACGGACGTCAGGCTGACATGTTCGTTTGCGGTGTTAATACAGACAAATATGCAGGTCAGACAATCGTATCTAACGCTTCTTGTACAACTAACTGTTTGGCTCCTATCGCTAAGGTTTTGAATGACAAGTTCGGTATCACAGACGGTTTGATGACTACTGTTCACTCTACAACAGCTACTCAGAAGACTGTTGACGGTCCATCTATGAAGGACTGGCGTGGTGGTCGTGCTGCTTCTGGCAACATTATCCCTTCTTCAACAGGTGCTGCTAAGGCTGTAGGTAAGGTTATTCCTGAACTTAACGGTAAGTTGACTGGTATGTCAATGCGTGTTCCTACTTTGGACGTTTCTGTTGTTGACCTTACAGTTAACCTCGCTAAGCCAGCTAAGTATGATGAAATCTGCGCTGCTATGAAGGAAGCTTCAGAGGGCGAATTGAAGGGTGTACTCGGATACACAGAAGATGCTGTTGTTTCTTCTGACTTCCTTGGCTGCCCATTGACATCAATCTTCGACGCTAAGGCTGGTATCGCTTTGACAGATACATTCGTTAAGGTTGTTTCTTGGTATGACAATGAGATTGGTTACTCACACAAGGTAGTTGACCTCATCAAGATCATGAAGAAATACAATGGTTAATCTTTAATAACCGTATTACATAATAACCGTCTGGCATCTTGTCAGACGGTTTTGTTTTATATAAATATATGTGTTATTTCTCATTTTTATTGGGTTATTCCAGCTATTTTTCGTAAGTTTGCAAATAAATTAATATGGAAAACCCTGTCTAATGAAAAATATGATAACTATATTAGGACCGACTGCTTCTGGTAAAACGGCTTTGGCTTCAGCATTAGCCGCAAAACTTGATGCAGAAATAATAAGCGCTGATAGCCGTCAGGTCTATAGAAATATGGATATCGGAACAGGAAAAGATTTGGAAGATTATGTGGTAGATGGAAAACAAATACCATATCATCTCATAGATATTGTCGAGCCAGGAACAAAATATAATGTCTTTGAATATCAGAGAGATTTCCTTGACGCTTACGAAAATATTAGAAGCAGGAATGTGACGCCTGTTCTTTGTGGTGGCACAGGACTATATATAGAAGCGGTATTGAAAGGGTATAGGCTTATACCCGTTCCTGAAAACATGGAGCTTAGGGCTAGTCTTGAAGGAAAGAGCATGAAGGAACTTACAGACATTCTTGTTGCTCTCAAAGAAGAAAATGGCTCGGTTATGCATAATACGACAGATGTAGATACCGCTAAAAGAGCGATTCGGGCTATAGAGATAGAAACTTACTACAAGCATACTCCAGTAGTAGAGCGTGAATTTCCTAAGATTGACACTATAATAATAGGTGTAGATATCGATAGGGAAGAGCGTAGGAAAAAAATATCAAGACGCTTAAGGCAACGACTTGATGCGGGTATGATAGAAGAGGTCAAGGGTTTGCTAGATAAAGGGATACCTGCAGAAGACCTTATTTATTATGGGCTTGAATACAAATATGTTACAGAATATGTTGTAGGAAAGTTGAGTTACGATGAAATGTATCGTTCATTGGAAATAGCAATACACCAGTTTGCCAAGCGTCAGATGACATGGTTTAGAGGCATGGAGCGCAGAGGCTTTAAGATAAATTGGGTAAATGCTATGTTGCCGATGGAAAAGAAGATAGAATATATTGAGAATCTTTTATAAGAAAACCATTAATATCAAAGGGTTATGGCTATAGATAATACACGATGGGGCATATTGTATTGCCCTAAGCATGGAATCAAAAGTTCAAAGAAACGTTGGACAAAGATAGAGAATTGCCTCAAAGAGCGCAATATAGACTTTGATTTTGTCCAAAGTGAAAACCCTGACGGTGTTACAAGGCTTATAAACATGATGATAAATAATGGGTATAAGACAATAGTTATCGTAGGAGGAGATTCTGCTCTTAACGATGCCGTTAATTGTCTGATGTCTGCAGACAAGGAGGTTCGTGAATCTATTGCTTTAGGATTGATACCTAATGGACTTATGAACGATTTTGCCCATTATTGGGGATTCAAGGAGAGTGATATTGAAAAGACAATAGATTGGCTGAAGGAACATCGTGTCAGGAAAATAGATTTAGGATGTATAAGATATACCAATGCAGATGGAGACAAATGTCGTAGATATTTCCTTAATTGCATAAACATAGGATTGATATCGGCAATAATGAATCTTCGCCAGCAGACACGTAGGCTTTTCGGTTCAAGAACATTGTCTTTCTTGTTCTCTTTAATATTGATGATATTCCAACGCCTTGATTATAAGATGTTCATTAAGATAAACTCTGATATTATCAAGCGTAAGGTTATGACAGTTTGCATAGGTAATGCATCGGGCTATGGGCAGACTCCTAATGCAGTGCCTTATAACGGTCTACTTGATGTTTCTGTGGTCTATCACCCGGAAATGACTCAGCTATTTGAAGGTTTTTATCTCTTGATAACAGGTAAGTTTCTGAATCATCATAGTGTACACCCATATAGAACACGTGAAGTGACTGTGAATGAGGCAGTAAGGGCAATGGTCAGTATAGACGGTCGGTTGATGAAGACACCTGTTGGACCATATTCTATAACTGTTGAGCAAGAGGTAATTAATTTCTTGATACCTGCATAGTCTAGCGAAAGAAATAGCTTCCTTTTTATGTTGGTAATTGATTTCTTGATGCCAGCATAGCCTAGCGACAGATTGCTTTCTTTTTTAGCACGTTGCTAATTAATTCCTTGATAACAGCATAGCCTAGCGACAGAATATTTGGCTTTTATCCCTTTTGTGAGATGGATATAAGCCCTTTTTCGTTTATGAGTTTCACTTTTCTTCCGTCTATAGCAATCAGATTTTCTTCTGCAAAAGCTGAAAGAGTTCGTATAGCGTTGCTTGTAGTCATGTTTGAGAGGTTAGCCATTTCCTCACGACTCAGATAGATGCTCAATGTGCAACCGTCTTCTTCAAGACCATAGCTTTTCTTTAAAAATAAAATAGCTTCTGCAAGTCTGCCTCTGATATGCTTTTGTGTCAGGCTAATTGTGCGTCGGTCTGCATCACCTAGTCTGATTGCCAGCTGATTTATAAGGTATAGTGATATATTTGAATTTTCTTTAATTAGTTGTACTACTAATTCTAGAGGTATTCGCGCTACAATAGACTTTTCAATAGCTAAAGCAGCGGTTTCGTAATCTTGATGTGCGAAATATGCTCTGAACCCGAACATCTCAACTGGTCTGATGACTCTTACTATCTGGCTTCTGCGGCTTATACCTTCTTTATGTATTTTTACCTTGCCTTGTATAAGACAGAAAATGTCTTTTGGATGTTCAAGTTCTTTATATATTATCTCGCCTTTAGTGTAATTTTCAATGGTAATGTTTTCTGAAATCAATTGTTCTTGGTCGTATGTTACCGGCCCCCAAATATTGCAAATAATGTGGGTAATTTCTTCCGTTGTCAAGTTTGTACTATTTACCATAT
>JAUNIZ010000174.1 GCA_030523165.1 Prevotellaceae bacterium
GTCGCTTTGCAAGCAAAATCCCACTAAACCCTATAGGTTGCGGATTTGAGGTATACATATATTTCTCTATTCAAGAATAATTATCTTACACTCAGTTTCCTGACTACAGGCTCTGTGTTGCCGTTGGTCATTACCTTCACGATATATATACCGCGCGGTACATTGATATTGCATGATATCTCATTGTCTACAAGCACCTGTTTCACCATACTGCCGTCTGTGCCGTAAACCATCACCTTGTTCATCACGTCGTCTGCCGTTGCAGTAGCAACTATCAGACCTGCCTGTGGTGAATAGCAGTTCACAGAACCATTGGCTGAAGCCACATCAGTCCTTATGCCTGTCGTACCATCCGATGTTGTCAAGAAGTATCTTCCGTGAGCGTTGCTCTTTATCGTCAGCGTCTCCGTATCATTCAGCTCTGTATAGCTCTTTGTAGCTGCATCATAGAGATAGAGAGTTTCGCTGAACTTTGACAAACCTGTCACAGAAAGAATCACATCCCCTGTCTTACTGCAAACAACACCCATTGGCACCCAGTCTATTCCAGGCAGAGCATTCAAGGATACTGTCTGGTCTGTTGCAACGGTATAAACGGTAGGAACACTCTCAAAGAGATTGTCATACAACAGTTCTGCATCTTCTGTTTCATCAAACTCAACGCTAGTGCCAGGCTTGACTGCTAAGTATGAAGTACTTGAGCCAACACTGTTCTCCGCCTCAAGCGTCAGCAGTGTTGTCTGCATGGCTGCCTGTGTTGTTACACCCTTTATGATTTGACTCTCTGTAGTCATGTCTGTGGTAAACGTTATCACAGGGTCAACAGAAGAAGCCTTAACAAAGAACGCCTGCATAGGAGCAATATATCCGTCTGTCTCACCTGCAATGGTTCTGACATTACCGCTCTCTACCGTCTGGTCTTTTATCACCCAATAGCTTGTTGCATCCAGTACTGCGGCATTGTCGGTATTGGCAAAGAACTTCTTCATGTCAAGTGTTGCCATATACGGGTTGTATGTCAGGTAATAAAGGTTATCGCCTGATGCATTGCCCATCAGCTTCACCTTTACTGGAGCCTTGTTAGTGCTTGTGGTCTGGGCAGCAATTATCATCTTGTATCTGTCTCCCACACGTGTGATTGTGGTAGATGATGAACTGCCAGAATATGTATAGCTATCGTCAGCCTTAGGCAGACGTATCAAGGCATTGTTTGTTATTTCTGTTGTTGATGACGACGGGAAGTAATCGTCACCAGCCTTTATTGCAAAGCCTGTCAGTGAGCCTGTTCCTGAGTTCTGTGTCTCGTCGGTATATGTCGGGGCATAAGACTCCGTCACATCATTATATATATGGCTCCAGAGAAGTGACTCCATATTGATCGCATCCGGCATAGTGGTAAGACCGCTTGGATAGTCGTATGCACCCCAAGAACTTCCGTCAGACTTATACTCTTTTACATCGCTCTTATCCCATGCTTTCTGATAGAACGGATATAGCTTGCGGCTATAGTCGTTGCCGAATGTTATATCAGTGAATGCCTCTGTGGTCTGCTGACCTGTAGCGTAAGGCACATACATATCTCCTGCCACTGTTCCATATAGAGGTGAGCCGAGTATATACCACTTGTTAAGTTCCAGTTCCTTCTCTACCCATGCCTTTTCATATACGAGATACTGCTGTTGACGAAGCTCTGCATCTGGCTTGAAGTAGATTTCGCTACAGGTGTTACCATAGAACTTGCAGCACTCATAATCAGTACCAGTAAGTGCGCTGTTCACCATAATGTCATACTCTATCTCTGATGTAGCAGGATATTCATCGTTAGACAGATTTGAGAGACGGCCGTTTGACATCTTCATCAGATATGAGAGACGTGGAGACGGGTTGTTTCCTGTCGGTGTAGGCATTGTCACCTTCGTGAACGACATTGGCACAAACGAGTTTTGCGTGGTCAACTTAGAGTAGTCTCCTGTACCATAGTCGGTATAGTCTGTTGCAGACTTGTATAACTCTGCTGCAGAAGAACGCATCCAGTTAGTGTCGTTGTTCCAGTTGTTGTTCAGTCCATCATCGGCTGTCGGATTCCATGTGACGTATTCCGGTACTACGTTTATGCGGAAATATGTCTCACCAGCACAGGCTAATGTAGTATTTTCCGTTTCCTGCTTATATGTGAACATCACCTCATAGTAGTAGCCCTCATGAAGCATGGTCAGAATATCGTCATTAAACTTTATGTCCAATGTCTCAGCATTATGAGCCATTGACTCACCTGTGATGGTGGCTATTACTACATTTGTCTTGTCTGACGATAATTCTCCGTCAGTGAGATATGTCGGGTCGTTTGTTGCAGTTAGCACAATGTTTGTAGTTACATTGTCAACATTAAAGTTCAATTTACCTTCTGTTTCCGTTCCCATAAGTTCAACACTGTGTATTGGCAGTTTCAGCACACCACCACTCTCTTTGAGTTCCTCCAGTTGTGGCAGACCCAAGCGCACAGTACGATAATAAGTGTCTGAAGGATATGTCTCGTCACTGAAACCAAGATTTACAACAGGTCCATCCTCAACCACATTTATAGTAAAATCCATCGGATCAGGACATATTTTATATGTCACGCTACCTACGGTCATTTCTGTGCTCACAGGGATAACTGTTATAGTATATGAACCACCTTTCAGTGTGTAATTTGCATTAGTCAGATTGTCTGAAGCAAGGAGCAACAACTGATGATACGTACCGTCTGCTTCGGTTACTCCATCAACATATTTTTTCAACAATCCGTAATAAGTAGGATTTGTCGTCCCGTATGCGGTATTCAATGTCGTTGCTTTAGGATAGCTTGTACGATAATTAGCTAATGCCTCTTGAAGATCTTCTATTGCAGAGAATTCAGACGCAGAGCCGATAAACCAGTCTAATGGCACCTCTGACAAATCTATAGATCCGCCGATTTCCTGATCTGTGGTACGAATAACAGCATTGATGCTATAGGTGCTTAATGATTCAGCACCACAGTCCTTTGTCAAGTTTGTAACGACCTGACCGTTAGAGTCTGTTATAGTAACAGACTGCTTAACCAATTGGAAATACTCACTATACACAGAGCATGTCATATCCGGGCTACCCCATGAAGGATTGTCTGATGATGGAGCCGTAGTTTCATCATTGTCCGGAATATATACAGACACATAATATGTCTCATCAGGATCTAGTGTAAACTCTTTATTTGCAATAATGAAATAATTATCACCGTCTATAGTTTCCTGATTAGCTTCTGGAACTTTATCCCAAGAGTTATGCACATAGAATGTACCATACTCTGTTTCTGTTCCATCGCCATTGTAATCTGTCTTAACAGGAGTACCGTCACTCTTAACAAAACGATAGTACATAGTCTTAGGTTCTGCATCGCTACCCATATCTTGGAATTCAGCCAAAGCACGGAGACTTGTGTACAACATTCTTAGCTTGAATTTTGCAGAATTTTCTGTAGTTCCATCGACCGTTTTATTATCCTCACACAAAGGAGACTCCTGAATAGCACTCACCATTGCTGCACGATGATACATGCGGATATCATCTATAGCGAAGTCTGCACCGTCAGCACCACGAGAGCAATAGTTGTCTACTGACAAATAGAACCTGCTGTAGTTCTCTGGATGTACACTCTTCTGGAGAGTTATCTTTGAGAATATCTGATACCATAGTCCCATAAGAGTAGTAGAACCAAACTCACCCGTACTAAATGAGTGAAGCAGTTTATAGTTATCATTATCGTCAATGCCGTACAACTTAAACTGAAGCTCTATCTGGTAATTTGCGTTTTCCGTAAGATTGGCTACTGCAGCAGAAAAAACAAATGTTGAACCAGGACACAAGTTTCCGTCAAATTCTTTTCCACACAGTCTTCGGCTCTCATCTGAAGCATCAGTATAAAGGAAATATCCATATTGTGCTCCGTTTGAGAGTTTATATGTTCTGTCATATAGAGTTCTACTTTCCCAATCCCTATTCCACCATCTATATCCAGAAGCTTTGTCTGAGACTCCTGATTTGTTTGCAGACTTATAAAGTCCATACTCACCGTGCAATGGTGTATTATCTTTTATCTCACTATAGTTATCAGCATCAGGTATCTGATCTCCATATACGAATCCATAAAAGCGGTTTGCGAATTTTGATGGGCGCTTACTGATATTATTCTCTTTAGTCGGCTCAGAATAATCCATGTCAGGGTTGTCACTGTCGAAGCTCATTGGGTCGGTTGCCTGCTTATAGTGCTTCTCCAGATATTCCACTGTACGACTCTCCACACTTGCATCAAACTCGTCTGGAGTCAATGGCTTTGAGTTCTGGAAAAGACACATATAGTTGGCTACAGGACATATATTGTCTTTATTTTCGGTGCTATTCGTCAGATAAGCCACAACATAGAATACATCTCCTAAACCTATTTTTACTCCAGATGCTTCTGTGTCATTAGAAACATTATACCATGTAGCACTATTTAATGCGTTCAAAGAAATCTCACAAAAGCGAACATCATTTTTATCTGCACTAAATATCGTATAATAGTCTCTTGAAGAGTCATAGATATACCAATAGGTACTTGTGGCATGGACAAGGTCTGTTGAGAAATGTTCATTCTCAAAATTAAAACCTGTTGTGCCTTCCTCACTCTCCACAAACGGAATCTGTATTTTCTTTCCTGCTTCTGTCAGAGGATGAAAATAGTAACGGTCTATATCATTATACGCCAAACGAAGGTGTATACTCGTTGACCCACCATTTATACTGCCAGAGGTGCTCGTAGAGCCATCAATACCCAATGTGGTATATTCATTGTCCTCATAAGACTTGATTGAATTTTCCACAAGTGCAGCCTGTATATCAGCTGCTATCTTTTTGGCTGAATAAATATGGAAGATATATCTTACATTTACTGTAGGCTCATCCCAATTGGTTTTATTTCCGTTTGCATCAGCTCTGTAACCATAGCCACCGTCTTTGTATCGGCTTACGTCACAGGCTATCACATCTCCTTCCCAGTCTGCTTTGTCTGCATCTGCTGGAGCTGTATATACAACACCAATATTATCTTGCCAAGCATTGGCTGTTATGCCTATTGCCGCCCAACCTTTATAATCAGATACGTTTTCAGAATTGTTGGTAAGCTGTTTCAACAATGAGCGGTCACCACTGCGAGTCAGACGTGTTGAATGGGCATCTGTCTTCCAATCATACCATCTGAAGTAGCCACGAGGTTCTATATTCTGACCACTTGATGAGTAATTCTGGAATGGCAATATCAAGTCTTTCTCTTCTCCTCCATTCACAAAGTAATAATAGTTCACTTCATGAGTCTTCTGAGTTCCATTTGCATTGAAAGGAGAGTCTGAGCCTGCCTGATTGCCCTTCTTTTCATAGTCATAACCACCGTAATGTACAAAGGGAGCATCGTCATTTGTTCTGAACTTAAAGGTGTACATTCCTTTTATCTCTGGTTCTTCTGTTATGTATCCATCTGACACAACAGGCGTCTCATCACTTACCACACATACAACATTGTATTGTGACCACAGGAAAGAAGTGGAACTGGTAGTATTTGTGAATGTTTGTGACATGAAATCGGATAGACTACTCATTCGCCAATCTTCTTGCGTCTCTTTAGTACCATACCAATATATTCCATTGCCCCTAATGGTGTATCCATTAGTTGCCAATCCTGTCGTTCCGACTACATTACCTTGTGCATCTGTAACGTACCAACGAACGTAAAAAGACTCCAATCCATCATTTGGACCTTTTCCATCGAAGGCTTCCTTAAAATCTGCATAAGTATTATTACTTATATCACTTAAAACAGCCTGGTAGTCACCGTCAGTCATTGATTTGATATAGACTTTCTTTACAGCATTCTCTGTACTTCCGGGAGTAATTGGCAAATCACGGATAGAAGTAAATGTATATGTATATTTAGCAATAACTTCTGGTTCTGTAAGTACATAGTTTCCCAATGTTTCAACGCCTGATGGAGTATTTGTAAGTACACATACAACTTTATAACTGGTAAGATTAGAACTTTGATTGAATGTCATTTTCAGAGCATCGTCTACTGTTCCATCTGAAATAGCAGAGTACCAATATTTACCATAATTAGTTGCAGATGTACAGAAGTCATTATCAAGAAGACTTGCAGAAGAAGTAACAATTTGGTCATCGGCATCAACAACATACCAACGAAGATAAAAATTATCAAGACTGCCATCATTACCTTCTATAGTCTTTAGTTTCTCAACAAGCGCATTTTTATCTACTTGTACATCTACAGTTGTTGCATCATTATCTACCATAGTATTTATTTCTTCACCGATAAGAGAAGAAGCAGTAGCATGAGGAGTAAATACAATTTCGCTTGACTTTACTAACTCCGTGGATATTTTTAAGCTAAATGATGACGGGTGCGCAGTTATTAGCCCTGTTGTAGAGTTGATTGTTGGCTTTTGGTCAGAAATAAGTATATATGCACCAGAAAAATCACTGTTTCCAAAACCGTTTGCTTTAGTAAGAGTGACATCCAAGCCATCGGATAAAATAGATGATGCTTGTGTTGTATTGAAAAGCCAATATTTTTGACCATAACACTGATAGAAGTCATTACCAGATGTTATATACAAACCTGAATTATCATATGAATTCTTGTTAAGATACAAACATATATATAAATTACTTATATCCGATATACTTGTTTTACCTAATTTTTCTAAAATAATGTCCATCTGATCACTTAATGGGAACAATACTGTATTTTCTCCATCCCATACAATTTTCAATGACGATACAGCATCATTACTATAAGTCGGTGCACTTATACCAAAATCACTTCTTTTTAGGGAAGAGAAAAAACTCCATGTGTAAGAACCTGTCAATGTAGTCGGATCAGAAAGATAATATGCAGTTCCGCTATCATCAGTTTTCATATCCAAACCAGTTATATCGTCAGCCCAATAGCACACAACTTTATAATTCGCCCAATTGCTATTATCTGGTACTGTAAGTGTAATAGTCTTCGCAGCTGATGTAGCTGAAAAGCCATCGTTAAACCATATATAATTTCCATTCTTCTGAGTATAGTTTGTATCTGAAGAAGAAAAGACTTCGGTAGTAACAATATTTCCACTTCCATCTAACAACACCCAACGTAAATATTTTGCACTAATCCACGTAGGGAAATTAAGTTCACATGATTCAGGTAAACTACTATTGTTTTCATATACTATCTTTAATGTAGACAAGTTCTTGGCATCAGATGCGAGAGTTCCATTTGTCCACTCTGAATTAAGTCCTTCTGCAGTAAAAAGATTATATGTGAATGTCTTTACATTTGTTCCTTCAGCTCCGTCTAATGTTGTCTCAGAAAACTCTGCTACTAATTTACCATTATTTACATCGTTTTCAGTGAATATACTTTCTGCAAAAGTTACATTAAGAACAGTTTCTATAGTTTGATAACTACTTTGAATATTTTGTTTTACAAATAATATATTACCATCTTTTAAATATG
>JAUNIZ010000175.1 GCA_030523165.1 Prevotellaceae bacterium
GTTATCAGCTTCTGCATGTTGCAGTATTAGTTTCTGCATGTTGCAGTAATCTGTTTGATGTAATGCCGTTGTTCTGTCTTTAACTTTCTTTTGGCTTGAATGCGTCATTCGTCTCTCATTGCGTCGACAGGCTTTATCCGCATAGCCCTTGCAGCAGGGGCAAGGCCGGCAAGGATGCCCAGCACAGCGAGAAAAGCTACAGCTCCTATAGCTGTCCAGAAATCTACCTGAAAGCGTGCCGAAACAATGCCGTCAGACGTGTTTGCCAGTTCGAGCGCTTCAAGTATGCCTACGGCAAACAATATTCCGCTCATTCCCGCTACAGCCGTTAGTATTATGCTTTCGCTTATTATCTGCCCCAGAATGTTCATCGGCGTGGCTCCTATGGCGCGTCTGATGCCTATCTCCGTAGTGCGTTCGCGCACAGTTACCATCATTATGTTGCTCACGCCTATGCCGCCTGCCAGCACAGTGCCTATGCCTACGAGCAGCACAAGGAAGTTGACGCCGCTGAAAAGGCTGTCTACCATGCCGAACATCACCTCTGTGTTGAACACCGTAATGCCCTTCTCGTCGGTAGGGTCAATCTTGTGTGCGCGGGCTATCACCTCTCTCATCTTCGGAGTGATGTCTGCCATCGTTATTCCGGGCTTTGCCGTAACGCACAGAAGCTGTATGCTGTCGCCTTGGTTGTATGCCTTCTGCAGAAGCGTTAGAGGCACAATTACCGATTCGTCTGCGCTGCCGTTTACGCTGATGTTGCCCGAACTGTAGTCAACGCCTACCACATCGTAGTATATCTTGTCTATGCAGATCTTCTTTCCGCATGGGTCACCGCCTTCGGGAAAAAGATTCTTGTATACTTTCTTGCCCAGCACACACACCTTACGGCTCTGCATTATGTCCATGTCGTTGAGATATCTGCCGTAGAACAGCTTTGGAGTTTCCACATGCTGATAGTCGGGCAGCAGGCCTTTAAGCGTTACGCTTGACTTCTTGTCTGCATGAACGGCGTTTGTTCCCCAGCGCGATATGACAGGCGAAACCACGTCGAGTTCAGGCACATTGTGCTTAAGCCGTTCCACGTCTTTGTAGACCATGCTCCACTGTCTGCCCTTTCTGAAGCCTGCGTATGGCTTTGTCGTAGCATCTCCGAATATTATTGCCGAGTTAGTGGCGAAGCCTTTGAAGTTGTTCTGCAGCAGGTCTTTCAGCCCTTGTCCGCCACCGAGCAGCGCCACGAGCATGAACACTCCCCAGAACACGCCGAAGCCTGTGAGGAAGCTGCGCGTCTTGTTTCTCGACAGAGTGTCGAGTATCTCGCGGTAGCGGTCAATGTCGAATCTTGGAAGAAACGTTCTTTTCATTGTCATTGTCGTGTTTTTACATTATTCCTTTCGTCAGTAATGCATTGTTTCCGTTGATATATTTGAAGGCATAAGTGCAAATGTCTTGGCACAAACATGCCTATTCTGCCCTTAGAGCCTCTATAGGGCGTATTGCAGCTGCCTTTCGTGCAGGTATAAGCCCGGCTATCGTTCCTGCAAGAATCATCACCAGCGTTGCCGATATGCACACGTCTAAGCCTACGGTAGGGTTATAGAACATGGTAGCTTCAAACATTCCCGAATCCATCTTCATGTTGCCGATGGTATTGTCCATATACATGTTGGCAGCTATTCCTGCCATCATTCCGATATATCCGAAGAATGTAGTTATTATCACGCTCTCGGTTATTATAAGCCTTAGTATGGACCAAGGCTTTGCTCCGATAGCCTTACGTATGCCGAACTCTCGTGTGCGTTCCTTGACGGTTATGAGCATAATGTTGCTTACGCCTACTATTCCGCTTAGCAGAGTGAACAGGCCGATTATCCACAATGACGTTCTGATTATGCCAATGCCTGTGTCCATCTGCATGTTCTGCGTGAATCTGTTCCATATCCACACCGCGCTTTCATCGTCGGGAGCAGCTCTGTGGTTGCGGTTAACGCGCGCCTTGTATTGCGTTTCAAACTCGTCGTTAGCCTCTTCTGTAGGTAAACCGTGAAACGTGAACACGATGTTGTCAAGCTTGTTGCCTGTGTTGTATATTGCTCTGAATGTTGTAAACGGCGTGAATATGTCAGCGTTCATTCCGCTTCTGTCGGTTTTGTAGATGCCCACTATGCGGAAAGCCATGTCGCCTACCTTCACGTATTGCCCTAGCATGTTGGCTGTCTTGCCGCCAGAAAGTTCCTTTGCGTCGTCTGCACTGAGAACAATGACGCGCCTTGACTCATTCATGTCTATCTGATTGATAAACCTTCCGTGTAGCATTTCTATCTTGTTTATTTTCGGATAGTTTGGATAAACACCGCTCAGCTTGCCGTTTATGTAGTTCTCGCCGTTGGCGAAGGTAATGCCGCTTTTCACGGAAATAGCACCTGTCTCGTCTACATTCTGCTTGAAACTATGGCTTGTTATATATATGTCATTGTCGTCAAGCTGTATGTCGCGCCCCTCTTTCAGGCCGTCGTTTGCCTTAGAGGTATATCCCCCGCCTACCATCATAGAGTTTGCCATGAAGCGGTTGCGCTGCAGAAGTTGCGCATTGATAAGCCCGTTGCCTGCTCCAAGCAGGAATATGATTATGAAAATGCCCCAAGCTACGGCAAAGCCCGTCAGAGCAGTGCGAAGCTTGTTGCGCTTCATGGTGGCTGTTATTTCTTTGAAAATGTCATACATGGTGTTATATATATTTTCTGTTGTAGATGGATTCTGTTTCCGCTATAATGTTATATTTCTTCTGTTGTGAATGACTTTCGTTGCTGCTATAGTGCGATTTTCTTCTATTGTGAATAGCTTTCGTTGCAGCTTTGGCAACAAACTGCTTGCTGTAGACGGTTTATTTCATCACTCCGTCAGCGCCGAAAGGCGATGCATGATGGTCGAGATTAATCTCTATGTTGCCTATTATGCCGTCTTTTATATGCACTATCTTGTTGGTTTCGTTAGCCACTCCGCTTTCGTGCGTAACCACTACAATGGTCATTCCGTCGTTTTCGTTGAGTTCTTTCAGCAGCTTCATCACCTCTACGCTCGTCTTTGAATCGAGAGCGCCGGTGGGTTCGTCGGCAAGAATTATCTGCGGGCGTGTGATAAGCGCACGTGCTATAGCTACACGCTGCTTCTGACCGCCTGACATTTCGTTTGGATAATGGTCTGCCCATTGTGCCAAACCAAGCCTTTCAAGATACTCCATAGCCATTTTGTGCCTTTGTCTGCGACTTACTCCCTGATAGAACAGCGGCAGTTCAACGTTCTCGACAGCAGTTTTGAACGATATAAGATTGAACGACTGGAATATGAAACCTATCATTCGGTTGCGATATTCTGCTGCTCTGCTTTCAGAAAGGTTCTTTATCAGAGTGCCTCCCAGTGTGTATTCGCCCGAATCATAGTTGTCGAGAATGCCAAGAATGTTCAGCAGCGTAGACTTGCCTGAGCCTGATGCTCCCATTATAGAGACAAACTCTCCCTTGTCTATGTCAAGGTTTATGCCTTTCAGAACATGCAGAGGCTGCCCGTTGTTATAGGTTTTGTTTATGTCTTTTAGATGTATCATGATTCTTAACTGTTTTCATGTTTGACGTAATAGGCAGACAAAAGGTTGCACAACAATGATTTTTGTCTGTCACGTATAGGCAATATAAAGCATGCCCGGCGAAAAGAAAGCCATGTTTTCTCACTCTGGTAAAGATGTTTTTTTATAGGTTTTGAGAGAGAGTATATTTATGGCAATCTACTCCAGATTATGATTTCGGCATTACTATCTGCCGGGCTATGCTTGATGACCTATTCTCTTTCGTTCCATGCTCGCTCTACATCGCTGATGTCGATGCCGAGCATTTCCATGTTGCGAAACAGTTCGGGCAGCTTCTGTTTCATGAATTCAGACTTGCGCTCGTCAAGTATCCTTTCCTTTGCGCCCTTTGTTACAAAGTAGCCAAGACCTCGCTTGTTGTATATTATTCCGTTAGATGCCAACAGGTCGTATGACTTTACTGCCGTGTTGGTGTTCACTTCGAGCAGCACGGAATACTCCCTGACGCTTGGTATTCTTTCGTCGTCGGCATATTTGCCCATAAGAATCTCGTCACACAAGCGGTCGGCTATCTGTACGAATATCGCTTTTTCGTTTGTAAAGTTCATACGTTAATCCATTTGTTGTTAATAACCTGCATGCGCTTGAATATGACGTAGGCAAGCCAGTAGTTCACTATGCTCCACACTACAAGCACTATATTCATTATCCAGCAGAAAGTTTCAACGCCTAAAGAACGAATAGTATTGCGTACAGCGTCTTTGTTCATGTCAAGAAGGAGCAGCAGGATAATGCCTGCAGCAAAGATTGTCAATAATGTAAACACGAACTGTCTGCGTCTGAAGAATGCGCCTCCAAGCACGTAAATCGACTGGGAGAATATCAGAAACAGGTTTGCCAAAATGACTCCTCTTTCGCCATCCATGCCGAATACCATCATGCGATCAGTTTCGTTTACATTGTTTGGCTTAAAGGTTTCATAAACTATGCTGCCTATATAGTCGTTGAACATTATCAGACGGACAAGCATTCCGAACAGGTCGGCAAGACAAAAGACAATGAAACCTCCTATTATCCAAACGCCAATCACATATACTACACGCACCCAATATTTCTCTACGTCTGACGCAGGCAGCATCTTGAACGTAATGCGTTGCTGTTTTGTCGCCATGTTGCTGTATATCCAACACCCGTTAATTGTCGCGAAAATATAGTAACCGGAAAATGCGATAGCCACAACGGAGAGGAACATTAGTCTTACTTGCTCTATTCCTCCTCCTGAATCAATGATGTAGGGTAGGTTTATCATTGCTGTCAGCACAATGAAGAATATCGTCAAGACGGTAAGAATATCTTTCTTCGATGTCGTTATTGTCCAAAGCAGCAACTGACAGAAGCGCTTTATATCAAATGTATTCATGATTTCTTGATTTAGAGTTATATATTAATCCACTTGTTGTTGATAACCTGCATACGCTTGAACAGTCTGTATGATAGCCAATAGTTGAACACGGCGATGATTAGACACACGGCTGAGGCTATGCATGCTTCTATTGTTTTATCGACATGTATATCTATGACGATATTCGACAATCGTTCAGGGTCTATTGAAATGTTCATTGTTATTGCTATGATAAATAGGATAAGGATTATCAGTGAGGTAAACAAGAACTTTGCCTTGCTGAAGAAGGTTCCGCCTAAGGCATAGATTGAGTTCAGAAGTATTGTACCTGCAGCGAGCAATAATAATGCAATGCCTGTGGGAACATTTTCTGATAAGAAGTGAATATGGTCTGTCCAGTATGCTTTATCAAGCAATATTGCTGTACCGCTGCATATATAGTCGCCATACCAAAGCTGTCGCAGAAGCATGCCTAAAAGGTCGGCTGTAACGAAAGCTACAACTACACCTATAACCCATACAACGGTGTAGATCAAGAAGCACGACAGGAACTTGTAGCGGTCTGACGATGGAAGCATCTTGAACATCAGTCTCTTTTCCTTTGTATTCATGTTGTTGAACATGGCATTTGTACCTACGATGGTGTATATTATTGCGAATACAATGTTTTTCGTCATGTTTTCGGAAATCATCAGAGAAACTTTATCTCCTGGTATATTTGACGTTATGATGTTGAGATTCATGAAGAAAAAGAATACCGCCACACATGTAAAATAAGCATTCGTTATGTCTTTCTTTCCCGACATGAGTACCCATTTGAAGGTTTTAGCGAAAAGTCCGTATTCCATAACTATTATAAATTTAAATTATAAATTACCAAAAGGGTTTGCCATTATTGAACCAACGGTCATCGAAGATAAATTTAAATTATCAAACGGCGTATGCCCTAATTATGAATTATAAATTATTAATTATGAATTAATATAGTTTTCCTTCCGTAACGGCATTGAACAGAAGTTCAAGATTAAGCGTAGTGCTCTCGTTGCCAGGCTGCTTCGGAGCAATGATAGCGTTGCCTTGTAGTGACGGCTCGGCATAGAGGACATCGTCTGACGGTTCACCTAATGAACGGAACTCGAAGCTGTATTTGTCGCAGATATCAGCTACAGAAGCGTTTAGAAGCAGTTTAGAATGGTCGAGTATAAGTATATGGTCGAGCAACGATTCTACGTCGTGCACCTGGTGGGTAGATATGATCATGGTGCGTTCCTCGTTCATGTTGTTTGCAATAACCTTTCTGAACTGGCTCTTTGACGGTATGTCGAGACCATTGCTTGGCTCATCCATTATGAGATAGCGCGTGTTTGCCGCGAGAGCAAAGCTCATGTAAACCTTCTTCTTTTGTCCCATTGACAAGGCATTTAGGTTTAGATCCATAGTAAGGTCGAAGTCGTTAAGACAATTCTTAAGTACCTCACGGCTGAAATTAGGGTAGAAAGGAGCGTTTATCTTCAGATAGTTTTCCAGTTTCATAGGCATGAGGTCAAACTCTTCAGGCACAATGAATATCTCTCTGAGCGTTTCCGGTGAGTGTTTACGTATATCTGTTCCGTCTATCTTTATCTCTCCTTCTTTCTGTCGGAGCAGTCCGCAGATAAGGTAAAGCAGCGTAGACTTGCCCATTCCGTTCTTGCCAAGCAAACCGTAGATGTTGTTGTTCTCAAGATTCAGGCTGAAGTCTTTGAATACAAACGACTTAGCACCTGCGTATTTATAGCTAAGATTACTTATTTCAATCATAGTCTTTCGTATTTTTATATGTTATTGTTCTGTTTATTTAAAAGTTTCATTTGTTGCCATCAAGATATTGTCGCTTGACATGACAAGCATATTGTCTACCAAAAGCATGTCTTTCTTAGTCTCGTCCCACTCGAAGTTCATAACTGAAATTACGTTGTCCATCACATGTCTGTACTCTGTACGACTATTGGCTTGGTCGAAACTTTCTGTCTTTTCATTCCATTTGCAGTGTTCAACGCTATATCCGTCTGCCATATAGCAATATTCAAGGCGATAGCTTGGCGACTTCTTTCCTGTGAAGGAATCTGTCTTTAAAGCGGTCTTGCTTGTCAGACGTCCGAAATCATCGTAGATGTATTGATACTCCAGACGTGCTGACAAGCTGTTGCCGTCTACATTGTAAACATACATTGTCTTCACCTGACCGTTTTCAATGTCCGCATTATAGCAATAAGGTGAATTTACATTTGATGCTGAGTTAAGATACATTGCCATAATTGTTGCTGCGGTGATAATTGTTTCCATAATTGTTGTTTTAATTGTTATTAATATTGTTTCCTTAATTGTTTATATTGTTATTGTTTTCCTCTTTATTTGGAGTTTTATAGTGTACTACAATAGTACACTGCAAAAGTATGCTTTTATGTGGTTCTCTCCAAATATTTTGGAAGAAAAAATCATATTTGCCCTATTATTTCCTGACTTCGTCACTCAAAAAACATGCATTTTATAACTTGCTGATAAACAAT